>CALVFA010000049.1 GCA_944326725.1 uncultured Elusimicrobiales bacterium | reverse complement strand
CTCCATGGCCAACAAAAATATAAACTGCGGTTTTGTCAGGCAATCTTTTTAAATTTTTACGGTCGGAATAAATATTTTCTTATCGTGCGTGGCGATGTTTGCGCCCCGTATATTTATGCAGAAAATCGTGCAGTTTTTCTAAGGTTTCCTTACTGATGGTATGCTCCATTTTACAGGCGTCTATATTGGCTGTTTTTACATTTACTCCCAACACATCTGTCAGAAAAGCGCTCAATATACCGTGCCGGCGGCGTACGTCTTGCGCGGTACGGCGGCCTTTGGCGGTTAACGTAACCCCGCGGTAGGGCTCATGCTTCAAATACCCCCCCTCCGCCAGCACACGCAGTGCACCGGTTACGCTGGGGGTTTTGACGCCTAACAAATCACGCACATCTGTTACGCGGGCGCAGCCGTCCTCTCCAGCCGCCAAAGAAATAGCCTCCAGATAATCTTCCATATTGGAACTTAATACTTTGCCCATAGGTCCCCCAGATTAAGGTTAACTAACTTTTTATATCATAACATATTCCCGCCCATTTGCAAGCCGCCCTCTTTTCCCGTCGGGCAGGTGGGGCTTGCTTTCGCGCCATTTGTTGCTATAATAAAAGTAGGGCCCCGCCCTAAGGAGAACTTATGGACATTCAACAATATACCGCAGATTTTCTAGCTCGTCTAGCCAAGCGCGACCCGGCGCAAAAAGTGTTCCAGCAAGCCGTACACGAGGTAGTAGGCAGCCTCGCTCCTGTATTAGAGCAAAACCCCATTTATATTAAAGAATGCATTTTGGACCGTATTTTAGAGCCTGAGCGCATGATTATCTTCCGCGTGCCGTGGAGAGACGACCAGGGCCATATCCATGTCAACCGCGGCTTCCGCATTCAGTACAACAGCGCCTTGGGCCCCTACAAAGGCGGCATTCGCTTTCATGAAACGGTAAACCAAGACGCTTTGAAATTTTTAGCCTTTGAACAAACGTTCAAAAACTCATTAACCACCCTGCCGCTGGGCGGCGGCAAAGGCGGCTCTGACTTTGACACCCGCGGCAAAAGCGACAATGAAGTCATGCGCTTCTGCCACTCTTTTATTAATGAGCTCTATCACCACATCGGCTATCACACCGACGTCCCCGCCGGAGATTTGGGCTGCGGCGCGCGCGAAATCGGCTACATGTTTGGGCAGTACAAAAAACTGACCAATGACTTTACCGGCGCTTTTACCGGCAAGAAACCCAACTGGGGCGGCAGCTTGCTGCGCCCGGAAGCCACCGGCTACGGCGTGGCCTATTTTGCCCAAAATATGCTGGCTACGCGTGGGGATAGTTTAAAAAACAAAACCGCCATTGTATCCGGCACGGGTAATGTGGGTATTTACACCATTGAAAAGCTGACCCAGCTGGGCGCCAAAGTGGTAGGCTTTATGGATTACGACGGCAGCATTTACGACGAAAACGGCGTAGACGAAGAAAAACTGGCCTATCTTAAAGAGTTGGTGTTTGTGCGCCGCGGCAGCTTGAAAGAATATGACAAAAAATTTAAAGGTGCCCACTTCCGCCCGGGCAAAAAAACATGGGATATCCCCTGTCAAATTGCCTGTCCGACCGCGTGCGAAAACGAGCTGCACACCGAAGACGCCAAAACGCTGGTCAAAAACGGCTGTATCTGCCTGACGGAAGGCTCCAACATGCCCTGCACGCCGGGTGCTATTGACGTATTCCAAAACGCCAAAATCCTCTACTCTCCCGGCAAGGCCTCCAACGCCGGCGGCGTGGCGGTATCGGGCCTAGAGATGACGCAAAACAGTATGCGCATTTATTGGACGCGCGAAGAAGTGGACCAATACCTCCAGCGCATTATGCACAGCATACACGACAGCTGCTTAGCCGCCGCAGAGCAATACGGCATGAAAGGCAATTATATGGCCGGGGCCAACATTGCAGGCTTTATCAAAGTGGCCGACGCCATGATTGACCAGGGCTTGGTGTAATCACTCCCTGTCATTTGCACATAAAAACCCCCGGCTAAGCCGGGGGTTTTCATTAAATAAAATCCCGAAAAAAGCGCACAAAACACAATAAAAGCTCCCTCTCTATAAATAAACCACTCTGCCAGCACTAGCGGAAATGCTTGCAATAGTTTCGTCGTCTTTACCAGAAAGTGAACCAAGGGGTCCACTCATAAACAGGCTCTCCCAAAGAAGAACATACCCAAGCTTTTATATCAGAATCATAGCCATTGCAATAAAACTTACCCTTTATCGGATGAGCCGTATCCCCATAACGGAAATAATATCCCAGGCCGGGGATATCCGTCATATAATTAAAAGTAGCCTGCAGCCCGGCAGAGCTAACCACCCAACGGGCCCCTTTTCCATCTTGCAAAGAAAGCTCTGTACTAATATCTAAATCTTCTATGTCTGTAGCATAATAGCCATTTGCTATATAAAAGCGTTCTTCCGCTTCTGCCAAACTACGCAGTAACGGCAAAACACGGGCTGTTTTTACTCTAGCAACTGTTTTTTTATACTGTGGCAAGGCAACAGCCGCTAAAAGGCCAATAATTAGTACTACCACTAAAAGCTCAATCAATGTAAAGCCGCCTAAAACGCATTTTACGGGGTTTTCGAAAGTGGAAATAATTTTTTGATAAATTTTGTTCATAGACAAATTTAATAAAAAAAAAAAACGGCGCAAGACCTTTTAAAAAGTCTTGCACCGCCACTATTAAATTAACAGTCTATTTTTGTTTTTTGTACATTTTATTAATGATGGCCGATATGGCCCCGTCGCCCGTTACGTTGCAAGCGGTGCCAAAGCTGTCCATAGCAATATACAAAGCAATCATCAACCCCAGCATTTCCTCATTAAACCCCAGCATTTTTTGCAGCACCCCCAACGAAGCCATTATCGCCCCGCCCGGCACGCCAGGCCCCGCCACGATAGACACGCCCAGCATACAGATAAATCCGGCAAACTGCCAAAAATGCAGCTGCCCGCCTGTGAGCAAAATAATCGCCATCGCGCAGGCGGTAATTTTAATGGTACTGCCAGACATATGGATATTAGCGCACAGCGGCACCGTAAAGCCGGCAATATCCTCTTCCACCCCCAGCTGCTGGACCTGCTTATAGGTAACGGGAATGGTCGCCGCTGAAGAAGAAGTGCCCAACGCCGTAAAATAAGCCGGCAGCATGGTCTTGAGCATTTTAAGCGGGTTTTGCCCGCTGACCGCGCCGGCCATGGCAAACTGGACAAACAAAATAACCAGCGTAATAATAAAAATCAGTACGATAATCTTGGCAAACACCGCCAGCACGGAGGCCGCCTGCCCGCTGACCGTCATATTTAAAAATATGCCGAAAATATACAGCGGAAGCAGCGGAATAATCACCGCGCTGATTATCTTGTGAATAATTTCCCGAAAGTCATACATGGCGTGCTTCAAAGTTTCCCCTTTGCCAAAAGCCAGCCCCAGCCCCAGCATAAACGCCAACACCAAAGAGGTGGTCACGTCCATCAAAGGAGGAATGGGCAACGTAAAATAGGCCGCCAGCTCCTGCGGGGTGGCAAAAGCCACCAAAGACGCCGCCGGGTCCAGCACAAACGGATAAGCCAGCGCCGCCACCCCAAATGTAAAAAAACCGGCAAACAACGTAAACCCATACGCCAGCAAAACGGTAAATACCAGCAGGCGGCCGGAGTCTTTGCCCAGCTCGGCAATACCCGGTGCAATCAACCCTAAAATAAGCAGCGGCACTACAAAACCCAAAAATTGCCCAAACAGGCCGTTAAACGTTACAAATATCCGCACCAGCCAGGTTGGGAAAAACAGCCCGCATACTATGCCCAAAATAATGGCCGCCGCCACCAGCGGCAGCAAACCGAAACGAAACAATTTTTTAAACATAATCTCCTCCGTCCGCAATATGTTTATTATACCAATCCATTTTCTCCCGCAGGAAACTTTCTTTCTCTCCGAGACGGCGCCCCTTTGCCTTGTCCGCCACTGACAGAGTATTTCTATATATTCCCCTTAACCGCTTTATTTTTATGTATATTACGCATTGCGGCAGAGGCAGACTTATACAGGGGCCAGATTATTCGGACTATCTCTTGCCACTCTTTCCCCGCTTCTTGCCTATTAGCCCGCTCTTTGGCACAAACATATGGAGAGTGACCTGCCCCGCACGCCCCACCCAAACATACGGGGATAGTTTGTATTTGGTAAAATAATTTTATGCGCGTAATTATTAATATAGACGGCGGCAGCCGCGGAAACCCCGGCCCGGGGGCGGCGGCATTTGTTATTAAAGACCCAAACGGCCAGATTTTGTCCCAGGAAGGGTACTTCATGCCCCACTGCACCAACAACCAGGCCGAATATACGGCACTGAAGCTGGCGCTAATTAAAGCGGCGGAGCTGGGCGCTACTGATTTAGAAATTATTTCAGACTCGTTGCTGTTGGTCAAACAGTACCTGGGCGAATATAAAATCAAACACCCGGATTTGGCGGCGCGCATGCAGGAAATACGCGCGCTGGCGCGTCCGTTTACCATTCAAATTCGCCACGTATTGCGCCACTTAAACAAAGAGCCGGACGCTCTGGCCAATAAAGCGATGGATTTAAAGCAGTCGGTGGGGTTTAACCCCATTCAAAATTTCCCCGCCTCTGCCCCACTACCCACACCGCAAGAGAATACCGTCAACGGCGTGGCGGTGGAAATTGTCCGCCATGAAACGCAGGACCCGGGGCAGCAACCGGTTTTAAAACAGCCGCTTTCGCCGCGCCAAAACCCGGCAGCCGGCACGAAACAGCCAGCCACCCACGCGCCCCAAAAGGCGGCCCCCAGCAGGGCAAAGGCCGCCCGTCCAAGCGCAGCTAAGAAAAAAGCCGGGCCAGCGGCACAGCCCTCGCTCTTTGAAGATTTTTAATACCGGCTTGCATAAATGATAAGCGCCGGTTATCCATTTGACGGCCCAGAGAGCCGCCTTTGGCTTAAGTGCCTTAGGAGGAACTTCCGGACTCCACAGGGAAATGCGCCCTGCGAAAGCAGGGGCCGTACGGGGTAAAATCCGTACGGACGGAAAGTGCCACAGAAAACATACCGCCTTCGGGCAAGGGTGAAAAGGTGCGGTAAGAGCGCACCGCGCACAAGGCAACGCGTGCGGCAGGGCAAACCCCGCAGGGAGCAAGGCCAAATATGCCCATACGTGTCCCGCGTCAGAGGCAGAGTAGGCCGCTTAGAGTAATGGCTCTCACAGGTGTGTAAACGCCTGACAGAATCTGGGGTATGGGCCGTCAACCATAAAAAAGCCGCTCTTTCAAAGAGCGGCTTTTTTAAAACACATAATCTTTGTCTTTTTGGGTCCCAAATGTTTGACAAATCTTTTTGCCTTTATCATTATAATAACGACACACGATATTGTCGTCATTTAAATAAGAAATAGCATATGTTGTATTCCTAGGCAAACGCTGGCAGGTAGCCAATGTATCCATCCAACAGGTTGTTACAGCGGAATTAGCTCCACAAGCCGGCCGGCAAAGGAAATTTTTTGTTTGAAAACCTTTTGTCCCCATATAGGTAACCGTACTGCCGGGAAAGGATATATCCAATGCACTGATATCATCGGTGTATTCACCAGTTGCCATATAATATCTTTTTTCCGCCTCAGCAATCGTACGGAAGAAAACCACCGCTTCTGCCGCTCTGCTTTTCTCTACAGATTTTTCATATTGGGGTAATGCAACAGCCACCAAAATGCCAATAATCAGTACCACCACTAAAAGCTCAACAAGCGTAAACCCGCTAAAATTGCGTCTTGCGGGGTCTTTAAAACGGGAAATAATTTTTTGATAAATTTTGCTCATATGCAAAATTTATCAAAAAAAAAGTCAACCCTTTTTTGTGTCTCCAGCCTACAACGCAGTATAGTGTTGTGCAAAGTTGCTCTTCCTCTTATCATTTCGGACAAAAGGGGCGCCTTTATCTCTTTCTATGCTCAGCAACAGGCTTTCGCTCCCTGGCAGATAGAAAAAAGCGGGCATACCTTTTAACTGGTATGCCCGCTTTAGCTTTAGACAGATTTACTTGATGACGCCATTTTCCTGCAGCATTTCTTTTACATTTTTAAATACATCATCTACCGTAATCAGGCGCATGCATTTAAAATGGCCCTTGGGGCATTTGCGCCCGCCGTGCAAAGCGCAGGGGCGGCAGTCCAGGCCCTTTACTTCCAGTACGCGGTGTCCGTGTCCGTAAGGGAAAAAGCCCAGCTCGCGCGTGGTCGGGCCGAAGATAGCCAGCGTAGGCACATTAAAAGCGGTGGCAATGTGCATCGGGCCGGAATCGTTGGTAATAAAAAGTTTAAAGTGCGGCATCAGCGCCATCAAATCGGCCAGGCTGGTCTTGCCGCATAAGTTGGCGCAGTGCCCCTGGGAGATTTGGCAAAGTTTCTCCCCCAGGTCGGCGTCTTTTTTGCCGCCGCCCACAATAACCGTCTGCAAGTGCAGCTCCGTTTCAATACGGCTGATCAGCTCTGCAAAGTTCTCAAACGGCCAGCATTTGGTCGGCCAGGCAGAGCCCGGATGAATGCCTACCAAGGTTTTGCCTTCCAGGTTAAAATCTTTCATCAGGCGGGCCACATTTTCTTCTGCCGAGGGGGCATAGCGCATATTCAGCTTTTCGGCTTTGAAATTTTCTTTGACAATGCCGTGCAGCAGAGAAAGGTTTCTCTCCGCGTCGTGTATCATCCAGTTAAACGGAATCGTTTTGGTATACAAGAACCAGCCCTCGCTGGAAGTGAACCCAATGCGTATGGGCACGCGGCTGAGCCAGGCAATCAGCGCACTGCGGAAGCTGCGGTGCGGCACCAGCAAAATGTCTATGCCGGATTCTTTAATGGCTTTGGCGGTTTTCCACACGCCAAAGATTTTATTCCAGCCTTTTTTGTCATTTAAGATAATTTGGTCCACCTCTTTCATCGGGCGGAAAATGTCTTCCGTCTGCGGGCGGGTGATGACTACAATCTTGGTGTCCGGAAACAGCTTGGCGGTTTTTTGTATCAGCGGGGTGGTCAGCACGCTGTCTCCGATAAATGATGTTTGGAAAATACCGATTTTGTTAATTTTTTTGCCTTCCAAATTGGCGTGTTTATACGCCCAGTCCCCCAATTCGGGGTTTGTATATTGCACCGGCACGTCCCAGCCTTTAAGCGTTTCCAAATAACGCTGCAGGGTGTGTTTTTCCAGCACTGGGGAATTCTTTTTAAATTTCACATAAAGGCGGCGGGCCACCGGGTTTTTGCTGTAGCGCAGTTTATTGGGGATACGGCTGAAAAACCCGATTAAAATGCTTTTTAAATTGGAATGCAAATCCAAGTAGTGGGTAAAATGCCCCGCACGCACCTGGCGCACATTGGCCCAAAGGCCCTTTTTGGCCACCATAATTTCATCAATGTCGGGGTGGCCGGCCAACACTTGCGCAAATTGGGGCTTTACCAACAGCGTAATGTGGCTATTAGGCCATTTGGCTTTTAAATTTTTATACACCGGAGACGAGAGCACGATATCACCCAGCGAAGAGAGCCGTACCACCAAAATTTTAGGCTGATTTTCGTTCATAATTATTCACCGCTTCCATAATTTTTTGGGTGGCCCCTTTAAAACTCAGGGCCGTTTGCCGCGCTTTGGCGGCCATATTCTCCAACACAGCCGGTTCCTTAAACAGACGGGAAACGGTCTGCTGAAAATTGCTTTCCGCCACCAACACCCCCCCGCCGCGCGACAGCAGCGCATGCGCCGTGTCCGGGGTATTGTGGAAACTCTTTCCAAACAAAACGGTTTTGCCCAGTATGGCGGGCTCCAGCAAATTATGCGCACCGCGCGGGGCGATGCTCCCCCCTACAAACGCCAAATCCCCACAAGCATACAGCGACTGCAAAAACCCCATGGTGTCTGCGCAAAGCAGCATACAGTTTTTGGGCAGTTTTTTATCGCTAAGCATAGCATAAGCCAGCGGCTGTTTCTTCAGTGCGGCCTGTATTTCTTCCCGGCGCTCCAAATGGCGGGGCGCAAAAATAACTTTAATCCCCTGCTGCGCCCAGGCCGGGGCCGCTTTTAAAATCAGCTCTTCTTCCAACGGGTGCGTGCTGCCGCACACCAACACCGGGGACTTATCCCAACCCAGTTTTTTAATTAGAGCTTTCGCTTCTTTTAGTTTAGCAGGTTTATCGCTTAAAGTGTCATATTTTACATTGCCGCACACCGCTATGCACTGCGCCGGTAGGCCGAGGCTCTCATAGCGTTTGGCCCCGTCTTCGTCCTGCATACAGGCCAGGCTGATACGGCTGAAAAGCATTTGAAACAGCGGGCGCACATACTGGTAAGCCTGCGTACTTTTGCGGGAGATGCGGGCATTAAGCAAAATAACGGGGATATGTTCTTTTTCCGCCGCGGCTATCATATTGGGCCAGATTTCCCGCTCCACCACAAACAAACGGTGCGGGCGGGTCATACGCAAAAAGCGCCGCACATTGGGATAAAAATCCAGCGGCGCCAATAAAGCTTTGGCAATGTCGGGGTTTTTTTCCGCTTCGGCTTTGCCGGCGGCGGTGCTGGTGGTAACCAGCAACTCTTTTTTATAAAACTTCTTCAGCTCTTTAAGCAGCCCCGATACGGATTTTACTTCCCCCACGCTGGCACAATGCACCCACAGCGCCCCTTGGGGGACGGCGGAAGGGTCTTCCAGCGCAAAGCGCTCTTTTAATTCTTGTTTCAGGGTCTTAAGCACCCGCCGGCGCGGCGAAAAGACAAAGCCCAGCAACACGCCCAGCGCGGCAAAAGGAAAGGCTAAATTGGTTAGAAACAGCAAAAAGTTGCCCATATATTTTATTATAGTAATTTTCAACCGGGGCACCAACACCGCACCAGCTCTCTGCTTTGTAAATCCGGCGGCCCCACCGAGCAGTTGGCTGGTGGTCTTGTTTCCTAAGCCAAAGACCGCCGCCCCGGGCCCAACACTAGGCTTATACTCTGGCGGACTTTTGCCAGTATTGTTTGCTTTAGCACTCCTTGGGAGCTTAGGCTAAGAACACCAAACGAAAGGGCAATGCGCTTTTGTTTACCCCGGCGCTCCTTGGGGGCTAAGCCCAGGCTTATGCTCTGGCGGATTTCTGCCTGCGTTGTTTGCCCTAACGCTCGTTGGGTGCTTAGGCTAAAGACACCAAACGAAAGGAGTTCTTGCGGTTTTATTTACCGCGGTGCTCCTTGGGGGCTAGCCCCTGCTGTGTCTTTGTTATTCCGCCAACGACAAAAACCCAGCTCGCTTATCTTAAAGCATATTTGGCTGTACTGCGGGTATTTGGGGGGCAAGAAAAATCCCCCGCCCCCAGCCTAAAACAAAGCGGCCCGCCGCTATCTGCAGTTTACTGCAAAGGGGGCAAGCTTTCAGCGGGAGGGACTATACTGCTCGCGCCAAGTAGCTTACTGCAAGGCGGGGTAAGCTTTCAGCGGGACGGGTTATATTTCCTGCGCCAAGCGGTTTACTGCAAGGCGGGGTAAGCTTTCAGCGGGACGGGTTATATTTCCTGCGCCAAGCGGTTTACTGCAAGGCAGGGTAAGCTTTCAGCGGGACGGGTTATATTGCTCGCGCCAAGCGGTTTACTGCAAGGCAGGGTAGGCTTTCAGCGGGACAGGCTAAATTTCCCGCGCCAAAGTGTAAGCCATTACTTTTTTGGCACCGGCGGCTTTCAGCGCCTCGGCGCAGCCCTCCAGCGTGGCGCCGGTAGTGGCCACATCATCTATAAGAAGCACTGTTTTGCCCCGTATGGCGGCGGGACAAATACAAGCAAAAGCCCCACTCATATTCTTTAAACGCCCCTCCCGCCCAAAACCCGTTTGGCTGGGGGTATTGCGCACGCGCACCAAAGAGCGGCTGTCCACCGGCAAATGGCACTTTTCGCCTAACTGCCGGGCCAACAGCTCTGACTGATTATATCCCCTGGCTTTCTGTTTGCGCGGGTGAAGCGGCACCGGGAGCAAAAGCTGCGCCTGGGCCAGTTCCGGATACAAAGCCCAGCTTTGTGCCATATATTCCGCCAGAAAGTCCGCCAAATAAGTTTGGTCTGCGTATTTAAACGCATGTACCACCGCGCGTACCTGCGGCCCAAATACCAGCGCAGAGCGGATAAGCGTACATTTACGACCGCGCGCTTTGCTGCCGCGGCAATGGTAGCAATGGGCCCCGCCGTCCGGTAGCGGCTTGCCGCAAGAGAGGCAATAGCGCGCCCCCACTTGCTGCACCGCCGCCGCGCAAGCGGCGCAAAACGGGCCGGCAGAGCCAAACGGCAAATCCCGCTGGCAGCTGTAGCATGTGCGCGGAAAAAGCACATGCAGCACCCCTTCGCGCAGACGTTTAAAATTGGATAGTAACATTGGCCGCCAAGCTGTAGGCCATATAATCTTCGGTTTCCACATAGGCGTGTTTGAGCCATTGCAGGCTGCCGGCTAAATTTAAGCGTAAGTTTTGGGATATTTCATAGTCCAGCGAAGAAGTCAAATCCAGCAAATCATAGTTGTCTTTTACTTCCACCTGGGACTCTTTGGTGGTATAGGCAATGGTGGTGTTCCATATTACGCGGTTGGTGGCGTTGTACATGCGGTTAATAAAGGGCAGCTTGATACCGCGCGGCAAATTAAAGTCCAGGCGCACATTCAAGCTGGGGGTTATTTCTTTGCTGCTTTCGCTAAGCGTGCCGCGCACCAAGCGTTTTTCATAATTGCTGTAGACGATTTTGGGAGTAAAACGCCAGTTGCCCAAATAGAAAGAAGTCTGGGCGGAGAAGTCTTCCCCGTCTATAGATTCCAGGCTCTGCCCGGCTATTAAGTCGTTCTTGCGGGAAGTCTGTTGGTCATAAATCAGCACCGTGTCAAAGGTATTAAACAGCAGGAAGCGCAAATCCCCGCCGTATTTGCGCTGGGTTTGGTCGTCGCTGTCTACGGTGGTGTTTTGCACTTCGCTGTAGCGCAGTTTGATATTGGTAGAGCTAATCCAGCGCCCGCCGTAGAAGAACTTTTCCACATCGGAAATGGAAAATACAAAATCCGGCAGCGTCATGCTCTTGGACTCGTATTCGGTGCCGGTCTGGTTATTCTGCTGGACGCTTTGGGTAAAGTTATTAAGCAGCGAAATGGTTTTAAGCGGAGAGAGCGGCCCGCCCAAGCTGTACTCTGAAAGAGGGCTCCACCGCTGGGACGAGGTAATCGTATCGCGCAAAATCAGGCTTTGGCGGCTGGCGTGTTTGCCGGTGCCGGAGAGGGAAGAGCGAATCCACAGCTCGGTTCTTCCGTCAAAATCTTCGTCCACATTGCTCCAGGAATCGGCGTCCTGCAGGCGGTAGCTGGAAGAAATGACAAAGTTTTTAAACAGTTTGCTCTTAGGCAAAATCTCGCTGCCGTTTAACGTAAGCGAAATACCGCCGTCTGCATTGCGGTTTAAGCTCTTGAGTTGGCCGATGTCATATATTTCTTCATTGTCTTTGCCTCTATTAAACACCGTTTCCGTCAAGTTATTTGTTTCTGTAGTGGAAATGCTGTAACTTACGGACGGGGCCAGCCATTTGGCAATACGCCAGGTGCTGTTAAAGCCGGCGTTCTGACTCATGCCTTTGGGGTAGCGCCCGTTATAGCCGGGCTCTGCTTCTTTAAATTTCGTGCGCTCTTCTTTGCTTTGGGTCAAGCTGTAACTGGGGGTAAAATTAAAGTTTTTGGTCGGCTCATAATTCATCTTAAAATTCATGCGCTGGGTTTCTTCCTGCGTATTATAGTTGCTTTCAGACACCAGGTGCATTTCTTTGGCATAGTCAATGGTGGTGTCTGTATAAGAATACCCTGCGTTTACGCTCTTGACCGCACCCTGGGTGTTGTGCGTCACGCTCACGGCGTAGGTTTGCTCTTTGTCTTTGCGCTGCAGCAAATCATAATCCACCTGTTCCATGGTATACTGCAGGCCGACCTGAGGCAAATTGTCTTTAATAAAATCCCCGCGCACATTGGCCTGTTGGCGTTCTACGGTCCCTTTATCCAAAGAACTGATGGTGTTATAATCTTCCGTATCGGTTACGTTGGGGGTAATGGTGGTGCTGCGGTTTAATGTGGCTTTCACCGGGAAATGCTGGAACTTATCTACATTTAAGAAATATTCCTCTTCCGTAATTTCCTGCTCTTTGGCCACCGTCAGCGGGGTTTGGAATGTACCGTCCATATGTTTATACTTAGCCCCCACACTACCCCAGCCATCTAGGCGCACCACGCCGTCCACCTTATAGGCCGTGCCTTCCGTAGTGACCGATTCTGCCAAATGAATCACGTTTAACCACACTTCCCCGCTGCTGCCGGTGCCAATATAAGCGGCGGGGTTGCTGGGGTCTGTATTGTCCGGGTCTGTTTCTTTCTCCACACCAGCCATAATCATACTGACTTTTTTGAAATTTAAAATCCCGCCGTTGATGCGTCTATTGAGTACTCGCACACCGTATTCCTCTTCAGAGGCATTTTCCAATGTGTCGGCGATACCGTCCCCGTCGCTGTCTATCATGCGCAAAGAAATCAGCCGCCACTGCGCCGTACCAAAATCCAGCGGGACGATGACTTTGTCATAGTTTTCATCGGTACCCACTTTTAAGAAAAACTCAGAGCCGGCATTAGACGGCTTACTATAGAGCAAAAAGCGGAACTCTTTATGCTGCGTAAAATCCATAGAACTAAAATTGCGGTTGGCGTAGAGGCTGTCATCATAAACGCTGGTGGTGTCAAAGGTCAGGTTCAACGCTTGGTCCATAATGTTGGCGGTATCGTTCTGCTCTTTATATTGAGCCACCGAGCCGTATAAATAGCGGAACACTTCATAACCGTCGCCGTTGTTTTCTGCAAAAATAGGCACATAATTGGTGTTGTCTACATTGTTGATGCCCGACACGGCCAGCTGGTCCGGGTTGACGCTTTCCAGCGTGTTCCACGCTGTACCCGACAAAGACACATTGGCAATTTTTACCGTACCTTTATAGCGGCCCTGTGCTTTCATTTCTTCTGTTAATTTCAGCGTAATACGCAAGTGACGCACCGCCGTCCAGTTGCTTTTATCGGCTTCTGCAATGTTTAATGGGCTGGTGAATGTTTGCCACCCGTCATAGGAAAGGCTGCTGTCCGTCAGACCGTCAATAGCCAAGCCGTTATAACCAAAATGTCCGCCCACATTGATATCTTCTTCATCGTATTTGCCGTTGCCGTTTAAATCCTGGGTATCAATACGACCGTTGGGTTGGCGTTCGGGGTTGTAGAGGTTGTTGACAAACGGATTAAAGCGCTCCAGCGTGCCGTCCGGGTTGGCAAACCACCAGCCTTGGTCCTCATTAGGGGCCAGCGTTTTTAAGCAGTTCACATCTTCGGTTTTGGGGGCGGGAGTGTCCGGGCTGCAGGAAGTGTACATACCATATCCGTTTGGTATCAGACCGTCGGGCACCACTGCCGGGTTGGCAGAGTCGGACCGCTCGCTGATGTTACCAAAAGTAATGTCTATCTGCGGGGCGGCGGTGGTTTTGCCTTCGCCAAGCATGGTCAATTCAAAAGATGTTTTATCAGACAAATCCACCCCGCTGGTACTGAGCGGATAGACCAAGGAAATTTCATCGTGATCCTCTAAAGAAGTGCCGTCCGGCGCGCGCTTGGTCATGATGTTGGTAAAGTCGTAATTGATGACCAATACCTGTTGTTTCTCATTATATGTACCCACCGCATGCGGATTAATTTCCAGCACTGGCAATTCTTGCGTATCCCATGCTACGGAGCTGATAAAAGCGGGGTTGCCATTGGGGTTGGCGGCTATGGTCCAGTCATAAAAGATATTGCTGCCGGAGGTTTGCACATTGGTTTCGTTCATACTGTCCACCATGGCATAGCCGTAGGCGTTTTCATTTTTGACGCTATGGGCTACCTCTGCGCCGAAATCCACAGAGAGGTCTTGGGTCACCTTTAAATCTTTGGCATTAATGTCGGCCCCGTAAACCAACAAATCTTGCGCGTAATTGCCCACCTGCGGCACGGAGTCGGGCTGGTCCCAGCCTTCTTTTAAGGCGGTGGCGCCCAATTTAATTTTGTCAAAAAGTTTATAGTCCAGCCGCCCGCCGATTAATGAGTTATTGGAGTTGGAGCCGCCCGTCGTATCATATGTGATATCAATGACGGAATCTTCCGTAATTCTATCCCCGTTGTAAATGGTTAAATAACCGGACGTATAGTCAATGTAATAGTCGTTATTGCGCTGCAGCTGCTGACCATTTAATTTGACCGATTCGGACTCTATTACAATGCCCGCTTCTACAAAATATGTCTTTACCGTAGAAGTATATTCCACCTGAAAGGTGCGGTTTTTAGAAGAGGTTGGCGTGGGGTTGTAGAGGCCTTGGTCGTCGTTCATGCGGCTTTGCAATTCAAAAACGCCTTTGTCAAAATCCACATCTATGGTGGTAGGGTACACCTGGCGCGGGCTGGCGGTAGAGCCCACGTCCTGCCCGTTGGCGTCCAACAAGTTGAGCATAAAGTTACCTTTGCCGTTATCGCGCGTAATCTGCTGGGCACCAATGTTATAGAAAGTTTTCATCTCCATACGGCAGCCCAGCTGCCCGCTGGCACTGGCGTCTGAAGGGCAGACGGAGCCGCCTATTCCTTTTTCGTTTTCGGTTTTAATCAGGTAAGGGCGGGTTTGATCCGGGCTGAGCCATTGGCCGGAAGTATTTTGATAGTTTACGGCAATTACGCTGGCGGCGGTGCGGGCGGAAGTAAACTGGATAATGCCGCGGCTGTAATCCACCGTGTAATCCACCCCGCGCTGCAGCAGCTTAAACGTGCCGGAATAAACCGCCGTATCATCGCTATAATCACGCGCCTGCAAAGAAACGGGCACATAATCGCCGCCGGTCGTGTTGGTGTCCATATACACCTCTTCGGTGCCGGGGGCGATGTTGCCGATAGTGGTTTCCCACGTCAAATTAGAACCGGCGGGCGTATTGGAGCCGAAAGTCAAATCATAATAGGTGCGGCGCACATAATCGGTGTCTTTTATGGTGACAATTTCAAACACGCTGCTTCCGACGAACTGCTTCTGCTTGCTGGTACCTTTGGTTTGGCTGCCGATGATATTGACATCTAAATCTTTATGCTGCAAATGCACCTTGGCACCGAAAAGCTGTTTCTCATAAGCAATAAACTCCGTCTGCGGCAAAGACAAATTAATATCACCAAATTCAGCAGACTGCACCAGCTCGCCGGCTTTGCCGCGGTAGGCTACAGAGAGGGTTTTCTCCTCTTCCCTCTCATCGTCATAGTCAATATCTACAAAAATGCGGTCCAAAATTTTACCCTGCATTTTCAGCTGCATTTGCTGTTCCAAGGAAAAACTCTGGGTATTGCGCTCTTCTATGTCATTGTTGGCGTCCTGCATATAGCGCTTGGCGTCCAATTTAAACCCGATGACATAGCGCCCCGTCAAGGCGACATTGGTGCCGTAAAGCGGCAAAGAAAGGGTGGGGTTAAGCAGCGTCAAATCCGGGATAGGCTCCGGCTCTTTATCCAGCGTATAATCCCCCTCCACCGCCGTAACGGCCTGACGCCAAAATTCATTGGTATATTTGAGCAGCTGGGCGTCGTCGGGGATGTCTTGGATAATCAGCTCTTCTTCGGCTTTGGCTTTGCGCTCGTCTTCAAACAAGTCATACTTGTCCCTGTCCACCAGCCGATACGGCAGCGTTTCGGCCTGCAGATACGGGCCGAAAAGCAACTGGGGGATAAGAAAAAGGCACAAAACCAGCCGTGCGGTTTTCATAAGACGGTAAAAAACCTCATTCTCCCATTGTATAATATTTACCCCGTTTGGCACGGTAAAATGAGATTACAAAACGCCGGCAAATACACTATGCCGGAAAATAGATTTCTCTTTTGGCGTGTCCGCCTTGAAAGCACACGCGCCCCATACATAAAAACGCCACTCTCTTTTTACATCTCTTTTATATTCTGCATTAAACAGGCTCCGCGCCAGAAGCCCCCTAAGCTGCCGTTTTGACAAACAAGAAGCCGCACGAACGCGCGCGATATTTGTTAGAATAAAATATAACTATGAAGATAGCGCGCCCTTCCATTTTTACCCGCTATATAGCCAAAAGCCTGATTACCTTTTTTACAGGGGTGGTTGGGATTTTGATGTTTGTTATCTTCATGAACCAGTTTATCCGCATTATGGACATGGCCATGACATACGGCACCAGCTGGGCGTGGATTATCTCTTCTTTGCTTAACATCATGCCGGACGTTTTTACCATGGCAGCGCCCATGGCTTTTCAAATTGCCATTTTGCTCACGCTGACCAATATGAGCGAACACGGCGAACTGATTGCCCTGCGCGCGGCGGGATTTTCTTTTAAAGAAATTGTCCGGCCGCTTCTTTTCTGCGCCATTGGGCTTACGGTTTTGCTCTTCTTTTTAGCTAACTGGGTCACCCCCCGCAGCTACAAACGCTTTGTAGAGCGCAGAGAGGAAGCCCGCCAGAAAATTACCAAAGTTACCCTGGAGCCCAAAACCTTTTTAAACCTGGGTGAATGGGATTTATATTTGGAAGATTTAGACGAAGATACAGACGTGGCGCGCATGATTCACTTAATACGCAAAAAAGACGAGGGAGCCCTAAGCACCAAAGTAAACGCCACCTCCGGCAAAATTATTTTAACCGACAAGGCCATCGGCCTGCAGCTTAAAGACGGGCAAATGCAGCGCATAGACGCCAAAGACCCCACCAGCATTGTGGCGGCCAATTTTGACAACTATACTATGAGCATTTCCCTCACGCGTGATTATCACCGCAAAGAGCGGGTAGGGGAGCTGACTACCACCAAAATTTTCCGCCGGCTGCGCCAGGGCGGTCTTTCCCCTGAGCAGAAAGCTGAATACCGCACTGAAGCCAGCGTACGCAATGTGATGGCTTTTGCCCCGCTGATACTACTGCTGGTCAGCTGTCCGCTGGGCTTTTCCCTGGGCAAGCGCAGCAACAAAGGCTGGGGTATGCTTTTTAGCGTGATTATCATTTTTACGTTTTATCTGTTGATGACGCTGGGCCTGAGTATAGGCAAAAAATATGCTCTGCTGGCCTATCCGGCGCCGTGGCTGCCTATTGCAGCAGGGGCGGTGGCGGCCTGGTATTTATGGAAAAAGAGGTTAAACATTTAATGAGCCGCATTTTCCGCTATATTGCCAAAAAGTTTTGGGGGCCTTTCTTCTTTGCGATGGGCGTATTTGCCGCGCTGGTGGTGCTGGGAGATACGTTTGAAAAACTCAAAACGCTCAGCAACGGTTACTCCACATTAGGCGCGGTGCTGACCTATTCTTTGCTCACGTTCCCCAGTTGGCTGACCACCATTATGCCGGTGGCCTGCCTGCTAGGTGCCATATCCGTCATATCCGAAATGGTATCTTCCGGCGAATGGACCGCCTGCGTAGCCAGCGGGTTTTCCCCCCGGCAGCTGTTTAAACCGGTGGTGATGTGCATTATCCTGGTGGCGGCGCTGACGATGGCGGTGCAGGAGTTTATTGTCCCGCCGCTTAACCTCAAAGCAGAAACCCTCTATTACACAAAAATCAAGCCGGAAGACAACTTTAACCTCAACGCCGTATCAGACGTAGCTATGAAAATATCCGACAACCAAATGCTCTTTGCCAAAACGGTGGATCTCAGCAGCGGCGTTATGCAAGACGTTTCACTAGACACCTATGACAGCTTGTGGAACATTGCTTCGCAGTTTGTGGCTAAGCGCATGGTATGGGACGCTGACACGCACCGCTGGGTATTTGAACAGGGCACGCACCGTACTTTTATAGATGAGCTGGACACGGAAGATGAGCACTTTGAACAGGCAGACAGCCCGGTGGAATTAAAACCGCAGGATATGTCTGTAAACCGCACGGAAAACAAACTCTTAAGCATACGCGGGCTGACCAAACGCATTCAATTTTTCAAACGTACCGGGCTGGCCACTTACGCCGCAGAAACGGAACGGCAGGCCAAGCTGGCCACTCCGTTCGTCACGCTGATTATGTGTCTGCTGGGCATGCCTTTTGCCATTAGCCTGCGCCGCAAAAGCAAAATTTTAAATATTATTGCGTCCATGGTGATTGCGTTTACTTTTTGGTGGCTGATCAGCATGATTACTTCTATAGGGGAGAACGGATATATAAATCCTTTCCTGGCTGGCTGGGGGCCGGTGCTTGTTTTTGGCACGGTGCTGTTTTTTGAATTCAAATGGCTTAAACTTTAAAGCTTCGCAAACCGCGCAGTATTCTTTTCTGCGCCCGGCCAAATTAACCGCAGCACTTTGCTTAAAGCATTCATTAAACCGCAGAAAAATAAAAACCCGGGCTTATCCCGGGTTTTTGTAAAGCTTTATTTGCTAGTCAATGTCTTTACCGCCGCGTGGTAGAGCGCATAGAGATGTTGGAATATCGGCTTTTCTCCAAAATGCGGCTCCCATTTTAGGCGGAACAATTCATCACTAATTACAAAAGCCGCCGCCGCTTTTACTTTTTTCTGGGTACAAATGGCAAAGAAAGCGGAAACTTCCATTTCTACCGTTAAAATATTTTTCTTTTGGTAATGGGCCACTTCTTCGGCAGTTTCGCGGAAAATAGCGTCCGTCGTCCAGGTAGGGCCGGTGTGGTGGTCTAAGCTGGCCCGGTGCAAAACCCCGTCCAATTTTTTCGTCAATACCGCCGCCGGACGGATAAACTCTTCCGGCACATAATGGGCGGAAATGCCGTCATCAGCTAAGGCTCCATCGCAAAGCACAAGGTCAGCCGCCAGCACTTCCGGCTGCAGAGAGCCCGCTAGACCAATAAGCACAAACTCTTTTACTCCCAGCGCTATCAGCACCTCCAGTGCCATAGCCATAGCCGGGGCCCCGACTCCAAATCCCGTCACATAAGAGAAGCCTTTTTTGCGCTCCACATAAATGTCAGCCTCACAGTTATAATGCTCAAACTGGCCCTGGCTCAGCGCGTACTTCGTTAAGGAAGAAAGCGGACAAATGACCGCTTTTTTGGGAAGGTCCAAATTACAATGCAAATGTTTCAAATATTTCTTAGCGCCGGAGAGTTCTTTTAGGCCGGCTTTGCGTTTTTTAGAGAAAAGAAGTGTCATGGCAGAAGTCCTTATCATTAAGATATATATACTATACCAAAAACAATCCCCCCGCCGCGCGGTCTGTGCGGCGGCAATGGCGGGGGCTCTTATGACAGAACCGCACACAAATTTTTTCCCGCGCCGGCAGGCACAGCAAAAACCAATCCGGCAAACAAAAAACTTTACAACCCGCCCCCGAGGTGTTATCATATAAAAAGAACTTTACAAAGCGGGTGTTTTATGTTGACCAAATACAACATTGCAGAGCGCAAACTTTGCCAGACCGAAGAAGAAAAAGCCCAGATCTATTTGTTTACCAATCCGACGGTGGAAGAACAACGCCTGCTGGTAACTGATTTTCAGATAGACGAGCACACGCTGGCCTCCGCCCTAGACCCTGATGAGCTCCCCCGTTTGGAATTTGAGCCGGAGCACATCGTTATGATTTACAAACGACCCAAGAACTATTCCGGCAAGGACCAGCTGGAATTTAAGGTCGCTTCGGTGGGTACCTTTTTGTTTGAAGACAAACTGGTCATCGTACTGGCGGAAGATATTCCGCTTTTTGTAGGCAAACGCTTTCAAACGGTTTCTTCTATCAAAAATGTTTTCTTAAAACTGGTGTACAACGCCATTTCCCATTATATAGAACACCTGCGCATTATTCACCTAATTTCCGAAGAGATTGAAGACAAGATGAATGAATCTATGGACAACACCTACTTGCTCAACCTCTTCAGCCTGGAAAAAAGCTTGGTCTATTATGCAGAGGCCATTGCCGCCAACGGCTTTGTGTTTGAAAAAATGCGCAACCTTTCCGCCCGCATTGGCTTTGACGATAACGATGATGAAATGCTGGACGATATCATCGTAGAAAACCTGCAATGCAAAACCCAGGCAGACATCTACTCCAACATCTTGGCGCAGATGTTAGGCGCGCGCGCCAGCATTGTCAGCAATAACTTAAACCTGCTGATTAAGAAACTCAACATTATTACCATTTCACTCATGGTGCCCACGTTGATTGCCAGTATGTACGGCATGAACGTAGCGCTGCCCATGGAACACCACCCCGACGCCTTTTGGGTCTTGCTGGGGCTGGGGCTGGTATCCGTGTGGCTGGTCATGCTGTATTGGCGGCACAAAAATTGGTAACTTTTCCATAACCCCCGGGCTGAACACCCGGGGAGTTATTTTATTTCAAGTCCTCACTATTTCCATATGCGCCACAGAGAGAGTGAGGGTACTTTATTTCAAAATTTCCGCTTCGCGCCGTTTTATCTGCCACTAAACCGCTTGCAAAAAGCCCCTACAATATAACACTTAAAGACATGACGTTTTACCCGCCACTCAACCCCTCTTGCTCCCTACAATATGGCACTTAAGGACCCATAATTTTGCTTTTGGCCCAGCCGTTTTTAAAAAGCCCCTCTCAACGGGCGGTACGCCAAATATACACCTGGCGGGCGGCACGCGCCCACCCCTACCCTGCTTATGCACGCAGTTTATGGCAAGCGGTATGTATAAAAAAACCGCACTCTCCGGTGCGGTTTTAATTTAATAATGCGTTTTTTCTAAATCTTCTTCCGGCAGCGGCTCAATAGCGTTGAGGCGGGACCAGAATTCATCAATGCTTTGTATGCGCTCTCTAGGGTCTTCGCGCAAAGCATCTTCCAACAATTTATCTATCTCTTTGGGAATACCCGGCGCTAAGCGGGAAGGAGGATAAACCCGCTTGGTGGCAATATCAAAACCTTTCACGCTCCAGGGCACCTGCCCCACCAACGCTTCATATAAACACAAGGCTAAAGAGTAAACGTCTGACTGCTTGCGCATAAATCCTTTCTGCTGTTCCGGCGCCATATAAGCCGGCGTGCCGGCGACGGTACGGGCGCCGGTATCGCCTTCCATAGATTTTTTGGCTACGCCGAAATCCATCACTTTAGCAGTACCGTCTTCCTTAATCATAATATTGCCAGGCTTTAAGTCACAATGGATAATATCTTGGGAGTGGGCATAGTGCAAACCGCGGCACACATAATCAAAAATCTTTTTCGCCTCAGAAAAAGGGATGCGTCCATCTATATCCAAGCGGGTTTCCAACGTCTGTCCGTCTACATATTCAAACACCAGATAGAGACTGCTCTCAGACTCAATAACCGTATAAATTTCCACTATGCAGGGGTGGCGCAACAGAGCCACCATGCGGGCTTCGGCCAAAAACTGCTCACGCACATAGGCGCTGCGCACCAGCTCCGGGCGTACGCGTTTAATAGCCACTTTGCGTTTGAGCACTTTATCATAGGCCTCATACACTTTTCCCATACCGCCTTCGCCGATTTGACGCAAAAAATCATATTGTTCCTTGACCTCTACTTCGCGGCGGCTGAAAGCAGTTTTTGGCCCGCGGCGGAATACATCTTCATAGCGCAAATAAATAAATACAATAATCGCTCCCACCACCGCCAAGAAATATATAATCAGCCATTGCGGGGTCTGCGTCTGTCCTTTGGCGGAAGATTTAACGGACAGGGAAGCTTTTGTTTTTTCATCTAACTCACGTTTTACTTTAAGAGCCAGCTGGGATTTGGGATTTAGGCGAAGCGCTTTATCTGCATCAATGCGGCAGCGTTCATAATCCCCCGTTTGTAAATAGGCCTGCGCACGCAAAATATAGGCCCGCGGGTCTTGCGGAGCTACGGCTATAGCCTCTCCGGCTGAGTAAATTACGTCATTATATTGATGCAACCCATCATAGGCGATAGCCAAAAGCAGATAAAAACGTTGATCCAAAAAGTTCTTAGAGGCCAACTCATTAATACGCTTTACGGTGCCGGCAAAATCTTTATTTTTCAAGCGCTGATTAAGCGACGCGATTTCGGCATCACGCGTTTTTTGGTCAAAAATAATTGTTTGCTGCGTATTCACCCGGTCAGAAAAATTCCCCCCCACAATAAGAGGTGCACCCGGCTGCGCAGGCGCAGCAAAAACGCCCGCTCCCGCCAGCAGCAAAGCAAAACAAAACACCATTTTTCTAAACATATTCATATTCTAGCACAAACCATACTAAATTTGTTAGCCCGTTTCTATTTCTCGGCTGCACACAAACGGATAGGCTCCTCCGTCTGCTATAACCAGAAAATTCCTCTTTCGTTACCCTCGGCCGGATAAGCTCGTTTTGCCGGCACCTACCGTTCCCTTTCTTTTCACACGCACTTTGCCTGCCCAAAAGCCCATGCATTAAAAAATTTTTTCCAAGCTCCGCCCCCAGCAAGGACAAAGCCGTACCGCAATTACTATAATAAGGATATGAACACACGTCCCATTGGGGTTTTTGATTCCGGTTTAGGCGGGCTGACGATTTTAAAAACGCTTTCCAAAGCGCTGCCTAAAGAAAAGCTGATTTATTTCGGAGATACCGTCAATGTGCCTTATGGCTCTAAATCCAAGGCGGCAGTTACCCGCTTTTCTTTGGATATTGCCCGCTTTATGCAGCGCCAGGGAGTCAAACTCATTGTAGTGGCCTGTAATACCGCTTCTGCCTTAGCGCTGGCGGAACTGCAGAAAAAAATATCCGTGCCGGTAATTGGCGTTATTTTACCCGGCGCCATGAAAGCCGCCCAATGCACCCGCAATGGCAAAGTAGCCATCATTGCCACGGAAGCCACTGTGCAGAGCAAAGCCTATCCGCGCGCATTAAAACGCCTAGATAAACGCATACGCACCTATCAGCGCGCCTGCCCGGTGTTTGTGCCGCTGATTGAAGAAGGGTGGATACATAAAACCGCCGGAGAACAGATTATTTCCGATTATTTGAACGGCGTGGTAAAGAGCGGGGCTGATACGGTTATCTTAGGCTGCACCCATTACCCTGTTATTAAAAAGAAAATCGCCGCCCGTCTTGGCAAAAACGTCAAACTGGTAGACTCTGCCGAAGTGCTCGCACAAGAGGTAAAAACCCGCCTTACCCAAACGGACCAGCTGAATCCCTCCGGCCGCGGCAGTATGAAGATTTATGCCAGCGACGCGCCGGCCCGCTTCAAACGCCTGGCTAAAAATATTTTGGGGCGCGAATTAAACCGCGTATACCTTAAAAAACTTAACTGATGAAAATTTATTCCGATCCGCGCCTGCTCTCTTTAGGTATCGTGCACGGCACCACCGCGCGCGAAGCGGGCAATATGCGTTTGGCGGAAAACACCCAAGCGCTGTTTTCCTCTTTAAACATACCGGAAGAAAATATTCTGCGCTTTAAACAGACTCATTCAGACCGCCTGATTTGCGTTTCTTCTGCCGAGCAGGCCCGCCAAATCCGTCAAAACGCTGTGGAAGAGGCGGACGGCTGGATCCTAAGCGGTTTGCGCGGCTTTGGCGCAGCCATACTGACTGCAGACTGCGTACCGCTGCTTGTCTGGGACGAAAAAGCCAACGTAGTAGGTCTTTCTCATTGCGGGTGGCGCGGCGTGGCGGCGCAACTGCCGCAGAAAACCGCCCAGGCCGTGCGCCAATGCGGCGGCAAAGGTCGCCTGTGTGCTTGGGCCGGGCCGCATATACAGAGCTGCTGTTTTGAGGTACAGCAAGATGTGGCGGCGCAGTTTCCGGGTTGTGTTTTGCACAAAAACGGGAAAATGTATGTAGATTTAAACAAAGAAATTGCCCGGCAGCTGACCGCCGCCAGGCTCAATATGCAGGATATCCGCTTCCCCTATTACTGCACCTGCGGGGACAGGGCAAACTTCTTTTCCTACCGCAGGGACCACACCAAAGACGCCATGCTAACCTTTATTTACCGGCCTTAATGAGCCTGCGGGCCGGACTGGCTGGGCTCTTGCGGCTGGGTGGCAGGAGCCGGATCTGCCGCGGCGGCTGTTGTATCGGCGGCGGACGCTTCCCCAGCGGCATGGCGTGAGAAGAAGGCCCTTCCTATCCAACGCAAACCGCCCTTCTCTATACGGAAAGACATTAAACTGGACAATATGACGCTAAAGAAAATGACGGAATAAATTACGTCCGGAATTAACTTTCCATTTTCAGCCAGTTGCTGGGCTATCATGGCTGCCAGCACCGCGCTGACTAACCCGTTGGGACACATAGCCAACATGACGGAAGCGTCAGCCCGGGTAATGCTCTTGCTGGTGCACCAGTTTACACACGGCGTACGCACCAACAGTTTGACCAACGCAAAGAACAATCCAAGCAATACCAGCTGTATCTCTCCAATATGCATAGAGATACCCATATATACAAAGAAAAGCGTCTTAAAAATAAACTCCACTTCTTCAAAAAACCCTTTCTCCCCCTGGTTAAAGGAAATAGTTTTAAAATTCAAATTTTTCAGCCACAGCCGTTTTATCAGCCGGATATTGCCCGCCACCACGCCGAAAGCCAGCGTAGCAATGGCGCCGTCCCCGCCAATATACTCGCTGACGCTGTAGACCAACAACACAAAGGCAAACGTCAAAGACACCGCATTTTCCAATCCGCGCACGCGGTTTAAAATGCGCATCCAAAACAACCCGGCTATAATGCTGAAAGCCAAGCCCAAGCCAAACGAACGCAGCACTTCCAAGCCGACTCCCTGAGCAGAGAGGCGCCCCCCCTGCACCGCCACGCCCATCAGCGCCAAAGCCAGCACGATGGAATAGACCCCTGTTACATTGGCTTCTAAAAACAAAATGGCTTTTGTTTTATTGGAAATTTTTAATTTATCCAAAAGCGGCGTGATGACGGCGGTGGAATTGTCCGCCACGATAGAACCGATAATTAATGCGTAGAGCTGCGGAATACCCAATATCATATGCGTCAGCCCCGCAATCACTAATGTAATCAGCCCAAAGGCTACTGTCGTAAGCAACAGCCCAGATCCCATTGCCCCGCGCAGGGAAAGAATTTTAAACTCTATACCGCTCTGAAACAGCACCACAATCAACGCCAGCGTGGTAAAAATCTGCCCGGCTTGGCCAAACATTTCCGGTTTAATCAGGCCGGTGATAGGGCCCATAATCATACCCAATATCATCAGCGGCAATACATCCGGCAGACGCGTTTTCTCAAATAAAGAAGAAAATACCTGCCCCAAAAATAATACAACTCCGATAAACAAAATAGCTGCTGTCATACTTTTATTATATAAAATACGCCACATGCTCCCGGCATGCCGGCCCGGCACCGGCCTATGAGAAAAGAGCAAACTCTTAGTCAACAATTCTTCAAACCGCCATTCTATACTATTTTGCTTTCTCAAACGGCAGGGCCCCTCCTCTCAGACAAAAACAGAAACTGAGATAGCCCCGCCAAACAAAACAAGAGAAAAGTCCCTTTTCTGTTTTGGCAGACAATTCCCGCCAGGGCCGTTTTGAAAGTCCCTCTTGCGCTGGCGGCTTATATTTCGTTTAATGAGGGAATGGTAGAGCATAAAGCAAAAATTTTATTGGCAGATGATAATCCGTCCATCCGCATGCTGGTGTCTGAAATTCTGACAGACGCCGGGTTTACCATCGTCACCGCAGAAGACGGGCAGGACGCTCTGGACAAAATCTATAAAGAAAACCCCGACTTGTTGATTTTGGACTATGAAATGCCGCGCAAGACCGGCTTTGAAGTAGTGCAGGAAGTGCGCAGCCACACCGGCTATTTGCATACCCCTATTATTATCTTTACTGCCGTAACGGACAAAGGGACAAAAATGGAAGGCTTGGGCTTAGATATTGATGATTATTTAACTAAACCCGCCGACGCAGATGAAGTGGTGGCCCGCGTGAAGCTTTTGCTCAAACGCAATAAACAGAAAATGGATTGCAATCCGCTCACCCGTCTGCCGGGTAACCCCTCCATTCAAGCCCGCATAGAACAGGAAATTGCTTCCGGGCGTAAATTTGCGGTGTTATATTGTGATTTAAACAACTTCAAAGCTTTTAATGACAAATACGGTTTTGGTGCTGGAGACAAAGTGCTGTTTACTACGTCCCAACTGATTGTAAAGGCGGCCCAACAAGACCCGTCCTCTTTTGTGGGTCATGTGGGAGGAGACGATTTTATTGTCGTATGCGCCCAAGACAAGGCCGAATCTATTGCCCAGCAAATCGTGGCAGATATTACACGTTTAGCTCCTTCCTTTTACAATGATACGGACCGGGCCCAAGGTTTTATGGTGTCTGTAAACCGCAAGGGAGAACAGGAAAAATTTAATTTCCTTTCTATTGGTATCGGCATAGTACACAACACGCTGCGGGAGCTGACCTCGTTTGCGCAGGTAAGCAGCATCGGCAGCGAACTCAAATGTCTGGCCAAGCAACACCAAGGCAGCTACTACGCAGTAGACAGAAGAAGTTAATAATTTTAAAACCCCATCTTCAAACGGGGTTTTTTTAAATTCCTCTTAGCATACCCCCAACCTAAGCGGGAGAATCAACCCAAATTCCACCCCAAGGAACAGCGTTTTCTGACAAGCAGGCTAATAAAAAAGTTGAAATAAAAGAACCCCAGGCATACGCCTGGGGTTTTCTCTCTTCCGCCAAAATATCCTTAACCTTCTCCTCTGGTGCGAGTTTATTTCTCTGCACTTAGGGAATCGTCCAGTATTTCATAGAAGAAGTGCTGCCTGCCTCTTCCCCGCCAAAACTGGCACATACCTTCCGCCAACGTTCTTTATTGGATCCACAATCCCTGTAATTCCTTTCAAAATGTATGCGCATAGACACCACCGCATCTATTGCTCGCTCCTCAGGTAATCTAATGCCTACCAATTTTTCCCAGGTACTAAGGGTTACTGTCCAATTTCCATTACAAAGATATATTCCCCGTCCGCCCAGTTCCTCATATGTTAATTCCTGAAATTCACAATCGGGCACAGCCACATCTAAATCTTCCATATAAGGAGTATATTTGCCGTTAGCCATTTTATAAAGCTTCTCTGCCTGGACAATCGGCGCAGCCCAGACAAATACCTGGCTCAAGCGGGATTTATCCACTGCACGCTGGTATTTGGGGTAAGCTATGGCGGCTAATATCCCGATAATCAGCACCACCACCAACAGCTCAATGAGCGTAAAACCGCCGTGACGCATAAGAAGGGCTGTGTTTGCCCTCTTGCCGTCTGTAGAATGGATAAAATCAAAAATTAGTGTTCTATTCATAACGATAGCCTATCAAAAAACAAAAACCCTTTTTAAGCAACAAAAACGCGCCCCGGAAAGACGGGACGCGTTTAAAGTATGTTTCGTACGTTTTATACGCCGAAATACTTGCGGCCTTCTTCTATTATTTTATGCAGGTGATCCTCACTGATAAACGTTTCGGCGTAGAACTTCAAAATATTTTCCGTGCCGGACGGACGCACCAAGAACCAGGAGCTTTGCAAATAGACTTTAATGCCGTCTGTATCACGCACCCCTAAAACCTTTTCTCCGGCTACCATAGTCAAATCTTGCAGGTCCTCTTTCTTAAAAGATTTTACCCGGTTTTTGGCGGCCTCATCGGTAGGTACGTCCACGCGGGTATAATACGGCTTACCGTATTTTTGAGTCAGGGCGTCATAGAGTTTGGCAATATCTCCTTTAACGGAAGCAATTTCCAACAGCAGACACACCGCCAGTATGCCGTCTTTCTCCGGCGTCCAGCCGCTCATGCTCATGCCGGCGCTTTCTTCCCCAGCTAAAATATAGCGACCGTGCACAATGCCGTCCACAAAATATTTAAAACCCACATTTACTTCGTCCACGGCGTAACCTGCCGCTTCTGCAAGGCGGTCCAACAAGGCCGTAGTGCCCAAGGTCCGCCCAATCATCATACCTTCCTGCGGCTGGCGGGTTTGTATCAAATAATCAGCCGCCACACACAGCGCATGATTAGGGGAAATCAAACCGCCCGCTTTCGTGGCACAGCCAAAGCGGTCCGCATCGGGGTCGCTGGCGCCGGCAAAGTCATAGCGGCCGCTCTGCACCAGCTCAATCAGCGGCTTCATCGGATAGATAGAAGAGGGATCCATACGGATTTTGCCGTCATGGTCTATCGGGATAAAATAGAAGGTCGGGTCTTGTTCTTCGCTGACGATATCTACATTATCCAAGCCATATTTTTCTTTAATCGCCCGGTAAAAAGGCAAGCTGCTTCCGCCCAGCGGGTGAATAGCCGTTTTTAATCCCGCTTTTTTGATAGCTTCAAAATTTACTTTGCGGCCCAGCGCCTCTACATAGGGCGTAATTAAATCCGCCGTTTGCACCAACCCTTTTTGGCGCGCCTGCTGCAGCGGCATACGCTTAATCAAAGACGGATTCTTCAAATATTCATTGGCGGATTTTTCAATACGCGCCGTCAGCTCTGAGCCGGCAGGGCCGCCGTGGGAAGGATTGTATTTCAGCCCCATATCCTGCGGGGGATTGTGGCTGGCGGTGCCGTTTAAAGAAGCACTGGCGCGCCCGCTGATAATTTCAAAAGAAAACACCGGCGTAGGCAGCGGGCTGTCCGGCAAAATGACCGTCAGTCCGTTCCCCGCCAACACTTCGGCACACAGCTGGGCCACTGTCTGCGACATCAAGCGCGTATCTCCGCCGCACAGCACAGGCCCTTTTACGCCGTCTTCCAAATGTATTTGCGCTACCGCCTGGGCAATAGCCAAAGCGTGCACAGAAGCAAACCCCCGGCCCAACTGCCCGCGGTGCCCGGAAGTGCCAAATTTAACGGCCGCTACTGGGCCGTCCGGCTCCCAAAATAATTTGCGCAGTTTCTCCACATCAATACGTTGTTTAGTTAATGTACCGGCTAGCGGGCTGACCATAAAATATTTCTCCTTAAAAATAAATCTACGCGGCGTTCTTGCGCGGCGCGCTCTCATTTTCTATGATATGATATGTAAGGAAATTTATCAACAAGGACTTCTCTATGAAAAAACTCTTTTTTGCCGCACTTTTTGTTTTTGCTTTTACCTTGCCCGCCAGTGCCAGTATGAACAGTGACTTTGCAGATCACTTTAACGTAAGCGGTTTAGCCGATTATAACCGTGACCTTTCTACCATGATGGGCATGGCAGATTTTCATACCGGCAGAGGCACGACTTTTCCGGGGTTTGATATCGGCGTTTCCGTATCAGCCGTCAAAACTTCTGCAGACAATTTTACCTCTGAAGATTACTTCTATGCCCCGTTTATCACCGCGGAAACGCAGCTGCCCATACTGGGGTTAGGTGTGGCGTTGCGCGGCACGCAATATGACGGATTTAAATCCTTAGGGGGCGGTTTAAAATGGCACGGTTCCTTAGCGCTGATTAATCTTTCTGCTGCGGCATTCTATGACCACTACGGCACCGATTATTACGACGGGAACCACTACTCTCTTTCCGCTTCCGCATCCGTCAACATTTTGTTTCTCACTCCTTATGTGGGCATCGGTTATGACTATAGCGAACTGACCACAAAAGGCGCTTTCTCCGGAGAAAAAACAGACGACGGCGTTGTGCGCTACACCGCCGGGGTAAACTTCCACCCGCTGCCGCTGTTCTATGTATATGGCGCTTATACTTATACTAAATACAGCCAGGGCTTCCAAGGCGGTATTGGGTTGAATTTCTAAGGCCTACAGATATGGATTACAAAAAGGAACTTTCCGCCTATTTTAAAGAGAACTGTCTTTTAGATGAGCCGATGGGCCGCCACACCACCTACCGTACCGGCGGTCCGGCGGAAGTGTACGTTTACCCTAAAACGACGGAAGACTGGAGCTTTGTGCTTAAGCTGGCCCAGACGGAAAACATTCCTTTGCGTATTATTGGGTTCGGCTCCAATATTTTGGTGGGCAGCCGCGGGATAGGCGGCATTACCTGCTCCACCAAACGCATGAACCAAACCGCCGTCAAAGACAGCCGCATAACGGCAGAAGCCGGTGCTGCGCTGGACAAGGTGTGCGAAAGCGCCGTTTTGGCGGGGCTGGCGGGAATGGAAAAGCTCTCCGGCATACCGGGCAGCATAGGCGGGGCGGTGTATATGAATGCCGGCGCCTTTGGGCAGGAAACATTTGACTGTTTGGAATATGTGGAAGCCATAGATTTTGACGGCCGCCCGGCCATGTTACTTAAAAAAGATTTACCCCACAGCTACCGCCATGTAGAAGGGATAGAAGACTATATTGTGCTTAGCGCGGGCTTTTCTTTGGAGAAAAAAGATTTTGCCCCACTAATGGAAGCGCGCAACAGCGTACTGCACAAACGCATTGAAAAACAGCCGCTGGAATTTCCTTCCGCCGGCAGCGTATTTAAACGCCCGGCCGGGGACTATGCTTCCCGTTTGATTGACGAAGCGGGCCTGCGCGGGCTGAGCATTGGCGGGGCCAAAGTGTCGGAAAAACACGCCGGTTTTATTGTCAATTTCAACCACGCCACGCCCGAAGATATCAAAAACCTGATGGACGAAGTAAAACGCCAGGTACACCAAAAAAGCGGCATAGAGTTGGAACTGGAGCAAATCCTTTGGGGCGAGTTTAACGCGTAACGTCGGAAATATGAAAAAAATTGACGCGGCGCACGCAATAAGCTAAAATATATGTACGAAAGAATTTAAGTCGTTGGAGTCGTGGTGTAGCCTGGTCTAACACGCTGCCCTGTCAAGGCAGAGACCGCGGGTTCGAATCCCGTCGACTCCGTATTTTAGTTTTTGATTTTCAGCATATATCCCCGTTAGAGTTTAGCTCCGACGGGGATTTTTTTATAAACAACCGATAGCATGGTATTATTGGGCCTATTTTGGGTTTTATAAAAATTTATTGGATTTTATGCTGACCGAACTGGGTAGGAAGTCGTCCTGGCGCAATCATACGCATCTCTACTTTTATCCTCAAGATATTGTAAGATAATAAGAGGATATAGCGATATGAAAAAAGCTCTATGTGTAGGAATTGACCGATACCCAAATGCTCCCTTGCATTGTTGTGTAAACGATGCACAATCCATTCACGAGTTATTGTCTTTTAACCAAGACAGAACCCCTAATTTTTCTGTCAAATGTTTGTTTAACGAACAAGCAACTAAAAAAAATATAATGACTGGAATTCGCGAGCTTTTTTCCAATCAAGCGGATGTCGCTTTATTATATTTTGCCGGGCACGGAAGCATGTACAATTCAGGGAATTATATTGTTACTATAGATTACGAACAAGGTAATGAAGGGATATCTATGTCTGATATTTTAAATATCATCAACACCTCTCCTGTTACCAATAAAATTATTATTTTTGATTGTTGCTTTTCTGGGGATGTAGGAACTATGCATAACTGCGGCAGTGAAGCCAGTTCAATATGTCCTGGTACAACTATCCTAACCGCAAGCAGATCTAACGAAACTTCTAAGGAAGTTAACGGCCACGGAGTGTTCACTAATTTATTATGCGCAGCACTGGGAGGAGGTGCGGCAGATTTATTGGGAAGAGTTACCCCTGGGTCCTTATATTCCTATGTCGACCAGGCATTAGGCCCTTGGGAACAACGTCCAGTATTCAAAACAAATGTTAGTCAATTTATTACTATCCGGAAAGTAACTCCCCCCATAGCGATTGAATCACTACATAAGCTAATTGCGTATTTTAAACAACCAAAAGACATTTATCCTCTTGATCCTTCTTATGAACCAACCGAAAAAAATGTATGTCAAAAAGAACATACAGATATATTTGCAGAATTGCAAAAGCTAGTCAAAGTCGGGTTGGTGGTGCCAGTAAAAGAAGAACACATGTATTATGCAGCTATAAACTCAACAGGATGCCGCCTGACTCCGTTAGGACAACATTATTGGTACTTAGTTAAAGACCATCGAATATAGTCCCTTCTTTGATTATTTGCCCACAAAAGTTATCAACGCTTGCCCTCAAGTAACAACTTTAAGTTATTCCAAGTCCACCGATACATTTTATCGGTGGATTTGGCAGTAATTGGTCTACGACAAGTTTTGTCTGAATATCCCGCTAACAAAAAATAGGGTCTATCCAATTGTTGTGTTAATTCCAACTCGATACCCACCCCTCTAGCACAATCTGTATTCTCACCACACAATACAATAACCACATCTGAACGTTTAATCCTTTCGGCAGCTTCCGCTTTCCATGTAACGGACTCTTCCTTTATTGACCAATCAGAAATTAAAAAGGGCGAATCTTCATTTTTAGCCTGTCCCACTAATAATTCTTTTATAGCTACATCGTTATCATAGTCAAAACTGATAAATACTCTTTTTTTATCCATATAGAACTCCTTTATTAACCGCACATTTAGTATATCAAATCAGTATTTACTTACCAATTTGATTTCTAATTATATCTTCCTGTTCCCGCCAATCTGGCGTGCGAATGGAGAGTAATTTTTTGAGTGTGCAATCTGTGGGTTTGGTACCATTTAGGATAGCACGTACAATGTTAGGAGACAAAAAGCTCAAATTGAGGATCCTGCGGACATATTGTACGCATACTTTATCCCACTTGGCTATATCCTGTGTGCCTGTACCACTGATTACGTCTTGGTGCCATGTATAAGCCTGATTTAAGATTTTGATAAGTTCAGTATTGGGTCTTTTTCTTGGTTCTACAAAGTGACCTACAATTATCTTTTCTCCGTTGGCTATTGTACCGATATGGTACAGTTCCGTATAAGTATTTTCATTTTTTAATTCTTCAGGTTTGAGTTGGTGCATTTCCCGATTTTCATAAATGGCATTTAATAGTTCGGTTACTTGTTCTTGATATAGTGTAATTTCTATCTTGTTTGGATTTAATTTAACATGTTTAATTAGTTCTTTTTCTACATCCCGCGTTATCGGATATGATGGTAGCCGTTTGATAATTTCCTTTTGTTTGCTTACGCCAAACTTTTGGATATACGGGTATATTTTATTTTTATCCTTCAAAAATTCACTAAACCAATTATCTATAAACTGCTCCAATTTGGGGAGCGATACCTTACTAACTTTCCCCACTTTGCCCGACTCTTTGCGGATAATGGCTTGGCTCACATAATAGCGGTATATTTTACCGCTACTACCCGTACTCCAACTGGGGCTCATAGCGTTGCCTTTGTCATCATATAGTTTGCCAGACAAAAGGCTCTTTTTAGGATCATAATGTTGGCGGTTAATACGGTTATCAGCCATTACGGCTTGGACTTGCCCAAATAACTCTTGGGAGATTATCCCTTGGTGTTCGCCCGGGTACCATGTCCCCTTATGTCCAACTAGACCAATATATGCTTTATTACGTAAAATGCAGTTCAAGTTACCTACTGATAACTTCGTTCCTTGCTCTTCAAGCCACCCTTTTAGGAGTGTAGTGCTTTTCAGTTCTACATACTTTTGGAATATGTTAGTAACAAGTTTTGCTTTGTCTTCATCCGGGTATATCTTCTTATCCTTGCGGTAATATCCTAACGGCGGTTTGCCACCCATCCACATACCCTTTTTCTTACTCGCGCTAATCTTATCCCGGATACGCTCTCCCGTTACTTCACGCTCAAACTGGGCAAATGAGAGTAGCATATTTAATGTGAGCCGCCCCATACTGGTGGTGGTATTAAAATGCTGGGTGATAGACACAAACGAGGCATTATGCTTGTCTAATATCTCCACAATTTTGCTAAAGTCCATTAAACTACGGGTTAAACGGTCTATCTTATACACAACGATAATATCAACAAGGCCGTTTTGAACATCTTGGAGTAGGCGTTTTAAAGCCGGGCGTTCCATGTTACCACCTGAATACCCGCCATCATCATATTCGGTAGAAAGCAATTGCCAATGCTCATGCTTTTGGCTTTTAATGTAAGACTCGCACGCCTCCCGTTGGGCTTGTAAACTATTAAACTCTTGCTCTAATCCTTCTTCGGTTGATTTGCGTGTATAGATAGCGCAACGTATTTTCTTATCACTCATTTTTTCACTCCAAAGAATACATTCCCGTTCCAACTCTTACCTGTAATGGCCTTGGCTACACCGGATAAACTTTTATAGGTTTTGTGCCTATATAGATACCCTTGTGGTATAATTTCTACTTCATATTTCGTACCTTGGTAGGACCGAATCATTTTAGAGCCAACTTCAAGTGTAGCTTTGGGGCGTTTATCAGTAGTTTTAGCAGCTTGAGACACTTCATGAAAAAAGCCAAGTGGAGAAATCTTCTCACGCTTGGCTTGTTCATACCACAACAGATATTTGATAATTAAACTTCGCCCAATTGGTGGTATAGGCCGGCCTATGATTTCGGCCCATTTTAGGCGTAATTCCCGCGCGGTTAATTGTGTATAGTTTTGCATATTCGCTCCTATACACATTACCGCTTATCACGCCCTAGAAGTCAAGTTATATTATTTAAGTGGGAAAAACCCTTTGGCGATATTTTCTACTGTGAAAACAGACACCCAATCGTTCTGCCCTTCCAATAAGGTTTGCAGTTCTTGATAATTCTTCCGAAGATCCACATACCCCCCAAATGCTTCGGCCAATTTGTCGTTGAGTATTACTTTCTTCTTAACATCTTCGGCACGAACTATATCCAAAGAAATTCGGGGAATTGCCAAATAATCAGTAGGTTTCCAGCCATATTCTTCCTTCAAGGGAATTACAACTGTTCGCGCTTCTTTTGGAGCAAGAGGCTTTTCAAAATCAATAAATAGAACTCGTGGATTGGGTAATGAATCCTCCGTAGGGGCCACTAATCCCAATACTAAGAGTTTCTTTAGTGAAGAATTAGTTTTATTTTCTAATTTCATAGATAAGTTCTTACTATCTATGGCCTTGTCAGTTATGATAATTTTAGATAATTCCGTTTTAATTTTTTTAGCGGCAACAATAGCATCAATCGTATTCATCAATTCTTCTTCATATTGTTCCTTAGCCCTTTCCATTTTTGATTTCATGACTTGATCACTCCGAGACATAATTTGCTTGTAATTAAGGCCGTGCAAGAATTTTTGAAATTTTTTCTTACCTTGTTCGTCTTGTTCATCATCAGTCATGATAACTCCATCGACAATGTGTTCTTTAATAGATTCCATGGCCAAAATACTGATGGAAAAGTTAAAATTTTCTTCCTTTTCTTTTGGTACGGACTGACTTACACGATCCAACGAGGCCTTATATGTTTCCGGAATGCTACTATCTACCGTTGGTAATCTTTCCCCACAAGCAAAAATAAATAAACTACTCATCAAAACAACAAAAAATTTTCTATTCATAACCATTCTCCTTATTTTATAATGATATATTTTTCCAAAAAGAAATGACTTTGTTTACAATCATTTCCACAAATATCAGCCCAATCGCCAATAAAACCCCATGCATCGTTCCGGTAAAGCAAAGGCCGACAGCCAAACAAATACAAATACCCAAACGTAATTTAGAGTTTTGAGGTACCATAGCATGTAGTCCACCTACAATCAACAATACAAATACTCCGATCCCACCCACTAATTCCATAGTTATTCTCCTTTTATATCTTTGTAAAATTTTTCTACGGCCGGATTCGGCAAAATATCCGACTCTTGCAACGGTTTTTTAAGCCACAATCCGTCAACGGTGCGGACACGACTTAAGGCCACGTAGGTTTGTCCGATACTAAAAGCTCCCTTTTCGCCCATATCCACATAAGCAGAGTCAAAAGTCATGCCCTGTGCCTTATGGATGGTTGTGGCCCAGGCCAGTTGTAAAGGGAATTGGCAAAAATAATTTTCCATATCCGGTTCCTGACGGCCCGTTTTTTTGTTAAGTATCGTCTTATACCAAGTACAACAATGCACTTCCACTTCGCGATTTCCGGCAACTTCCACGGTAATACTTTTAATCGTCTTTTCCTTCACGCAGTTGATACTTTTAACCCGTCCCAACATCCCGTTTACAAACAGTTTTTTCTCATCATTGCGCACAAACATAACCTTGGCGCCGATTTTCAGGTATAACACCTTGGGAGCCGGGCAATTGCTTTCTTTCCAATCGTTATCGTAGCGACTACTTTGAAAAGCAGGTATACGATAGGTAGGTTGCGGCAACTTATCAAGTTCGGCTTGATTAATTTTCTCCGCATCAATTTTACGCGCACATAAACACACAGCTTCTTGCGGACGTTTATCAGTTACACGCTTGTTGAAATAAGCAAGAGCTTGAGAGAAATTCTTACTGTGTGGCGATTCCAATGCAGCTAAATTACCTGTAAACTCCACGTCCGTTTGGCGGAAAATTTTTGTGAAGAAAATATGCTTAAAATTCATTCCTTCCCAACATTTGGCTTCAAACACATAAGAAGTTTCATAAGTTTTCTTACATTGTTGGTCTTGCTCTAAATTGGACTTTTCGTTCAGCACCGGGGCTAACTGATTCAAATCCCCCACTACAATAATTTGTTTATGAGCAAAAGGGCGTTCATCATCCAATACGGTCTGCAAACGCTCGTTCATCTTGTCAAAAATATCTGCTCTTACCATGGATATTTCGTCCACAACTAAAATATCCAAGTTTTTCCAAGCTGTTTTTAGGGCATTTCGGTTGGCATAGTCCAGCGGCGCATGCATGTCTTGTGGGTTAATGTGAAAGAAAGAGTGAATCGTTTGCCCGTGAATATTCAAAGCCGCAATACCCGTAGGAGCCACAAACATAGCATTCTTGCTTTTTACATTTAAGTGCGATCGCAGTCCTTTGAGAAAGGTAGATTTTCCCGTTCCCGGACGGCCGTGAATAAAGACATTATCCCCATGGTTAATATAATAAATGGCTTGTTTGATTTCGTCTGTCATTTCCAATTCGGAAGGAATAATTTGTGTTGTCATGTCAGTCTCCTTAAAAATTGATATAGGGCCAAAAACCTTTCAAAAAGTCGTAGGTATATTGTACGCGGGCTCCGCAAGCACGCGATTTTTGGATAATCTCATTATCTGCCGTTACCACACATACATTGTGATCATAGTTTTGTATATGTTCGTAAACTGAATTGACAATCAATTTGTCGGCTTTATGTTTGGCAGAAAAGAACACACTAAGGCCACGCGGGCGGCTTATGGCACGCTTAAAACCGTCAAAATAACATTCAATTGTGCGGGAAGTATCGGTATTGAGACCGGATAGATATTGAACCAATTGATTAGCCAAGCGGGCTTCTAGGTCAAAATTTGGCTTACCTTGCAGACCGTAAGCCGAACGGATTACGTTGGAACCATCAATGATAAGACTTGTCATATAATTCTCCTTAGCTATACCCTTTTGTTAAGGGTGATATTAAGATATGCCAACTATAGGATTACTCCCTGCCGGGTGTGGCCCCCTACACTATAGACATAAATCTGGCGTTTTTTGACATTTCCCTATACAAATCCAAGACACCAAGCTGTGAAATTCAATCTACTTGGCCAATTACGCTGCCGAGTTTTTACATTCACTTACGGCACTTATTACGGGTTAAAACCCTTTCTAAGGTTATGAGAGTAAACCAGAAAGTTTAGGTTTCCGGTTATATGCGCCCACAGAATAATATGCTGTTTCCGTAAAACCTGTTTCTACCTGAAAAATCGGGGCAGATAGAAACCTATTTTGAGAAATCCGCGGAACGGGAACCGTTTCTTTCAACGGTTGGACCCAACGCACAGTTGGCGGAGGCCTTTGCCCTAACAAAAGGCAGATTTCTTCTATTTTTGGGCTTTCTTTCGCAGCAGAAAGTTATCCCATAAACCGCACATAACTTTCTTACGCACTAAATATGTAAATACTTTACAACCTTAAATACCCTATCGGGATAATAAGCCAGTTCGTTTCCAAGTCGCCCTTCTGTAACGGACCGCCCCTGGCCCAACTACCTAGACAGTAACTGTTGTCTATACTACACCACGTATTTTTAACAAGGGCCCTATCCCCTGTCTTTCACAACGCTAAAATTATTTACCGGTATGCGGGTCTTCGCCGTATTCATTAGGACCTTTCGTGCCGGAAAAGATTAACAACCCAAGACCCAAGATTAGGTTAATACCGGGAATGATTCCCAATAGAATAACCTCTCCGCCCCAGCCGATATCATGCAAACGCTTAATTTGCGTGGGAATTAAAGCCAGCTGAAGAAGAAACATAAGTGCTAGAGCTGCTCTTTCGCTAGCTCGTCCATCGATTCCAGCAGCATTGATTCCAGCAGCAAGTATAGTGACACCAAAAACTATTAATATAAATGCCAACAAATATTGCCGGCGGCAGATACGACCTTCCCAACTCCACAATTTCAATGCATTGACAAACATATTTTTATACCTCGTTTTAGATTTGGGTGGCAATTACTTGTCACCCGGTTAACTAATGACAATGATACGTACCAGTTCTATGATCCCAATGGCATCCGGAAGCATTCGTTCTGCCACTGTGGGCATAAGCCGAAACGGCCGATACTGCAAATATGCCGATTACTGCGAACAATACAATAATTTTCTTCATATACCTTCTCCTTATTTAGTTAATGTGTCCTACACTTAAGGGGCATATCTGGCATTTTCTGACATTTTTCCCTATACAAACGCCACTTTAAGAAAAATTCCGCACAATAAGAAAGCCCCTTCACTTAAAGGGGCTTCCTGGCATTTTGTGACATTGTATTGGGAAAATTACATTTAAAATATAACTTGTAAAACTTTTTTCTCAAAAAAGTTACAATAAAGATATGATTCGACGAATAGTTTTAGGATTTTGCTGCCTTTGTGCACTTTGTTTAGTATCGTGTTCGAGAGAAGAAAATCCGGCCATAACACCTCTCATGAAAGCTGTTTCTACCGGGAATAAAGCCCGTGTTAAGAAATTACTTGCACAAGGAGCAGATGTTCTCGTGGTTCATCCAATTACACATGAAACTCTACTCATGATGGCTATTAAAAATCCTAATATTTTAGAAATGTTATTGAAAAAAGATACATCTAATATTAATGCCCAAGATGACGACGGATGGACTGCTCTTATGTTTGGAAATGCACCGGAAGAATCGATAGAATTACTCCTAAAATACGGGGCAGACATGGAGATAAGAGACAAGGAAGGAAGAACAGCATTAAGTTGGGCTGCTAGCTCAGGAAATATTGGTGCATTGCAACAATTGATTTCTGCTCATGCGGACATAAATACGCAAGATAACGACCTTCAAACCCCTCTAATGTGGGCGGCTCTTATGGGAAGGAAAAGAGCTGTAGAACTTCTATTACAAGCTGGAGCTGATATCAACATTGTAGATAAGAACGGAAATACTGTATTTACACGGATAAACAAGGTAAAAATAAAATCTTTTCCTCAGCTAAATACAGCATTAGTCGATGAATACGGCCTAACTCCTTTACATTTGGCGGCCATGCACAACGATATTAATTTAATTCATGCGCTTATCAAACAAGGCATGGACCCTAATATCGTTAATCAAAAAAAAGGGGAAACCCCTTTAATGCGAGCGGCTATTTTAGGATCCAACCAAGCAATCAAAGCATTATTAAAATCTGGGGCTAACATTCATCTTAAGGATATAAATGGAAACACAGCTTTAATGTGGGCTGTCAGTTCTGATGATTTACCTAAAACCGTTAAATTGCTATCAAAAAATAACTCTCAGATCGATGAAAAGAATATCGAGGGCCTTACTCCACTAATGAGGGCCTCTAAACGAGGGCTTATTAAATCAGTAAAAGTATTATTGGCAAAAGGGGCCAATCCCAATTTATTGGATAATCAAGGCAAATCTGCCTTCACATGGGCCATAGACGGAGAACATCCCGAAATCGCACATATATTGTTAAAATCTGGGGCACCCGGTTCCAATGTTAATATGCTACGCCACACACCTATTACTGTAATTACTGATTTACCCGAGACATATCAAACGAAGGGAAAAACTCTGGCCAAAGAACAAACTGTTGTAGAAGATATGACTCCTTTGTTATTAGCAATTCATGCAGAAAATCCTTCTTTGGTACAAGAATTAATACAAACCGGAGCTGATGTTAATACTCCTGATTCTCAAAAAATTACCCCACTGATGTGGGCAGTTGGTTATCAATCTTTAGAAATGGTAAGAATGTTGTTACAGGCTGGAGCCGATGTTAATGCTTTTTCTCCAGAAACCAATCCTCCATTGCTAATTGCCTCCGGATATAATAACAAAGAAATTGTAGAGGAACTATTAAAATATAAAGCTAAAATTAACCTGAAAAATATATATGGGACAACTCCTTTGTTTAGAGCATCTACACTATACTTCCAAATCAATTTAATTAAAGATATGGAAAAAGATGGAATAAAAACAGATCCATTGCCACAAGATGCAGCTCAAAAACATGCTGAAATAGCTAAAATTTTAATACAGCATGGTGCAAATGTTAACGAAACTAATAATGAGAACAAAACACCTCTACTTTGGGCTGTAAGTTTGCCTGGGCATGCTCCTATTGTTAAAGTGTTACTAGATGCTGGAGCTGATATCCATCACAAAAATAATAAAGGCAGAGATGCATTAGCCATTGCAAAAGACACAAATGATCCTGAAATTTTAAAACTGCTCGAAGAAAAATTATCTCAGGAACAAATGACGGACAAAAAGGTAAAATAACCATATGTACGCTTCATATCAAAAGAGAATCCTTTCCTATTTGATTGATTTTGTATTGGGCCAAATGATATTACGTGGGACTATGTTTCTACTTGCTCCATATGTTGATAGCTTTTATTCAGTACAATTGATAGGTTATACCATATTTATCGTATGGACTATATTTAACTTTCCGTTCTTACAATCTTCTCGTTGGCAAGCAACTTTAGGGCAAAAATTACTCAAAATTAGGACCGTTGATATACAAGGGAATACATTATCTTTTTGGCGAGCCTGCTATAGAGGAAGTTTATTATCCTTTTGCCCATGGGGAGCATTTATGTATTTCTTTTCTCCCCAAAAACAAGGATTATATGATTTTTTATGTGACAGCATCGTAGTAAAAAATGATGAATATGTTGCAAATGCACACCGTCCCTTACGTCAAATTAGGTATAGTATCATTATCCTAACAGCAATTCTCCTTTTCGTTCCACTAGCACTATGGATTGGCGCTATCTTGCTTAATTATTGAGTCCTATAGGAGGGGTTCAACTTACAAGCTTTGGCATAATCTCGCCCAAAGACAATAGTATATATATTCTTTCCCAAAAACCATAAACCTTTCCATGCTCGCCATCCTAAAGTTTTTGAGAACTGATATAACAACCATACGAATCCTATTGCGAAATAGATTCCTGCTGTTAATATCCAATTCCACCAAAAAGCAGCAAAAGGATGTGTCACAGCTACATACAACCATAGTGGTATTGTTAATAATAGGCCAAGTAACAGCACTATAAGCAAGGCACGAATGGGCCAAGGAAAAACAGAAATCTTAGATCTATAATAATATGCTTCTGCCATCTTGGGGTCCTCAAAAATAGCCAAAGAGAACAATAAAAATGCCCATAGATTTTCTTTTAACTGATAATATCCAAGCCCTTTTAAGAAATAATCACTGGCCGTCATTTTTTCCGCAGCTTTTTTAGGGAAAACATATTCACTATAATGCTTTTTTAAATAATCCGACAAACCCTTTTCCAGTTCATAGAAATCCTGATAACGATCTGCCGGATTATCTGCTAAACATTTCGTAATAATATCTTGGCAATGAACACTTTGGATAGAATCCGTACGGATATATTCATATCTTTGGGCATCTTCATCCCATTTTGTTACATTCGGCAACGGTTTATTGCCATTTAACATTTGATAAAGAACGAGCCCAAATGAGTAAATGTCACTGGTAACTGTTAGCCGTCCTTCCTTTGAAAAATATTCGGGCGGACGATAACCGACCGTGCCACCTTTTTTCTCCGTACCTGCAAGGCCAAAATCCGTAATTTTAATATCATTTTGCGAGGTAATTAGAATATTATCCGGTTTAATATCTTTATGAGATTCCATACCGGCATTATTCAGAAATTGCATACCTTGGCAGAACTGAATTGCCCAAATGAGTGCCTGTTTCGGTTCAATCTGGGTTTTATTCATCACACGGGCCAATGTTTCCCCTTGCACCGCTTCTTGCAAGTTATAGGGTTGTTTCCCAACAAATTCCATCACAATATACAAATGTTCAGCATCGGAAAGAACGGTTTTAGCATAAGCCACATAAGGATTTTTCCATAAATGAAGTACGAACTTGCATTCTTTGGTAAACAATTGTTCATCTGTACCGGATGCTTTGGAGGAAGTCTTCAACACGTAAAACTTATTATCCCTTCTATCTCGGCAGAAGAAAACATCTCCCATACCACCTTCGCGGGCTTTGTCGGATATTTCAAAAAATTCAGACAAAATATCCCCGCGTTTCATAAACAAGGGTTGTGATTTTTCTTTTTGTTGTATGTATTGAGTTTTAGGCATAATTTACTCTACAAATGATTTCTCGGCAAAGCTCTTCATAATAGTTTTGCTGCGGCGCTGTGCCTTTACTTCTATGTACCACCCTACCGGCAACTGCCCTAACAAGGGGTGCTTTGCTCCTTTTAACAATTGCCCTGCAAACAATACCGATCCTTCCCAAAATACTCCAATTCCGGTAATGTCCGATAGCCAGACATCATGCGTTAGCGGTTCAAAACTTTCCGCAAAATCAATATTCAGCTCTCCGGAAGTACCAATTTGTCTGTCTAATAAATTAAACAACTTATCTTGGGATAAAAACCACAAATTTCCTTCTTGTTCTTTTTTGGGATGCACCAACCAATCTTGCCTGTTTGCCTGATATTCAAGCGTTAACATGTCGCGCGACATAGCTAGCCCGTCCGGTTGGCACACACTAATTTGTGGAATATCCAGCGGATCTTCTTCATCTAATCGCCCAATAGCGATTTTAGGGGAACGCAACGCATTCAAGTGATATTCATCTTCTTTGCCACAAGCACAATATACAGATATAACTGTTCCCATAGTTGGATTTGTAGAAGGGGCAATAGTTTCATTAGACATCAGTAAAGTATTAGCTTTTTCAATTTCGCCATTTCGTTTGTATGCTAACGCCAAATAATATTTGTGTAATTCGTAGGGAGTTTTCTTATAGCGTTCTTCGTAATACTGCACTAATTCTTTAGGGGTTGTGGCACTTAACTGTCCCTCATTAGGTTTATGAATAGGATAAATTGGCTTATTCATTATTTCTTGCAAGCGACCATAGCGGTATTCCATCACTTCGCGCATGGATTCTTCGGCGTGCTTACACTTGGCACAAGTTCGTCTATGTTCTAAATAAGCATCATTTATGGGCGCTTTTTCGGTTTTAATAAACTCATTTCTTATCAGGAGTAGTCGCTCTCTGTCGTATTGAAAACATCCCTTAAATACTTCCGGCAAGATGATATGCATTTGATCTCTGCGGCTTATTGCCTGTTTGGGCAAATCCTGCAGTCTTGTTTGCAACGGCGCACGCATAATGGACTGTATAATTGGCTCTTGTAACTCTACGAATTGACCAGGAAACTTATCAAAAAAAGAACTTACAATTTGTACCAGTTTTTTCTTCTCACGGCTTGAGTTTGTAATGTGAGCGGCCTTGTACAGTTTCCCATATTGTTGTTGCTGGACTTTTTGATCAGATAAAATGTATTTATTACCTAAAATCCGATCAAAACAAGCCCAAAAGGGATATAGTCGTTCTAAATGCAGCCTTTTTGTTTCATAGGACAAATGCCCTCCTTGAGCCGGCATGCTATTTTGGACTTCTTTGGGCATGTCGGATGGAGATTTGGCTGCATTTACAACTATAAAGTTGTGAGTGGACAGGAAAAATACTAAAAATTTGTTAAAGGTACTGCTAGGCAATGACGATAGAAATTCCTTTAACTGCCCTATAAAGTCATCTACATTTGTGGCCTCATGCGATAATTCCGCATCTACTTCTTCGTTACCTGATTTGCCTTCTCTGTCGGAAACATCTTCTGAAACAACTCCCGCTTGTGGGCCTTGTTCCCAATCTTCGCCTTTCCCTATCTTGGATACGCAAAAGTCCGCAAACTCTTTCTCGTGTTCGCTAATTTCACCGTATTTACCCCAGAATCCCTGTAAATCGATAGAACCGCTTTGCCATAATTCACAAAACCGGGAGGCCCTTTCATCGCTCTCCTTATTGCATGGAAAGACCACCAGTGCAACATACTCTAACAGAGCATATTCTGCTTGCTTGCGATTCTCTTGAAAATCTCGTTTTGTGGGTATGGCCAGATTCATAATAATTTCATTGTATCTTATTTCCAGTACAAATTGTCAAAAAATGCCAGATTTAAATATATTTAGAAAACACATTTAAACATAGAGGTTTTTGTATGTTTAGCAATAGAATATTGCCCCTAGCGGTTGGAATACTGCTGTTAACCGGTTGTTCCCATATGAACACAATACAGGAACCAGCAACTGCTGATGATTTTAATCAAGTTACTTTGAAATCAGTATATGATGGGGACACATTTTACGTAGATATATCTTCTTGCAATATGGCTGTTTTTTGCCAACATATTCCTATACGCGTACGAGGTGTAGATTGCCCCGAAATGAAAGGCGGAACGGCAGAAACGAAAGCCCGAGCCAAGCAAGCCAAGGAATATAGTGAACGCTTCCTTAAAAGCGGTAAAATTCTATTGTACAATTGTGGACGAGATAAATATTTCCGGCTACTTTGTGATGTGAACGTCAACAAGCGGGATCTCGCGCGAGAACTTATCAAGAACGGCTATGGCATACCTTATGATGGTGGAACCAAAACCCTTCGGCCCACCTGTCACAACAAACTGCTTAGAAAGGGCATAAATGGCGCAAATACGGCCATATGATTAGCAGCCAATGTTATAAACGCCTGATATTTTTCTTTAAATTTTGAAGTCCCTTGGGCTCCTTTCATTTCTATCACTAATTTTAATAAATCCGATTGATTATTGCATTGTAATTTTATTACTTCCGCCAATTGCTCCCACATATTATCTTTCGTAATTTGAACATTGATTGAGTTGTCAGTAGAGTTCACCATAATTTTGGAATTATTTCCCATTACAATATGTGTTGGCATACGGGTCCCCACAATTCCTTCTTTTCTGACCGTGATGTTATAATTTGCTGGTATTTGTCCTGGGAATCCTTCAGAGAATGCCGCATTGGATACGACATATTTTTCCTGAACGCCATTAGATAAATTCCTAATTATTTTATCACCTTCATTGACAGCCAAAGTACGATATTCGTTAACTAAAAATATTCTTATTTTATCTCCCTGCACACTAGCAGGAATATTTTTAATTTCAACTCCCTTTTGTTGAATAAGATTAATTTTATCTCTACATATTTTATGTAGCATATGTTGTAACATATTCACTCCTTCCTATTTACTTTTTCTAATACTGATCTCTAGCAGGAATACACATCTGTTAAAAAAGGATAATTTGTTTTGACTACTAGTTTCCTCCCAACGCCCCACGCAGATTACACGACACCCTCAAATATAAAATATAACTTATGACTCAAACATCGACATTAATAAATCGAGAATTCTATTATTAGCCCTTAGTTTTTGTAATTTTTGTCTATTGAGATTCTTTTGATAATAAATCCTTTCTTTTTCTTTGTCATTACCGCCTATTAAACTATCAAAAGCATTTTTACAATGAGCCGTCTTATGTTTTGACGTAATTTTTACATTTCCCAATAATTCCACTAAAAAACCGTCACAGGAAACCGGTGCTGACACAATAAGTATTGGATTGCGCATTTGGGTATTGTATTGAAATTGTAAATTTTCATCGGGAACGGCTGAATTAAACCCTTCCTCTATATCCCAAGCGTCTGCTAGACTATCCCGTATTTCTTTAGAAAGCTTACTATCAGCATCAAACCAAGCATAAACTCTATCCCTGGAATGTCTCCTTTTGAGAGCTATCGATAATATGGAATTAGCCGTTCCACCATGTTCCGGAGCCGTACTTATATGGACACCATTTTGTTCGGGTTGGCAACATTCATATAAGCGCTCATAAAACAATTGCTCTCTCCGTTCTCCCTCTCTAACGAGTAAAACTGTTGTTTTTTGTTTACGTTTGCGTTTTGCCATTATAACCACCGCCCTTTCGGAACCCCCCCATATGTTCCAGCCAAATATTTGGCACAAAAATTATCACAGTTACGAACCCCCTCTACTTCATCCAGGCGAAATAATTCCGAAACGAGCTGTTGATTTTTCTCTACCAAATAGATTTGTGTTTTCGTACACTCTTCTAATAATAGTGGGGAATGAGTAGTAAATAATAATTGAGCATTATTCGGGTTTACTTCCATTGATTTAAACATATTGATGATTTTACATACGAAGACAGGATGGAGCGCATCCTCTATTTCATCAAATACCAAAATCCCACCCCTATCTAAAATCTTAAATACACGATCCAATAGCCGTATAAGTTTTTGTGTTCCATTAGATTCCTGTATCAAAGATAGAATAAAAGCTCTCTTATCAGCTATATGCTTAATACTTAAAATATCTATTTCCTGTTTTTCATTTGGCGATTTTTCAATAACACCTTTTTGGAACGAAAATCCAAAAAAACCTAAATCACACTCCGATAAAAATCGTTCAATTTTGTTTCTTTGTTTTTCATCGTTTTTTAAAGATGCCGATTCTCTCAAAACAATCTGAAAATGATCTTCTGTGCCTTTCCCGATGGGGCCGACATTAGTATCATAAGAATATAAAGGCTTCAGTTGAGGGAAAGAAGCATCAATATAACCCGTACCCAATAAAAATGAAAAGAAAGCACAAGGCCTTGGCATCTTCAAAAATCGATCTTTATCGCTTGCATTTAATTTGCCCATTTTAGTGTTCCATTTAGTCAAATGTAAACCATCTCCCTGTCGTTGAATTTCATACAGGCAGGTACTTCTTGGCGAACGTTTTGTTCCAAGAGACTCATACTCCACGTATTCATTGGTAAGATGCAACTTATAGACGTACTCTACTCCATTCTTTTCGAACTCTAATTCAAATTTAGACACCTTATCCCGAGACAGAGCATGTGGTACAACCATTGAGGTTAGAGAATCATTATAGTGATAAGAATGTTTCACAAACCACAACAAAAAAGATAAAGCTTTTAGTGCATTTGTCTTTCCTGATGCATTATTTCCCAAAACAGCCATTATGGTGTTACAGAATTGGCTATTATACGCACGGACAGAATCATTAAGTTTATCTTTTTTAGTAACTTGAAAAGATATCTGTTGAGCCTCTTTTATGCTCATAAAGTTTTCCACAACAAAGTTTAAAATCATGTTTCCCTCCCAAAAAACAATAGATTTAATATAATATATATCATTTTTTTGCTATTTTTGTCAATTAAAATATAATAAATAGTAATTTAGATAGTATTTTAACAATTTATTGAAAAAAATCAATAGATAAATGGGCTTGTTTAGATTATTGATATATTTCGACGTGTCATTTTTGCCAATTACACAAATAAATTCCCTGCTTGTTCCCTGTTCCGGGTTGTAGGGAATTGGGTGAATTTATATTGGATGTTAGTACGAAAAACCTTTAAAATTTAAAACAATTTTCTTAATTTTCCCTGTATTTTCCCTGTTTAACAGGGAATAAAATGTGCATTCTCACTTGTTTGTTGCCTGTTTGAAAGTATTTTTCCTCGCTTTATCGTCGCTTTGCAAAGTATCAATTCTCGCCGCTTTCTCCCCGCTTCAAATTTATTAAAAAATGCTATTTTCAACCGCTTTTCTACCGCTTTGAGTTCCAAAAAAACTGCCATTTTTTACCGCTTTATTACCGCTTTGGCAAAACAAAAAAACTAGCACTTTTTGCCGCTTTATTGCCGCTTTGGAAAGAAAAAAGGGCCATTTTTTGCCTGTTTACTGCCTGTTTGAAAATCAGCATAGTGCTAGGAAAACTAAAAGCACCGCCATTTAATTAATACCCGCCCAAAGGCGGGTTTTTTATTTCTACCATTTCATAAAAACGCCCCGCTGCCAGCGGGGCGGAAATAAAGGGCAAACCCTTTTTAATAGCCGCGCTGGCCTTGCAAAGACTCGTCGTTGTCTATCCACTCTTGCACGTCAATTTCGCGGTATTCATCGTGCGTATCGCGCACGATGACGTTTTTAATGCCGGCATTGATAATCATGCGTTTGCACATGGAACAGCTGTTTGATTTTTGGATATATTCGCCGCTGTCCACTTCCCGCCCGGAAAGATAAAGCGTGGCCCCCAGCATTTTATCGCGCGGCGCGCTGATAATGGCGTTGGCTTCCGCGTGCACGCTGCGGCACAGCTCGTAGCGTTCCCCGCGCGGAATATTGAGCTGTTGGCGTATGCAATAACCCAAATCGCTGCAGTTTTTACGCCCGCGCGGCGCGCCTACATAGCCGGTGGATATCACTTCGTCATTTTTTACGATAACCGCCCCATACCGGCGGCGCAAACATGTGCCGCGCTGGGACACCACATCAGCCAGATCTAAATAATAATTTGTTTTATCACGTCTAGACATAGTCCCTCCCGCGTTTTATTTGCGCCTGGTTTTCTCTAAGGTGCAAGTGAAAATGTTTTACATATTATAGACAAAACCGCCGCCCGCCGCAACGCCCCAAACGCCTAATCCAAAAGCCGCCGACGTGTAAGCCCCCTAAAAAGTTATAATTTACAGGAAATGAAAAAAGTATTTTGCTTTATCCTGCTTTTGTGCGCCGCCACGCTACAGGCACAGCCCCAAACCGTAGGCGACATACATATTGCCACCACCCGCATAGACCCCGCGGTGGTAGCGCGTAAATTTCCGCTTAAAAAAGGGGACCTCTTTACCCCCCGCCTGTTTGAAGAAGCGCAAGACAAACTGCACGATATGCGCCTGTTTAAAAAGCTGGACTTCAGCGCCGTTCCGAAAGACGGGCAGGTGGACATTTCCATCAATGCCCAGGACGGATATTATTTTTTCCCCCTCACTTTCTTTTCTTCCGGGGACAAAGACGTATTTTTCCTCTCCCTTTTTGAAGGCAATTTTTTTAAAAAAGGAGAAACTGCCTTTGCCACCGCCGGCATCAGCAGCGACGGCTATTCTTTTTCCGGTGGGATTAGCGCGCTGGACAATTTTTTTCTCATTAGTTTTACTAAACTGGACACCGAACAGCGTTTTTATGATGATTTTTGGTCCAACACCTACGGCGTATTTAGTGTAGCCAAAGACAAAGACGAATACGGGGACCCGCTTTACCAATGGGATATGCGCGACTATAAACTGCGCCTGCTTTACGCCCGCACACTGGGGGATTTTAATTTATTTCTCTCGCCGGAGTTTAAGCATGTGTCCTACAGCACCCCTGTAGACGCCGGCAACCACAACCAATGGACCGCCGGCGTGTCCTACCGGCGCAATATACGCACCTCTTCCGGCATGGGGGCGTTGTTTGGGTTTGGTCTTTCCGACAAAAAGAAAATGCTGGCCGACCTGCCAGCACCGCAATACGCCTATGCAGCGGACCTTTCTTTTACCTTAGGCGGCAAATGGAGCGGGGCCGATTATGACATTACCAAACTTTCCGCCACCGCCCTGTGGCAAACCGAAACCCGAAGCCACAATATATTTTTCCTGCAGCTTAAAGCCCAAGACTCGTACAGCTCGCCTTTCTCAGACCAAATACTCTCCACCGATTTGCTGGGCGGGCAGGGCCGCTACCGCCGTTTAATACGCGGCAGCCGCGGCGCCGGAGCCACGGTGTCTTTTCTGTATTATCTGCTGCGAAACAACACCGGGCTTTTGTCTTTACAACCCTTTTATGAGCTGGCCTATGTATACGCCGGCGGCGCTTACCGCGACCACAGCGGCGCCGGAGCCACGCTGGCCTACAAATTCTGGCGCTTTCCGTTTCCGCTGGGCATCAACTACACCCGCAATTTAAGCGACAGCAGCAATATGGTGGCCTTTGTATTAGGCGGCTCTTTTTAAAATAAAATTCCCCAGGCTCGTGCCCGGGGTTATTGTATTTCCCAATTCCCGCTTTGTTTGATTGGCCCCGCGTCAACCTGCTTGTAAAAAACGCCGTTTTGGTAAGAATTTTCCTCTGCAGGCTCAAACTCACACCCAAAGTTTATGGTAAAAGAAAGTTATAAAAAGGCGGACCCAACGGGCCCGCTTAGAAAAGTTTTCCTTTTTTATTTCTCTCCACACGGGCAAAGCACCTATCAAAACGGGGCGTGCCCGCCGGTTAAACCCTTTTTGCGTGCAGAGCTCAAGACTACTTAGAGCTATCCTTTAATTTATCCTGCGCGGCAGGCAGCCCTTGCGCGGCGGCCTTTTGATACCAAAACACCGGGTCGCACTCTTGCCCTGCGGGGCGCAGTTTCTCTTGGCACAAACTGCCATACAAATATTGGGCCGCCGCTTCCCCCGCTTCGGCGCGTTCTTTTAGCTCCTCTATGCTGCTTACGCGGCCCGTAGTCTCCTGCTCCACGTCCGGCCCCTGATAAACATAATAAGAAACGGATTTTAATTTTTCCAAAGCAGGGCCGTAACCTTGCGCGGCGGCTTTTTGCAGCCACTGCAGGCCTTGGGCGCCGTCCGCCGCCACGCCCTCTGCATTTAAATAAGCCTGCCCCACTTGAAATTGCCCTTCCGCCAGCCCGCCTTGGGCGGCGCATAAATCCCATTCAAAAGCGCGGCGCAAATCCTTCGGCACGCCATAGCCGTAATAGTACAAATACCCCAGATTAAAACAAGCCGTCGGGTCCGCTTTTTCAGCCAGTTTCTGCCAGTAATAAGCCGCCTTTTGGTAGTCCTGCGTAATCCCCTGTGTTTCTCCTTCCGTATAAGAGAGCGCCAAAAAATGCTGGGCACTTGTGCTGCCTTTTTCAGCGGCGCGCTGCATATAGGCAAGCGCTTTTTTGGGCTGGGCTTTGCCCGCGGTGCCGTCGTGCAAAAATAAAGCCGTTTTATACAGGCCACCAGGGCTGTTTTTGCGTGCGGCTTTTTGATAAAATCGGAAAGCTTTTTTCAGGTTTTTCTCTACGCCGCACCAGCCGTTTTCATAGCAAAGCCCCAGGCCGTAAAACCCCTCCGCCTCGCCGTTATGTGCGGCTTTTTTAAACCACGCAAACGCCTGGTCATATTGTTCCGAAAGCAAATAATACTGTGCCAGGTCCGCCTGGGCGGTAGGCTTGCCTTCTTGGGCGGAGGTTTCCAACTTTTTTAAACTGCTCCACCCGTAGCGCAGCCCCTGTGCGGCCGCCCCTAGTGCCCAGCCAACACATACCAGCAAGATAATCATTTTTTGAAAACGCATATACGCTCCCGTTGTTTCATTATATAAAATTGCTTTTTTCCAAACATAAGAGTCTGGCCCGCATTGATTTACTGCACCGAACGCGTCCGTTTATACTATAATGGAGGGGATGTTTTTTATTTTAAGGAGGCTTTGCATGTGGTATGGAATTTCCTCCCTGCGCCCATTTGAACAGTATGCGCTTTTTGGCGTACTGTTTATTGCGGTGCTGGGGCTTTTATACGCCTTGTTTTTGCGTAACCAGGTACTGGGTGAAGATACCGGCACGCCGGCTATGCTTAAAGTGTGGACGGCCATTAAAGAAGGCGCCAACGCCTATTTAAAAAGGCAGCTGAAAACCATTTTGCCGCTGATTGGGCTGCTGACGGTGTGTCTGTTCCTCTCGGTGTACATTGTGCCCGTTTCGCACGACGCGTCGGAACGTTTTGCCGGGCTGGCGCCGGACACCATTAAACTCATTGCCGCCTTTGGGCGTGCAGGCGCATTTGTGTTGGGGGCGGTGTTCTCTCTGCTAGTAGGCCAGCTGGGTATGCGCATAGCAGTAGACGCCAACGTACGCGTGGCGGCGGCTTCCAAACGCAGCTTTGGCGACGCGCTGAAAATCGCTTACCGTGCCGGTACCGTAACCGGCATGTTGACCGACGGTCTGGGCCTTTTGGGCGGTACCCTCATCTTTATCATTTTCGGTATTGCCGCGCCGGACGCTTTGCTGGGGTTTGGCTTTGGCGGTACGTTGCTGGCCTTGTTTATGCGCGTAGGCGGCGGCATTTACACCAAAGCCGCTGACGTAGGCGCCGACCTGGTGGGCAAAGTGGAAGCCGGCATTCCCGAAGATGACCCGCGCAACCCCGCCGTAGTGGCGGACCTGGTGGGCGACAACGTGGGCGACTGCGCCGGTATGGCGGCCGATATCTTTGAATCCTATGAAGTAACCATTGTGTCGGGTTTGATTTTGGGCATTTCGCTCTGGCGCATTACTGGACATCACGAATGGATTGTCTATCCGCTTTTGGTGCGCGGCATTGGGGTGCTTTGCTCCATTATCGGCACTTATGCGGTAAAAGATTCCAACCGCACCGCCGGAAACGCAATGAAGGCCATTTTCAAAGGCTACAGTATTTCTGCGGTCATTTCCATTCTCATTTTCGGCGCGCTGGCCTATTTCTATATGGACCAAGTGCCCGGCGGCTGGTGGCGCTCCTTTGCGGTAACCACCATCGGTATTCTGCTGGCTATCAGCATCGACCGCCTGACGGAATATTTTACCGGTACGGACAAAAAACCCGTACAGGAAGTGAAAAAAGCCACCACGACAGGTTCTGCCACTACCATTCTTTCCGGTTTGGCGGTAGGCATGGAATCTGCCGTCTGGACGACCATTGTGCTGGCGGCGGCTATTTTCTGCTCGGTATTGATTTTTGGCACCATTGACGGGCTGAGCGCTTCGGAGTCCTTTACCTTTGTGCTCTACGGCGTAGCGATGACCGGTATCGGCATGCTGACGCTGACGGGCAACAACGTGGCTATGGACTCCTTCGGCCCCATTGCAGACAATGCCAACGGCATTGGCGAAATGGCCTGGCACGGACAGGAAGACGCCGACACCAAAAAAGCCCGCCAGATTATGGCAGATTTGGACGGCGTGGGCAACACCACCAAAGCCATCACAAAAGGCGTGGCCATCGGCTCTGCCGTTATTGCGGCGGTGGCGCTGTTTGCCTCATATATGGTAGACGTGAGCAATGTACAAACCTTGCTCAATGACGCCTGGCAAAAAGCCGGAGAAAGCAAAGCGCTGGCGCTTTTGTCCCAGGTGGGTATTGTAGTGTCTAACCCGACGGTATTTGTAGGTATGCTCATTGGGGCGGCGCTGCCGTGGCTGTTCTCTTCGTTTGCTATCAACGCCGTCAACCGCGCAGCCTGCCTGATTGTGCTGGAAGTGCGCCGGCAGTTTAAACTGGGCGTGCTGGACGGCAAAGCCCAGCCTGATTATACGCGCGCGGTGGGCATTTCCACCATTGCGGCGCAAAAAGAGCTGATTGTGCTGGCTACACTGGGCATTGTGTCCCCCATTGTGGTGGGGCTTGCTATGGGTGTGGAAGCGCTGGGCGGATTCTTGGCTGGTATCATCGTATCGGGCCAGCTGCTGGCGGTGTTTATGGCCAACTCCGGCGGCGCGTGGGATAACGCCAAAAAAGTGGTGGAGGACGAACCCTCCGACATTGCCGCCAACACCGGCAAAGGCTCCGAGCGTCATAAAGCCAGCGTGGTGGGCGACACAGTGGGCGACCCCTTAAAAGACACCGCCGGCCCGGCGGTCAACCCGCTGATTAAGGTGGTCAATATGGTGGCGGTCATCGTGGCGCCCATTATTGTAAACTACCACAACGACTACACCCCTCTTGGCAAAGTAGGCTGGGTGTGTGTGATTGTGCTGTTGGCCATTTTGGCCTGGGCAATACTGAAAAGCAAAGCTCCGGCACAAGACTTCACTGCTAACAAATAAGTTTCTAAAGCAAAACAAAACCCCCGCTTTGAAAGCGGGGGTTTTATTTAAATTAATCAATCAGCCAGCAGTCACCCGTCACATAACTGCATGTAGTAGGCTCCTTTCCGCCGCTTAACAGTTTGCATAAGCTTTTGCTCTTGGTATCGGTCTG
>CALVFA010000048.1 GCA_944326725.1 uncultured Elusimicrobiales bacterium | reverse complement strand
GTTGTTACCAGCTGAATATGGCTTCTTAAAGAGTTTTTGTATCAAGCTGTTTTTGTTGCCCACGATACACCTGCGCTGCCGCGCTCCGCTCTAGAATTGCCGGAGCTCAAAATATATATAGAAAATTGTGGCAAGTTCCCTTCAGATATTGCTTTTTCCGCCGCAGCGGAAGGCAAAATAGTGGGTGCAACTTGGTGCCGTATTATGGCAGATTATGGACATTGGGCCAAAGATATTCCCTCTTTAGTCATGGCGGTGCTGCCCGCACAGTGAGGCAAAGGCATAGGCCGCTAATTATTACATAGATTACTGCCAAGACTTCAATCGCTTGGCTACCGTGGTCTTTCTTTATCTGTACAAAAACAAAATCCCGCCGTACGCCTGTACCATAGAATGGGATTTAACACGGTATTAGAAAGAGAACACGATTTGGTTATGCTTCATCTTTTTCATCATCTTGCTAAATAGTATTCCTTCTTCTGGTAAGAAAATTCTAGAAAACTTCAGCAACGATAGCATACAATACAAACAGAAGAGTGTGTCCGTTCTATATTATTTGGCGATATTGCCAAATAATAAAAAATTTGTTACAATAAATTAAGAAACAACTTTTGGGTTGGGAGTGCGCGATGGAATCTTTTGACAAACATACTTTAGATAAGCAGGTCTTAATTTTTAAGGCCTTGGCGCACCCGACGCGCTTGTGGATTATCCGCCAGCTGCGGGAAAAAGACTACTGTGTGCATGAGTTTGTTCAAATGGTGGGCGATGATTTCTCTACCGTGTCCAAACATTTGCACGTACTTAAAGAAGCCCATCTTGTTTCTATAGCCAAAAAGGGCACCACTGTGTATTACCGGCTAACGCATCCATGTGTTTTGTCTGTTTTGGGCTGTGTGGAAGACGAATTGTAATTTTTTTTGCTCACTATTTGGCTATATCGCCAAATAGTGATATCCGTAACCACTTATCTTACTGACGCATCTTGATACGGAGAGCCATTTCTATCCCAGGGGGGAGAAGCCCCTGGTCATGAGGGCCCTTCTCAGAATGCGATCCTCAGAAGGGCCCACCTCTTTTCTTTTTTATCTCTTGAAGTGCTAGCCGCAATGGCCAATGCCTTTGCCGTTTATGGCAAGTTGCTATACAGGGCTGGTGCTATTTTGCTGGGCAATGCCCAGCGTGTCGCGCCGCCGTGCGGACCAGCATTTTTGTAATGCAAACACTCGCAGTGGGAACACCAGGTAATGTCTTTCGCTGTGCGGACCAGCATTTTGGTAACAAAAAAATGAAAGCCGTCCGTAAGCGGCTTTTCTATTTTTACGACGCAAAGCGTTTTTATTTTCTATAATTTCTTTCAGGAGATTTTATGAAAAAATATATTTCTATTGTATTTGCTTTCTTTTTGTTTATTTCCTCTGGCTGCTTTGCCACCCATTCTGTATCCAGCGGGCAGCCGGATTATGCCCAAGCAGAAAGCTGGGCCTTTCTGCCGGTGGGACAAACGGATAAACCAGTAGATGTTTTCTATGTATATCCCACCATTTTTGGCGGAAACGGGCCGGAGCGTATGGATATTGCGGACGCGGATTTGCGCCATAAAGCCGATGTGCAAATTTTGATTAATGGCGGTGTTTTTACAGATGAGGCGAACCTGTTTGCCCCTTATTACCGGCAGGCTTCTATAGAAGTGGTCTGGCTTGCTGAGCAAGAAGCAGACCAGCTGCTTAAAGAGGGGTATCAAGACGTCATGAGCGCTTTTGACTATTATATGCAGCATTACAATCAGGGACGGCCTTTTATTTTAGCTGGGTTTAGCCAGGGCAGCATGGCGCTGCTGGAGCTGATGAAAGCCAAATTTAATAACCCCCAATGGCAAAAGCAGCTGGTGGCGGCCTATCTGATAGGCTATTCGGTCACAGAGCAAGACCTGCACAAATACCCCTGGCTTAAGATGGCCCAAGGGGAAACGGATACGGGCGTGATTGTCTCTTACAATACGCAGTTGCCCCACTCTGGCCACTCGTATGTGCTTAAAGAAGGGGCGCAGGGCATTAACCCGGTCAACTGGAAAACAGACAGCACAGTAGCCCCCGCTGCTGCCCATAAAGGAGCCGTCATTTTTGATGCCGTAACAGGGGAAAAGCGGGAGGAAGTGCCTCATCTCTCAGACACCTATTTGGAAAAAGAAAGCGGCGCACTGGTGGTGCAGGTGGATCCGGTGAAGTACAATGCCAGCCAGGCGGTGTTCCCCACCGGGGTGTTGCATATGTACGACTATATGTTTTTCTATAACAATTTAAAAGAAAATGTAGAGAGAAGAGTGTCCGCCTTGCATTTGCACAACAGCTGATAAACTGCTATGCTATGGGCTAAATTGCAGACTATTTTGTTAGGAGAATTTCTATGTGGAGTGTTTTATTAGAGCTTTTGAACCGTGACAAAGCAGTTTTGATTTCGATTTTAGTTATTTATTTGCTGCTTTCTTTTGCAGCCCCTTATCTAGTTTTGCCCTTCAGTATTATATTTGTGCTGGCTTGTCTTGTGACGCTCACTAGAAGGGTGTGGCCCGTAGTTAAGATTTCTCTTGGAGCATCCTTGTTGTTGCTTTGGGTGGTGGCTATATCGGCAGGTTGGGCTACTGTTTCTGTGCGGGATCCGATAGACCAAATTTTTATTTTTTTAAGCCTTTTTTTCGGTGGAATGATATTTATTATCATTTTTCAGCTTTTTCTCTCTTTCTTTATCTTGGTGAGTTCTTTTCAGAATGTGGGTTTTTTCCGGGCCTGTTGGTACAGCGTGCGATATCATTGGGATAAATTCCTTGTCTTTTTACTGATGTTATACCCTTTGTATTTGTTGATATATGATGTGTTTTTTACGGAGGGGATAGGGCAAATTGCGGGTCATTGGTCTTGGCTGAAGTTATTAGGTCTGGTTGTTTGGTGTACTATGCTGGTCCCCTACATATCAGCCGCTTGGTTGCTGGCTGATCCTAATCTCGCTGTTCAAGCAAAAGCTTCTACAGCTGCCGCGTCTGTTTTGTCCCAAGACGTCGCCGCAGATGAGGCGGAGTCCTCGGGTGTTGTGATCGCCTCACAGCAGCCTCTTCCTGATGAAGAGCAAACCGCGATTTTACAAGAGAAAAAAAGCTTTTGGACGGTTTTTATTGAGTTATTAAAAGCGGACTCTAAAATGCTGATAGCCGCTTTTATTTCCTTTGTTGTATTATCTGCTTTAATCCCCCAAATGATTATTTTATTTTTGCCTGTATTTTATGGTATCTTTTTGGCTATACTAACCAAGCGTAGATGGTGCGGCGTTGTTTGTGCACTTTTGGGCTTTATCGGATTACATGCGTTTGTTCTATTTATTACTCATGTTGAATCACAGACTTTGTTTGATTTAATCTTTGTGATGTTCTTTGAGCTTCCCTTTATAGTCGTGTCCTCCTGTTCCCTGTTTTTGTCGGGCCTAATCTGTTTGATTGGTTCTTTCCAGCGGGTAGGTTTCTTTAAAGCATGTGGAAGGGCGCTGAGATATCACTTTGGAAAAAGTTCGTTTTGTATATTTATTGCTTGGTTAATCCCGATAGAATGTTTCGCGCTTTTGCTTCCTCATTTGGGAATAGTCGGAGCAGCTTGTTTCTCCCCTTTGCTTTTTTTATGGTTTGGTGTTTTTATACCATACCTGTTGGCGGCGTGGCTAAAGGTCCGCCCTAATTTGCCCAAACGTACCCCCGCTCCCAAGCCTGTGCAGGCTCCCGCCTCAGTATATGTTTCTCCGTCGCTGGTCTCGGTTTCAAAGTTAGCTGCTCAGGCGGCCCGGCAAGCAGAAGAAAAGGCTCAAGAGAAGGCTCGAGAGGAAAACAAAAAACATTTGGAACAAAATAAAAAGCAGCTTTTTCAACTGCTTTTAGCCCGTGATGCCAACCAACTACGTCAGTTATTGCAAAGTTTTCCTAATCTAGCCCGGGAAACTTGGGCCGATACCGGAAATACCCCGCTGCATGTGGCGGCACTTAACGGCTGGCGGGAAGAGATGTATATTTTGTTAGAAGTAGACCCCTCGGCATGCCATATTACCAATAGAGCCGGCAAACGCCCGGTTGATTTGGCCAAAGAGAAAGGATATGATAATTTAGCCGTTTATTTAGAGCCTTCACAAGAAAAATAAAAAGCCCCCTGTTAATCAACGCAAGAGCGCATGAAGCTTCGGTGGGGGGTAGCAAGCAGGGAGTTGACATTTGCAAATGCTTTCTGGCTGCCGTAAGCGGAATTTTGTTTAAAAAATAAAATGATTTTCTTGTTTCCTTGTCCGCTTTTTTGTTATAATATTTCTAAGAGCCGCGGATAAGACATTGCAAAATGGGTTGCAAGAAGGCGGCTTTTATTGATAAAATAAAATAAGAAGTATCCCAGATTTTGAACGCCAACCATTGATACCTCCGTCGGAGAACGACGGATGTGGTATCTTTGGCTGTCGTTTTCTCTGTCTAAAAATTTCATATTTTTAGCGGGAAACACAGTAAAAGCGGCGTTTAAAAACAGGCAAGAAAATGAACCTGACTAAAGAACAGAAGAAACAAAAGTCCCTGGACTTGTCTGCTGAAATTACCAAAGGCGGCACCATTTTCTTCACGGCCTATCAAGGCTTGAAGTTTGTGGATATGGCTGATTTGAGAACCAAGCTAGCCCCCACCGGAGCTAAATTCCGCGTGGAGCGCAACGCTATTTTGGATCATGCCATTCGCCAGGCCAAAATTGAAGGAGCCGATGAAAAGCTCTTCCAAGGGCCGACGGCCGTGGCTATCGGCGGCGACGTAGCTGCCGTAGCCAAAGCCTTGGTAGATTTTCAGAAGACCCAGGCGGCTTTGAAGCTCAGAGCTTGCTATTCCGACGGCATCTGGTACAGCGAAGCGCAGGTAAAACAATTGGCTACCATCGGTACCAAAGAAGAAAACCTGTCCAAGCTGGCCGGCGCGTTGTACAACGCGGTTGCCCAGTCGGCGCAAGTCCTGCAAGCTCCGATCAGGGATTTTGCCTACGTTATCAAAGCCTTGGAAGAAAAACAGGGCAAATAATAACGTCTGCCCCGCTGTATTTGGGCTTGTGTCCAGTATGCGGTGGCGGCAAAACGGGGATTTTGACAATAGATATGGTATAAGGTTTCGTCTGTGGGCGGCGTAAGCCGTTTGCCGGCGAAACCCCGCCATAAGCAAAATCCGGCAGGCTTAGCAAACTGAGCCCGCCTCCGTTAAACGGTAAAATCCAAACCCGACATTGTTCGGTAGTAGCCCCTAACGGGATAAATGCACGGGCGTGAACCCGGTTCACGCAGAAGCGCAGCTACTCTATAAAAAAGGAAAGAACAAAATGGCTAAAATGACCAAAGACGAATTAGTGAATGCTATTGCTGAACTCACCGTTCTGGAACTATCCGAACTCGTGAAAGCTATTGAAGAAAAATTCGGCGTTAAGGCCGCCGCTCCCGCCGTGGCCGTTGCCGCTGCACCCGCTGCTGCCGGTGCCGCCGCTGCCGAAGAAAAAGACGAATTCAACGTCATGCTGACTGCTGTTGATGCCGCCAAGAAAATTGCGGTAATCAAAGTGGTGCGCGAAATCACCGGCCTGGGCTTGAAAGAAGCTAAAGACCTCGTGGAAGGCGCCCCCAAAGCCGTAAAAGAAAACGTTGCCAAAGCCGAAGCTGAAGAACTGAAAAAGAAAATCACCGAAGCCGGCGGCACCGTCGAACTCAAATAGTCAGTGTGCTGACTTTTCCCCTGGCCCCGTATGGGGCCGGGGGATTTGTCCCTCTCGCTTCCACGGAAGCCAAAGCCGGTGAATTTATTTTTGTACTATGCGTGCACAAAAATAAATTTATGCGGCTTAAGACCAAGGCAGGAATAAAGAGCAATGATACCACAGAAAAACTTTGGCAAGATTTCTTCCAAACTACCGCTTCCCGACTTGCTGGACATGCAAAAACAGTCCTTTGTGGACTTTCTGCAACTTGACGTTGCGCCTTCTAAAAGAGAACTCAAAGGCCTCCAGGCCGCGTTTGAAGACGTGTTCCCCATTGAAGCGCCCGACGGCAGCATGCGTCTGGAATTTTTGAAATATGAATTAGGCGCCCCGCGCTACGCCACCCCTACTGAGGCCGCCGTGCGCGACAGCACCTATTCCGCCCCTTTAAAAGCGCTTTTGCGCCTGTATGTCAAACAGAAAAACGGGAAAATGAAAGAAGCGTCCGACCAGGACGTGACTTTGTGCGATTTGCCTTTGATGACCGATGCCGGCTGCTTTGTATTTAACGGCGCCGAACGCGTCATCGTCAGCCAGATGCACCGCTCCCCCGGTATTATTTTTGAAGAAGACGAAGAGAAAAAACAGTCTACCCTGGGTAAAAAACTCTATGTAGCACGCATCATTCCGTACCGCGGCGCGTGGATTGAATTTTCCTTTGACCTCATGAACGCCCTGTGGGTGCGCATTGACCGCAAGAAAAAAGTGTTGGCTTCCACATTCCTGCGCGCTTGCGGGTTGGAAACCAACGCCCAAATCATTCAAACTTTCTATAACTGCGAAGACGTAGCCATTAAACCGACCGAGATTGACAATGTCATCGGCCGCTACGCCGCAGACGACATTTACGACCCGGCCACCGGTGAAGTGCTGTGGAACCTGGACGAAAAAGCCACCATTCCGGTGGACGACAAACTGTTCCAAACCCTGGTGGAAAAGAAAGTCAAATCCATTAAAGTCATCTCCGGCAAACCCCGCCAAGATGACCCGGGTATTTTAGCCACGCTGGAGCACCGCAAAGATTCTATCCGCACCGCTGCCGAAGCGCAGGCCGAAATTTATAAGAAAATGCGCGGGCAGGATTTCGTGGTTAAAGAGCAGGCTGAACATTTCTTGGACAACCTGGTCTTTGACAATATCCGCCGCTATGACTTAAGCTTTGTAGGCCGCTACAAAATCAATAAGAAATTTGCCAATATGTTTGACCTGATTGGCAAACTCAAATTCAAAAAGTTCACCACTCCGTCTGACCGCCGCCGCACCCTGGCGCCGGAAGACGTGATTGTGACCGTCAAATACCTCCTGGCTTTAAACGCCGGAGAAGACGCTCAAAAGATGTACGGCCCGGAATTCTCTTTTAAAGTGGACGATATTGACCACCTCGGCAACCGCCGCGTGCGCGGCATTGGCGAGCTGTTGGAAAACCAAATCCGCATCGGTCTTTCCCAAATGGCCAAGACCGCGCGTGACCGCATGAACCGCGAGTTGACCTCTTTCACCCCGCGCGCTTTAGTCAATGCGCAGCCGGTGCAGGCCATTATCCGCAAGTTCTTTGGTACGTCCCAACTGTCCCAGTTCATGGACCAGATTAACCCGCTGGGCGAGCTGACGCATAAACGCCGTCTGTCTGCCTTGGGTCCCGGCGGTTTAAACCGCAAACGCGCCGGCTTTGAAGTGCGCGACGTGCACTATACGCACTACGGCCGTGTCTGCCCGATTGAAACCCCGGAAGGTCCGAACATCGGTTTGATTACCTCCTTGGCCTGCTATTCCAAGGTCAACAAATACGGCTTAATTGAAACGCCGTACCGCAAAGTGGAAAATGGCAAAGTGACCGATAAAGTGGAATCTCTGACCGCTGACGCTGAAGACGACAAAATGGTGGCCCAGGCCAACACCCCGCTGGACGGCAACGGCAAAATCACCTCTGATTTGGTGGCCTGCCGCGTCCGCTCGGACTATCCGCTGGTGGCTCCGAAAAACGTGGACTATATGGACGTGTCCCCGCTGCAGGTAATCAGTGTGTCCGCCGCTTTGATTCCGTTCCTGGAGCACGACGACGCCAACCGCGCGTTGATGGGTTGTAACATGCAGCGCCAGGGCGTGCCTTTGCTCGTTACGGAGGCTCCGTTTGTGGGCACCGGCATTGAGCACGAAGTGGCGCGCGACTCCGGCACCGCCGTGGTAGCCAAACGCGCCGGTAAAGTGCAATTTGCCGACGGCAACCGCATCGTCGTGGAAGCCAATGACGGCTCCATGGACGTATATGAACTTTTGAAATATAAACGCTCCAACCAAGACACCTGCATTAACCAGCGCCCCATTGTATTTGCGGGCGACACGGTGAAAAAAGGCCAAGTGCTCGGCGACGGGCCGTCTATGGACAACGGCTGCCTGTCTTTGGGCCGCAACCTGCTGGTGGGCTTTATGTGCTGGGAAGGATATAACTACGAAGACGCCATCTTGGTATCCAGCCGCTTGGTGCGTGACGATATTTTTACCTCTGTGCATTTGCACGAGTTTAGCATTGACGCGCGCAACACCAAATTAGGTGCAGAAGAAATCACGCGCGACATTCCCAACATCGGCGCTGATGCTTTGTCCCACCTGGACAATGACGGCATCGTTCTGCCCGCTACCGTAGTGGAACCGGGCGACATTTTGGTGGGTAAAGTAACCCCCAAAGGCGAGCAGCAGCTGACGCCGGAAGAAAGACTCTTAAAAGTCATCTTCGGTAAAAAAGCCGATGATGTGGTGGACGCTTCTTTGCGCGTGCCTCCCGGCACCAGCGGCAAAGTGGTCGGTACCCGCGTATTCGTGCGCAAAGAAAAACTGACCAAAGCGGAAGAAAAAGCCCGCTTGAAAGCTTTGGAAACCGAAAAAGAACAGACCTTGGCCTTGTTGGACGAACAGCGCAAACGCGCCTTGGACAATGCCAAAGCCACCATTACCAAAGCCGACGCGCTGAAGAAAGAAACCACCCGCTTGAATACCTTGTACAAACTGCTTGAGAAAAAAGCGGTGGAACACTTTGAGCGCGAAATTGAATTTTCCAAACAGGGCGATGAATTGGCCGTGACCGTCAATAAATCGGTCAAAGTCTATATCGCTTCCAAACGCAAACTGCACGTAGGGGACAAAATGTCCGGCCGCCATGGTAACAAAGGGGTGGTCGCCCGCATTTTGCCTGAGGAAGATATGCCTTTCTTGCCGGACGGCACTCCGCTGGATGTGGTGCTCTCCCCGTTGGGTATTCCTTCCCGTATGAATGTGGGCCAGCTGCTGGAAACCATGCTCGGCTGGGCGGCTAAACAGCTCAATTACAATGCCGCCACCCCGGTCTTTGACGGACCGAGCGAAGCCGAAGTGGTAGAACAAATTAAACTGGCCAAAGAGAAAATTTTGGATGATAAAGGGCTCAAAGGCAAAGAACGTGAAGAATACGCCAAAAAGTATTTGCCAGACGACTATTGCCGCATTACCCTTTACGACGGACGCACCGGCCTTCCGTTTGAAGAAAAAGTGACTATCGGTTATATGTATATGCTGAAACTGATTCACTTGGTGGAAGACAAAGTGCACGCCCGTTCCACCGGTCCGTATAGCTTGATTACGCGCCAGCCCTTGGGCGGTAAAGCCCAGTTCGGCGGTCAGCGCTTCGGTGAAATGGAAGTGTGGGCCATTGAAGGTTACGGCGCCACCTACACGTTGCAGGAGTTCCTGACCGTGAAGTCTGACGACTTCGTGGGCCGCACCAAGATGTATGAGTCTATTGTCAAAGGCGACGCCCCGGCCCAGCCCGGCGTGCCCGAATCCTTCAAAGTGCTCATTAAAGAGCTGCAGGCCTTGGGCTTGAGTGTGGACCTGTTGAAGAAGATGAAAGACAATAACGCCAAGCTGCCCGCCGCGACCGAAGAAGCCGCGGCGCCGCAAGCGGCCCAAGAAACGGAAGCCGTCAAATAGCGTTCGGAGAATTTAAAACATGCAAACTACCAAAAAAATCAAAAAACTCGGAGAACTCAACTTCTTTGATTTTGACGCGATCAAACTCGGCATCGCCAGCCCGGAACAGATTATGTCCTGGTCTTACGGGGAAGTGAAAAAACCCGAAACCATCAACTACCGCACCCTCAAACCGGAGCGGGACGGTCTGTTCTGCGAACGCATTTTCGGCCCGACCAAGGACTATGAATGCGCCTGCGGCAAATACCGCTGGGTAAAATTTAAAGGCATTGTCTGTGACCGCTGCGGTGTGGAAATTACCGAAGCCAAAGTGCGCCGCGAACGTATGGGACATATTGAACTGGCCGTGCCGGTGGCCCACGTGTGGTTCCTGCGCAAAAACCCGTCGCGCATTGGTATTCTGTTGGATATGCGCACGACGGATTTGGAGCGCGTGGTCTATTACGCCTCTTATGTAGTCATTGAAGACTGCGTAGACAGCGTAACCGGCCGCACGGACTTCAAAAAAGGCACCCTGCTTTCTGATGCCCAAGTGCGCGAAGCGCGCAAAAAACACGGCAGCCGCCTCAAAGTGGACATTGGCGCGCCGGCTATCCGCACGCTTTTGGAAGGCATTGATTTTGACAAAGAAATCCCGGCTTTGCACGAACAGCTTAAAAATACGCAAAGCGAGCTGGAGCGCACCAAACTCATTCGCCGCATTAAAACGATGGAAGAGTTTAAAGAAAGCGGCAACCGCCCCGAATGGATGATTTTAAGCGTGCTGCCGGTCATTCCGCCGGATTTGCGCCCGCTGGTACCGCTTGATGGCGGACGCTTTGCCGCGTCGGACCTTAACGATTTGTATCGCCGTATTATTAACCGCAACAACCGCTTGAAACACATTGAAAGCCTGCGCGCGCCGGAAGTGATGATTTACAACGAAAAGCGCCTCTTGCAGGAAGCGGTGGACGCTTTGATTGAAAACGGCGCCCGCGGTAAATTTTTTATTGGGCCGGGCGGCAGACCGCTCAAATCTCTGTCCGACAGCATTAAAGGTAAACACGGCCGCTTCCGCCAAAACCTGTTGGGTAAACGCGTGGACTATTCCGGCCGCTCCGTCATCGTGGTGGGCCCGAGCCTGAAAATCCACCAGTGCAGTTTGCCCAAGCTGATGGCGCTGGAGCTGTTTAAACCTTTTATCATTGGCGAATTGATGAAAAAAGAAGGCGTGACCTTGAAATCCGCCAAGAAAATGTTGGAGCGTGTGCGCCCGGAAATTTGGGATATTTTGGAAAAAGTGACCAAGAACCACCCGGTGCTCTTAAACCGCGCCCCAACGCTGCACCGCTTGGGTATTCAAGCGTTTGAGCCGGTGCTCATTGAAGGCAAAGCTATCCAGCTGCACCCGCTTACCT
>CALVFA010000047.1 GCA_944326725.1 uncultured Elusimicrobiales bacterium | reverse complement strand
GGATAATAAAAAAACAGACCCCCGGTAACGAGAGTCTGTTTTTTTAAAGAGCGTCGCTATTTCGCGGCTTTTTCGGCTTTGGCTTCCGTTTTGGCCGCTTTCTTGGCCGGAGCTACAGCCTTGGGGGCTTTTTTGGCGGAAGCGGCTTTTTTCAAAACAGCTTTGTTGGCCAATTTTGCCTTGGCTTTTACTTCGGTTTTCGGTTTGCGGGTGACGGTTTTGCCGGAAGTGGAAGCAAAGCGTTTGTTGAATTTTTCCACTCTTCCTTCCGTATCCAGCAGTTTCTGTTTGCCGGTAAAGAACGGATGGCAGGCCGCGCAGATGTCTAGTTTTAAAGTTTTGGCAGTGGAGCGGGTCAGAAATTTATTGCCGCAAGCGCAGACCGCTTCCACAAAGTCATATTTCGGATGTATTTTCTCTTTCATTTTTGTTTCCTCTAAAAATGGTTCGGGGCAGAAACGCCTTCTTGATTATTTTACCATAAAATACAGGGACAAGCCAAGCAAAAGCCGTTTCCCGCCCCTGTTTTACGCCTAAAAAGCGTTGACTTCCATTTGTTTCAAAAAGTCTTTGTTAGACTTGGTGGAAGAGAGCTTATCAAGCAGCAGCGTCATCGCGTCCACGCTGCTCAGCGGCGCGAGCACTTTGCGGATAATCCACATTTTGTTCAGCTCGTCTTCGCTCAGCAGCAGGTTTTCCTTACGGGTGGAGCTGCGGTTGATGTCCACCGCCGGGAAAATGCGCCGCTCAGAGAGTTTGCGGTCCAGGCAGATTTCGCTGTTGCCGGTGCCTTTGAACTCTTCAAAAATCACTTCGTCCATACGGCTGCCCGTTTCCACCAACGCGCTGGCGATAATGGTCAAAGAGCCGCCCTCTTCTATATTGCGCGCCGCGCCCAAAAAGCGTTTGGGCTTTTGCAAGGAGGTAGCTTCCAAGCCGCCGGTCAGCACGCGGCCCGAAGACGGAGCCACCGTGTTATAGGCGCGGGCCAGACGGGTAATGGAGTCCAGCAAAATAACCACGTCTTTGCCCATTTCCGCTAAGCGTTTGGCTTTTTCCAGCACCATTTCCGCCACTTGTACATGGCGTTCGGCGGGCTCGTCAAAGGTGGAAGCGATGACTTCGCCTTTGACGCTGCGGGCCATATCGGTTACTTCTTCGGGGCGCTCGTCAATCAAAAGCACCATCAGCACCACGTCTTTGTGGTTGGCCGCCAAAGAGTGCGCGATGGCCTGCATAATCATTGTTTTACCGGTTTTCGGTGCGGCTACAATCAGCGCGCGCTGGCCTTTACCAATCGGAGACATCAAATCAATCACGCGCTGCGTCAGCGAATTTTTATCCATTTCCAATGTAAAACGCTCGTTGGGGTGCAGCGGAGTCAGGTTTTCAAACAATGGGCGGTTATATACGTTGGCAGAGTCTAGGCCGTTTACTTTCTGCACCTGCAGCATGGCAAAAAAGCGCTCCCCTTCTTTGGGCGGGCGGATAAGCCCTTCTATCGTGTCGCCTTTGCGCAGGCCAAAGCGTTTGATTTGGGAAGGAGAAACATATATGTCTTCCGGCCCGGCTAAATAGTTGTTTTCTTCCGAACGCAGGAAACCAAAGCCGTCTGGCAAAATTTCCAGCACGCCCCCGCCGTACACAGAGCCGTTTTGCTTGGCTTGTATGGCAACGATTTTGCCAATTAACGCCGATTTACGCAGCCCGGAAATATCTTCAATATTGTAATTGAGCGCCAATTTGGTCAGCTCATCTACACTTAGTTTATTAAGCTCGCGCGCGTCCATCGGCTTGGCGCCGTTGGGCTGGCGCTGGGCCGGCTGCGGAGCGTAAGGGGCAGAGGCGTTGCCCGTCTTTTGCATCACGCGCCGCTGCGGGGCGTGGTTATTTCTTACCGGGGCGGCGGTTTTATGTTCCGCGACGGCGGTTTTGGTTTCTGTCTTTGCGCCGGCTTTGGCGGCCGGGGCTTTGGCAGGTTTTTCCTGCTGGGTATTGTCTGACATGCTGACTCCTTATTTTGATTGGTAAATAGTAAGCGCACGGCACAGCTGCGCTATTTTGTCCTGCAAGGCCTGCTCGGTTGCGTCATTTAGCAGGCATATGTCGGAGCGGGTCATTTTTTGCGCCAAGTCATACTGGGCCCGGCTCCTTTTTAAAAAATCGGTTTTGCTCATATGGCGCGCTGCCAAACGCCGGGTCTGCACAGCCGCCGGGGCTGCTATGCACAGCGTCAAATCAAAAGCGTCCTGCCAGCCGGCTTCAAACAATAGCGGCACTTCCACCACGCGCAGCGGCGTGTGGTCTTTGGCCAGGCGTTTTTTTATTTCCCGCGCCACCAACGGGTGCAGCAGCGCTTCTAATTTTTTACGCGCCGCGCCGGAAGAAAAAACTTTTTGCGCCACTTTTTCTTTTTCCGCCGCGCCGGTTAAAGCGGCTATTTGGCGCTTTACTGTGGGGCGGACTGAAATTTCCCGCACCAGCTCATCGCACGAGAGCGTAAACGCCCCGCACCGGGCAAACGCCTGCAGCGCCGTACTCTTGCCGCACAAAATACCACCGGTAAGACCAATAATCAACTGATTGCGGGTTTTAAAATTCATGGGAGATTAGGGTAATTTTTTTAAACCGTACCAATCCGGGCCGGCTTTGGCGCTGACTACCAGCGGTACGCGCAATTTCACTGCGTCCTGCATTTGCGTCTTAATAGAAGCGGCGTATGCGTCCAGCTCTTGCTGCGGCACTTCAAAAATCAGCTCGTCATGCACCTGCATAATCATCTTGGCGTCTGTACCGCGCAGGCTGTGGAAAATATCCACCATGGCTTTCTTAATAATATCAGCCGAACCGCCCTGCACAATGGTGTTAATCGCCGCGCGCTGGGCAAAAGAAGCCATACTCCCCACGCCCATATTAAACTCCGGCAAATAGCGCACATGACCAAACATGGTCTTTACAAATCCGTTTTGGCGCGCCTTAGCCACGTTTTCATCTATCCAGCGGCGTACGCCTTGAAAGTTGCGAAAATAATTGTCTATGTATTCTTTGGCTTGGCGCATGGAAATGTTCAGCGCCTGGGAGAGGCCCATAGGTCCCTGCCCGTAAATGATACCAAAATTTACGGCTTTTGCGCCAGAACGCATTTCATCGGTAACCATCAGCGGCATAACGCCGAAAATCTGCGCCGCCGTTTGCGTATGGATATCCCCCCCGTCCAAAAACGCTTGCACCAATACGGGGTCGTTGCTTTCATGGGCCAGCACGCGCAAGTCTATTTGGGAATAGTCCACGCTTAAAAGCACCTTGCCTTCTTCGGCTACAAAAGCGCGGCGCAGCTGGCGGCCTTTTTCGGTGCGGACCGGGATATTTTGCAAATTCGGTGCCGAACTAGACAAACGCCCCGTCACCGTGCCCGTTTGGTCCAAATAAGAATGCACGCGGTCATTGTCATCTGCCATTAAAAGCAAATTATCTACATATGTGCCCTTTAATTTGGCGTTGGCGCGGTAATCCAAAATCTGCTGTGCCACCGGGTGCAAAGACGCGATTTGCTGCAACACTTCTTCATCAGTGGAATAGCCCGTCTTGGTTTTCTTCACCGGCGGAATGTGCAGCTGTTCAAAAAGCAGCTGCCCCAGCTGGCGCGTGGAATTAATGTTGACCGGTGCGCCGGCCGTTTGGTCTATTTGCGCCTGCAAAGAAGCCATTTCCTGCTCCAGCAGAATTTTAAAACTTTCCAGCCAGGCACAGTCCACTTTCATACCCGTAAATTCCATATCCGCCAGCACAATCATTAAAGGGATTTCCAGCGTTTGGTAGAGCTCCCACATGCCTTTGGCTTTCAGCTCTTCTTCCAGTTTGCCGCGCAGTTTAAAAATATAACTGTTATACAGAGGCAGACGCTGGGCAATGTCTTCTTGGTTCACTAAGGCGGAAAAGTAATGCGCTATCGCGCCGGCGGGGCTTAAATCGCCGGACGGGTCCAGCACATAGCGCGCCAAACGCCCGTCAAAACAGCGTATAGCTTGGCCCTGCAAATCAATGTCGAGCTCACGCAAAGTAAATTTTAAATCATAGCCGGTTTTAAGCACCCGGTCGTCAAATATAATTTTACGCAGGTCTTGCAGTTCCCATGGCTCTATATCAGCCAAAGGCAGGAGGGCGTATTCTTTGTCCGAAACGGAAAAAAGCAGGTAGTCGTCCTCGCTGTACAAGAAAACTTCCGCCGCAGATGCGGCTTTTTCCAGCACTTCTTTTAAAGAAATGGCGGCGTGTTGCTGTCCAAAAAGTTCAAGTGAGGGCACAGTTTGCGGGTGGAAATTTTCCAATAAATTTTTAAATTCATACCGCTCAAACATCGCGGCCAGTTGGGCCGGATCCGGCGTGCGCACGCGGTAGTCTTCTTCCGAAAATGTCATGTCCAGCTCCGGGTCCAGCACGACCAGCTGTTTGGAAAGCAAGGCGTTTTCTTGTTGGTCGCGCAGTTTTTTTGCCAGGGCGGGCTTCATACGGGGGTCGTCATTTTGGGCGGCACGCAAAATATCTTCCAAATGACCAAAAGTTTTAATCAGCTCCACGCTGGTTTTCGGCCCTACGCCCGCCACCCCGGGCACATTGTCGGAAGCGTCGCCGACGATGGCAAAATAATCCGGCAAAAATTTTTGCTCCACGCCAAATTTTTCCACCGCCGCTTCCGGCCCTTTAAACCCCTCTTTACCGCCGGAGGGCCAGATGGAAATATAATCACTTAAAAATTGGTATACATCTTTATCTGAGGTAACCAACACGCTGTGCATTTGTTGCTTCTGCGCGCTTAACGCCAGAAAAGCCATCAAATCATCGGCCTCTATCCCCTCTTTTGCCACCACCGCCAGCCCCAAATCACGCACCATATCGCGCGCCAAATTAAGTTGGCTGACGAGGGCGTCATCTGGTTTTTTGCGGTTGGCTTTATAGCTGGGTAGCAAGCGTTTGCGCCGGGCACAGCCGCCGGGCGAGTCAAAACACACGGCCACATAGGACGGTTTTTTTTCATTAAGCAGTTTAATTAACCAACGCACAAAACCATACAGCGCCCCCACTTCCTGACCGGCAGAAGTGGACAGCTTGGGCAGCGCATGATAATTGCGGTGCAAAAAGCCGTGCGCGTCAATTAAAAAAAGGGGCTTATCAACAGGAGAGGTCATAAAAAAGAGTTCAAGCCCGCACAAAGGCGGGCTTGAAAAATAACATAAGATTAGCGGCTGGCAGCCTCTATATGGGCCTTAATCTGGGCCATGGTGGAAGAAGGATTCTGCACATTTATTCCGTTCAAACGGGCCGTTATTTCGCCGTCTTTAAAAAACAGCAACACAGGCACCGTCTGTACTTCCCACAACGTAGAAAGGTTTTTACCCGAACGGCTGCGGGCATCCTGCGTCCAGTCTATTTGATAGAAACGCCCACCTTTATTCTGCCATTGCTGCAACACAGACGAAGAGCCCTCCGCGCGGATTAATTCTTTAAAAAGCACACGGCAAGGTGCACAGGAAGGAAAACCAATTTCCACCATAATCAAACCTTTAACGGCCTGTTTATAAGAAGTCAAACGCTGCAGTTCTTCTGCCGTCAAATCAAAGCCGCGTTCTTTCAACGTTTTTTGCTGGGCCAACAAAGCTGGCATTTCCAACAGTGCAGTATACACATTGGCCGGCATTTTTAATTCCGCAGCGCCATAAGCCAGCTCTTGGGAAGATGCGGCCCCTTGGCAAGCACCGTTTGCACACGATGCATCCATTCCCCGGGCCATTGCCGGGAAAACGAGCAACATAACTAGCACCAGTCCTATGTGTCTCATAGATACTCCTCACAGCTTAAAGCAACGAGTTTAATTTTTCCTGCAGCGCAGCTTTAGATTGCAAGCCAACACTTTGCCCCGCTACTTCGCCGTTTTTAAAGAAAATTAAAGTAGGAATGGAAGTGATATGATATTTGGCACTGGTCATAGAGCCTTCGTCTGTATTCAGTTTGCACACTTTCACTTTGCCGGCATACTCCGCGGCCAATTCTTCCACCACCGGAGCGAGCATACGGCAAGGCCCGCACCACGGAGCCCAAAAATCTACCAGTGCCACTCCTTCATATTTTAATACTTCCTGTTCAAAATTTTCATCAGTTAAGATAACTTCACTCACAACTGCCCCCTTTGCGGCATTAAAGATAGCAACCTTTCTTATAAAAAATACTACCAGACCTGTTTGCCGCTGTCAAGTCCGAAAGCCCCATTTTAAAATTGCAGCTGGACAATAAATAAAGTATGCTACAATAAAGCAAAAGAGGGTTTTATGAAAGAAAAAATCATATGTTTGGTAACGCCCGACAGCCGCAGTTACTATCGTGCGCTGCCGCTGGCAAAAGAATTTTTAGACAAAGACCACAACCTCATCAACACCGCAGGCACCCTGCCGGAAGGAGAGGTGGAAGAATTTGACGTTAATTCCAAAACCGTCAAACACTACAAAGCCGGCAAATTGGATGGCACATTGGAAATCATCAATTTAGTTTCCGGCGAAGTTACCTTTTCTGAAACGTATAAAAACGGAATGCTCTTAGATGTAGCAGACCATACGTTGCATGGTACTCCCATTGCAGAAGCTGCCCCTAAACCGCAGCCGAATTATGACGGAACGGTAATCAAAGTAAACAAAGCCACCCAGTCTTTTTATATTGATGGAAAGGAAGTGGCAGAACAAACCCTAGCTGCCAATGGATCTACGTTGGAATTACTGGGTTCTATTCCAGACGGACCGGCCCGGGAATTTGACGAAAACGGCCTACTCCGCGCTGAGGCGCAGTACAGAGATAACAAATTAGAAGGTGAACTGGTGCGTTATGATGAGAAGGGCCGCCCCCTGATACGGGAACATTATGTAAAAGGCCAGCTGCAAGGCCCAGCCCAATATTATACCTACACCGCCCAGGGCATAGTTAAAACAGAAGCCCAATATAAAAACGCCCAACTGCACGGGGAGTGGGCCTCCTATTTTCCTGATGGGAGCCCTTGCATTAAAGCCCAATATCAAAACGGCAAACTGCAAGGTCCCCGAATCTCGCTGTATCCAAACGGACAAAAAGACTGCGAGGAAAATTACGAAAACGGCAAATTGCAAGGCAAACGCGTTTTATATTTTCCGGAAGGGCAACTCTGGTATCAGGAAAATTATAAAAACGGCCGCTTGGAAGGAGAAAGATGTTCTTTCTTCCGCAACGGAAATAAACGAAGCAGTGAATTTTATTCTGAAGGTCTGCTGGAAGGCACCAAGCAAATCTTTGCCGAAAACGGCGAGCTCTTGTTAAATGAAGAATATCATTGGGGCACCCTGGTACATAATACCGAAAGAAAGCCGCTTCAATAACCCCTTCAGCCATAAAAATCCCCGGGCTTATGTCCGGGGATTTTTCTATTTTTCCCCCGTTTCTCCCTATTTTTATCCCACACTAAACTGTGCGTGAGGAAATTCACATGACTGCGGCTATATTTCTTCTGTTATATTTTGCCCAACACTAAACTGCATGTAAGAAAATAAGTCCCCTATGGCAATTTCCCCCTCCATTCTTCGGGCTGGCTCTTGAGGTTTATAGGGAGGGAGTTTATTCGCCATGTAGAAAATTTCTCTTTAAAGAAATGTATTCTAAAAAAAAGTTACAATACTATATATGCCCTATATATCCCTTTCGGCACCGGCCAAAGTGAATTTATTTTTGGAAGTAACCGGCAAACTCCCCAACGGCTATCACGAGTTGGCCACGCTGTTTGCCAAAATTTCCTTGGCAGACAAATTGGAAATAGAGGCACTGCCCGCTGAAAAAGAAGATTTGCAACTCACATTAACTGGACCGCTGGCGGCGGGATTGGAGACGGGCAAAGACAACTTAGCCTTGCGCGCAGTGCGTGCTTTTGAAGAAGAATTCGGCCTTACGCTGCAAGCCCATATCCACTTAGAGAAGAACATTCCGTTTGGGGCCGGGCTGGGCGGAGGCTCTTCCGATGCGGGCACCGTTTTGCGGGGTTTGTGCCGTTTATTTGGCAAAGATCCGCTGACTTTGCTTCCTCGGGCGGCCCGATTGGGGGCTGATGTCCCTTTGTTTTTATATCCCGATACTTTTTTAAAAGGGGAAGGCATCGGCGAAAAACTGACCCCCATTACCGCCAAGCCCCCTTTCCCCTGGGCCGTACTGGTATATCCAGACACTGCTGTGCCGACCAAAGGAGTTTTTGCCCGTTTGCAGCGGCCCTGCCATGCCGATGTATTGACAAATTTGTCTAATTTAGATAGACTAATATATAGCATACGGGAGGGACAACCTCTGCCGCAGTGGCAGCATTTGTTGTTTAACCGTTTAGAAGAAGCGGTGCTTCCGTATGAATGTTCCGTACGCAACGTAAAAGAAGACTTTTCTGCCGCGGGCGCAAGCCCGTTAATGTCTGGTTCCGGCTCTACCGTTTTTGCTTTAACCCCTGACCGGAATCAGGCCGACAATTTGGCAGGGAGAATGAAACAAAAGGGACGAAAAGTATTTACCGTACGTTTCGGAGGGAACAAGGATGAAAATAACTGAAATTCGGATCCATTTGATGGGGGAGGACCGCCTCAAAGCGTTCGCCAGCGTAACGTTTGACGACGAGTTTGTTGTGCGGAACATGAAAGTAGTGCAAGGGACAAAAGGGGTGTTCTTGTGTATGCCTTCACGCAAATTGCCCGACGGCACCCATAAGGATATGGTACATCCCATCAATCAGGATTTCCGCCGATATTTGGAAGAGAATGTGTTAAAAGCATATGAGGCAGAACAGGCCAAACAGCCGCAAGGCCCCTCTGCTGCAGAAACACAAACAGAAGCACAATAGATTTAATTCCGGATGGTGAAATGGTATCACTACTGGTTTTGGTCCAGTCATTCTAGGTTCGAGTCCTAGTCCGGAAACCATATAGAGCCCTCTTGTGAGGGCTCTTTTTCATTCTCTTAAAAGGCACCCCGCATACTATTTCTATATTTCAAATCATTTTTTGCTTTATGGATAAAACAAGACCAACAAAATGCTTCCCTCAGCAGATAAATTCTCTTGTCTTTAGTGTCTCTTATAATTATAATAGGAGATAGATTATTCTTATTATGGAGGTCTTATGAAATTGCCTGCCCGTCTGTTCTGTTGTTTATTAAGTATCAGTTTTAGTATTTCCGCCGTTGCACAAGAACTCCCCCCCCTTTCCCAAATTCAGGCACAAGCGCAAAAACAAGTAGCAAAAAATAAATGGATCGAAACCTGGCTTTTGCCCGCTGTTACGGTCACAGCGGTAGGAGCAGACATTTGGCTCGCTATCAGAAACAAAAAACTTGAACGCATCAATCAACAACAAACCCTCTACACCAAACAATTAGAAAAAACATTGCAAGATGTGCGTTACGAAAACAGCAATCTGCGGGGGCAGCGTAAATCCCTGGTACGTCAGCGGGATAACGCTCTGAAGCTTTGGCAAGATGCGGAAGAACTCTTAAATAAACAAAAACCGCCGCTGCTTCTTTCTAGTAAGGCTTCCTCCGCAGCCAGCGCCGAAAGCTATATGTATTTAGCCCGCTCCCCGCTCTCTAAGAGGTTTATTAAAGCCAATTATAGCCAGCTCTCTTCTATTACCCAACAGGAACGCAAAGCCCTAATCAGAGATATTGACGAAGTGGCCAAGTTAAGTTATTCTAATGCGCGCCGGATTTTAGATCAGAAGGTTTGGGGGGCAAAGTCCATCTCTTTAAAACAACTGTATATACAGGCCGGAAAATGTATCAAATTAGTAGCAGTTACCGCCGTATTAGGCACGCTGTTTTCTGCGCAAAATGTCCAAGCCCAAAAACACATATCCCGCTTGCAAAATAATCCGGCTCTCTTTTTGCAGGCTTCCGCCCAAGAATTAGCCGCGTGGGAAAAAAATCCTCAAGCCAATGCCTTATGCCGCCAAATAGCCCGCGCCATTGGCCAAGCGGCTTCTTTACATTTAACAGAGCAAGAAGCCCTGGATATTTTACCCTTGGCAAATGCTGATCTGCTAAAAAATCAAAAAACCAGGCAAAGCATTGTAAATACCCAGCTGGCCCGATAAGCTGCATTTTCTTCCCCCACCTCCGGTGGGGGTTTTGTTAAAAAGACCTATTCTAAAAACAGGCCTAAAAGCCCTTGCGTCCTAAAGCAAGTATCGCCTACAATAAGAATATGTCTATTAAATTAAAATTTTTATCCGCTTTTTTATCTTGTTGCTTATTATGCCAGAGCACGCTGCCCGCCTGGGCCGCAGCAAATGCCAACAAGGCAGAACTGCTGCGTTTGCAAACGCAGGCCAAACAAATTTTGGCTAAACGCCCCGACGCAGAAAACTATATCCGCCAAATACTGTTACTTTCTGCCGAAACTGTTCTCTTGACCGCATTAGCCAACCAGTCTCAAAAACGCCTTGCTTTAGCTTTTGTTTCCGCCAAGAAAGAGTCCGTTTTTTCCGCTCCGCGTGCGCCGCTTACTGCAGGAAAACAAAATCGCATGCTGTTTGCTAAAAAATCAAAAATAGAGCTGACCGGAAATTTGTTTGACCAGCAGCCCCCGGCTCCTCCTAAAAAAGATTTATCTTGGTTAGACAGGCCCAATACTCCTCTGACTCCTAAGCCTCAACAACCCGCCCTGTTTGATATGCCCCCGGCTGAAGTCACACCCAAAACCTTTTTAAGCAAACGCATCCTTAAAAAATATGAAATCCGCATCAGTCGTTTGCCTCTTGCTGAAAAACAGGCTCTTATAGAAACATTGGACGAAGCCGTACTGCGCCAAAAAGCTAACGGGCGCTACGCCGCGTGGGAATTTTTGGAGAAAAAAGCGTTTCAGTCTTCTTCCACCTCTTTTTATCTGATCATCGCCCAACGCATGTTGTGGGCCATGAGTATTTTATTGATCGTTGGCTTTTTTATGCATCCCGCTTCTGAAACGATGACTCAACGTCTGGCGGAGAACCCGGCTTTATTTTTGGATGCATCTGAAGAAGAATTGGAACAGCTCTCACATCATCCTCAGGCTGTAGATTTTGCCAAAAGCATTGTACAAACAATAGACGTTTTGGCACAATCTTTGCCGGCCTCTGCAGACCTGCAAGATATCCCTGACCAATTGCCGCCGTCCTTTGTTTCTCCGGCCCAGTTAGCTCGATAATCTGTTTCTGTATCCATGTCCTAAAGGCCTAATCGCTCTCTGGGCCCAAAGACCCTTGTGAGTCCCTTTAGGTATCTTTTAGAATAAAAATATAGATAATACACACAGGAAAAACAACCTGTTTCACCGAGGTAAACATGCACTTAGTAAACAAAACATTAGCTCTAATTCTTAGCTTTTCTCTCCTTGGACAGAGCGCCTTGTGGGCTGCTCCGTCTAGCGAGTCCCGCCAACCCCAGAATTTGGCAGAATACCAGCAACGCGCAAAAGAAGATATTCAGCGCGCCCCCTGGATCCAGCGTGAAGGCAAATATATCCTGGGTATAGGAGGCGTAACCGTAGGATTGTTGGTCACACAACAAGTAATTCACAACCGCAGAGTAAATGCCATACATGCTGAATATCAGTCTTTGATTGAAGCTGCACGCAAAAATTCACAAAAAGAAATACAGGAGCAATTAATCGCCAGCCAAAATGAATTGGCTGCCACCAAAAAGGAACTCCGCCTTTCCAATATCAAAGCCGAAGGCTGGAAGAAATCCGCCCAAACGCAGCGTGCCAAACGGGAAGCGGCAGAACAAGCCGCCAAACAAAGAGAGGCGCTCCTACAGGACAAGTTAACGGCCTTGCAAGAAAGATTTGACACCAAAAAAAGCCATTATACGGATTTAGTGCGCTATTCCCCCAAGCTGGATGAAGAGTTGACTAAATATGAGAAATTGTTCAATAAAGCAGTGCCTAAAGAAGAACGCCTGGCCTTGCGTAAACAGTTAGCCCAAGAACCTTGGCTGTTAAAAACCACCAAAGCCCAACAGGAAGAATTTCTCTATATTATTGACCAAGCTTCTACCTACCGCCGCGGTACTTACAAAGAAGCCGGAGACGGATTTATGCGCTATTTAATCCGTCAAGCGATGGAAAAAAATATGCCGTTGTATGAACGCTTGATTGGCATGCTGCGCCACGTATACCACTCTAAAAATATACCGGCTGTTGTTATTCTTGTAGGTTTAGGTTTGTCGGCCCAAAACGTTAAAGCCCAAAAAATGGCGGACCGCGTAAATACGAATTTTGACTTATTCCTTAACGCCACCCCTCAGGAACTGGCTGAAATGGAAAAAGATCCGGAATTACGCAAAATCTGCGTCCAGGGTGCTGAGGCTCTGCATTTGATGAGCAATATGACGGAAGAAGAATCCTCCCTCTTACGCCAAAGCGTCACAAATACAACTCCCAACAATACACCAACTAGAAACAGCATTAACTTAGCCCGCTAATTTAAAAACCCCGCCGAAAGGCGGGGATTTTTATAAACACCTCTATCCATAAAATTTAAACGCAACTCCGAAAACAGCGTGTAAAACCCATCACTGGAAAACAAAGTTTTCTTACAAATTTTGGACGATAAAAAACAGAATAAAAGAAGATGAGTAAATAAAAGCCCCGGCCTACCCCGGGGCTTTTTGTGTCCTCTTACTTTAACTCTAGCGTTCTATGCGCAGACGCTGCTCTAAAGGCAAATAGGTTTTTTCTTGCGCCGGGGCCACAGGCTGTCCAAACGGCATTTGCGCCACCAAACGCCAAGAAGCAGCCACATCAAAAGCCACTCTTACCTTTTCATCTATCAGTGGATTATAATGCTGTAGAGAAGCCCCCACCCCCGCTTCTGCAAACGCCGTCCATATGGCAAATTGGAGCATGCCGTTGGCTTGCTGAGCCCAAATGGGAAAATTATCTTTATAAGCGGGAAACTGCTCCTGCAGGTGAAGCACCGTATCCGTATCATCATAATATAGAATCGTCCCATAAGCTGCCGCAAAAGAGGAAATTTTGCCGTCGGTAGGGGCAAATTTGTCCGCCGGTACGACCGCTTGCAAAGACTCTCGCACCAATTGCCAAAATTGTTTATGTTTCTCTCCCAGCAAAAGCAAAATCCGCGCGCTTTGGCTATTAAAAGCCGAAGGGGCTTGCAAAAGACATTGCGCTATCAAAGCTTGCAAATCTTGTTCAGACACAGGCAGTCTATTACTCAAACTATAACGGGAACGACGCAATTTCATGGTATCTATGCAATTCATATTTTCTCCTTAGCTTATCCGTATTATAAATAAACTGACACAGAAGATAAAAGAGAGAACTTTGGATTAGAGTGGGCTCCACATGCAAAACAGCAACATGTAGAAGACTACATTGTCTTTAGAGAAACAGTAACTTGGAGAGCGGACCCAAACTTGCTAAAATATAATCACATTCGCCCCCGTAACTCAATTGGATAGAGTAGCTCCGTCCTAAGGAGAAAGTTGCGAGTTCGACTCCCGCCGGGGGCACTTTTTATTTATGCCGTATTTCCTTCACTCAAACAGACCTCCTCTTTCAAACAAGGCGCTCTGCATATGTAATAAAAATCCGCCCGAAGGCGGATTTAAAAAACATTTTTGAAACCTAAAAACTATCTTTTCTTTCCTTTGTTGGATATTTTCTTTGAAGTAGATTTTGTTTTCGTTTTCTTCTTTTCCTTTAAGGCTTTTTTAGCCGCCTCTTGGGCTGCCGCACGCCGGCGCAGCAACCGCGCCAACGGCCCGCGGTCTATTACTTCTCCCAAAATATTGGTCTTCTGTTTCACGCTCATACCCGCATGCAGTTTGCGTGTGCGGTGGTCTGCCGGCACATACTCCAGCAGGCCCGCTTTGCGGGCGGCTTTGCGCATGGCCGCTACGGCGCGCTCTTCTATCTGGCGCACGCGCTCACGGGAAAGGCTCATCTTCTCCGCCACTTCACCCAATGTTTTAGGCTCATTATCCAACAACCCAAAACGCATGGTTAATATCTCGCGGTCGCGGTCGTTTAAATTCATCAGGCTCTGTTGCAATACACTCAAATTTTCCGAACGCATGTATACATCATGCGGATTGCCTTTGCCGTCGTCGCTGATCATTTCTTCCAATGTAAGCTCATCTTCTTCTCCAACCAGCGAAGCCAAAGAATCCACCCCCGTGGCAGCATTGAGCGTATCCATAATGGCTTTAACTTGGCGCGCGCTTAAATTCAGCTCCGCCGCCATTTCACTTAAAGAAGGGTCTCGTCCATTGGCCTCTTTTAAACTGTTCCACGCTTTAAACCACTTTTTCAGGTTTCCCCACGCGTGGGACGGTATTTTAATAGAACCGGACTGTTCTTCTATATATTTGCGGATATATTGTTCTATCCAATAAATAGCATAAGTGGAAAAACGATAGCCTTTTTCCGGCTGGAATTTTTCTATGGCCTGCATAAGGCCCAAGTTTCCTTCTTCTATTAAATCCATCAACTCCATACCGGGCCGTTGGAAACGTTTGGCGGTTGGAATAACCAAACGCAAATTCATTTCCATCATTTTATTTTTAGCGGCTTTGTCACCTTTTTTGACCTTTTTCCACAGCGCGGCCATTTCCTCCCGGTTTAACTCACGGGTGATTTGCCCTAAATTTCTAAAATACTCATTTACGCTGTCTAGGGGTTCTCTTTCCATAGTTATATCCTATCTACGAACAACCAAATAGGCCTGCCTTAGAAATTAGAAATCCGTTCCTTCTGCCAGACTTATATGCTATTACAAAATTAAAGGAAACTCTTTTGTATATCATAGCAATTTTTTCCTTTTTAAGGAAAACGTATCAAAAGACAAAATCTTGTTATAATGGAAGTATCTGCTATCCTACTTGGAGGATGATATGGAAGAGAAACACGAACGTAAAAGTTTTCAGCAAATTATGTTAATGTGTTTAGGTTTTTTTGGCATTCAATTTGGCTGGGCTTTGCAAATGGGCAATATGAGTGCCATTTATTCTCGATTGGGAGCGCGGGAAGACCAAATTCCGCTTTTATGGCTGGCTGCCCCGGTGACTGGGTTGTTGGTACAGCCGCTGGTAGGTTATTTCAGCGACCGCACTTGGTGCAGGCTGGGCCGGAGGCGCCCTTACTTTTTAGGCGGCGCCATTTTCTCCGCCATTGCTTTATTTTTAATGCCGCAAGCCTCTGCCATTTGGATGGCTGTTATCGCACTGTGGGTATTAGATACGTCCGTGAACGTCAGCATGGAGCCGTTCCGCGCTTTTGTAGGAGACATTCTGCCCCAGGAACAACGCAAAACCGGTTACGCTATGCAGAGTGTTATGATTGGGGCGGGTGCAGTCATTGCTTCTTTCCTGCCGCAGATTTTAACTTCTTTGGGCGTAAGCACAGAAGCGCCGCTGGGACATATCCCCAATACCGTCAAATATTCCTTCTACATTGGGGCGGTAGTATTGGTAGCGGCTATTTTAATTACCATTAAAACCACTCCGGAATATCCCCCCCAGGACATGCAGAAATTTAAAGAATTGCAAAGCCAGACTTTTAGCATTAAAAAGACGCTCATGGAAATGTGGCAGGCTTTTATTACCATGCCCTCCACCATGCGCCGTTTAGCGGTGGTACAATTCTTTACCTGGGCTGCCTTTATGATTATGTGGGTGTACTTTACTCCGGGCATAGCTTCTGCCGTATTTCATGCCGTGCCAGGCACAGCCGCTTATGAAACCGCCGCCAATTGGGGCAGCTCCTGCTTTGGCATCTACAACGGGGTGGCCTTTGTGTTTGCTTTTGCGCTGTTGTGGCTGACAACTAAATTTTCCGCCAAGCATATTCATATCGTTTGCTTGACCATTGGTGCCATTGGCCTGGGCTCTTTGGGGCTGACGCTTTTTGGGGTGCGGTTTACGCAAATGGGATTGATTTTCCCCATGGTGTGCGTAGGTATTGCGTGGAGCAGCCTTTTGGCTATGCCTTACGCTTTGCTCTCTAACAGCCTGCCTGCGGAAAAAATGGGCTTTTACATGGGCGTGTTTAACTTCTTTATTGTTATCCCGCAAATCTGTGTAAATCTGTTCTTCGGGCCAGTTATGAAACATTTATTGGGCGGCAGCTCCATTGCGGCCGTTGGAGTAGGCGGGATCAGTTTATTGTTGGCGGCTTTCTTTACTTTCTTCGTGCAAGATAATACCCGCCCCGATAAAGCATAGGTATTTATTATGAAACTGTTTTTTCACCTTCCCTACCGTGCCTCACCGGGCGAAACATTGTGCGCCGCTTTGCGGCTGCAGACGGGTTCTGCGCTGTTGCGCCGCCGCGTCCCGCTGGAATGTTTGGACGGAGAACATTGGAAAGGAGCCACGGAAATATCTGCTCCTGAAAATACCGTGCTCATTTATTCCTACAAGATAATGCGGGGTGAAAAAACAGTCCGCAGGGAATGGAGTGCCATTGCCCGCGCGGTGCCTCTTTGTGCCAAATATGAAAGCTACTGTTTCCATGATTTTTGGCGGGATTTGCCGGAGCAGTCTTGGAATTTTACTTCCGCTTTGGCACCCCAATATTCCCGGCAGTTTTTGGCCGAATATCCGCACCGCGTAATTTTACAGGCGCTCATCCCTGCGCTGCCCCAAGGGCAAAAGCCTTTCTTGTGCGGCGGGCACCCGGCCTTGGGGCAATGGGACCCGCAGTTGGCGCTGCCCTTGCTTTGTACCGGCGTAAACGAATGGTCCATCAGCCTGGACAAAGACCAGCTGTCCTTTCCGCTGGAATATAAATTTATATTAAAAGACGAACACGGAAACGTCTGCTGGGAAGAGGGCCTCAACCGCTTTTTAAACAACTCTTGTTGCCCGACCAAAGAAACGCTTATCTACAGCGGGCTTTGGCCGCGTTTTCCCCGCCGGCAAAAGCCTTTAGCCGGGGTGGTGCTGCCGGTGTTTTCCATTCGCACCGAACAGGATTGGGGCGTAGGAGATTTTGCTTCTTTAAGAAAGCTGGTGGACTGGGCAGCGCTTACCGGGCAGAAAATGATACAAATTCTGCCTGTAAACGACACGTCCCTGACCGGCACCTGGCAGGATTCTTACCCCTATAACAACGTCAGCGTTTATGCCTTTCATCCCATGTATGCCGACCTGTCCTCCCTGCCCAAGCTCTCAGCCAAAGAGGAGAAATACTTTGAAACGCGGCGGCAGCGTCTAAACGCTTTGGAACAAGTGGACTACGAATCGGTCTGCCAGCTGAAAATGGAGCGCCTGCGCCTGGCCTATAAAGCAAACGGCGCTGAAACGCTGGAGAGCCAAGAATTTAAAGATTTTTGGGAAACGGCCAATACATGGCTGGCGCCGTATGCTATGTTTTCGGCGCTGAGGGACCGCTTTGGTACAGCGGATTTTACTTCCTGGCCCCGAAACAGCCATTTTTCAGAACAACAGATGCGGAAATTTTTCTCCGCCAATACCAAAGACCGCCAAAACGCTTATTTCTATTTCTATGTCCAGTTCCTGCTGCACAAACAACTGCTGCAAGTACACCATTACGCACAGTCCAAAAATGTGCGCTTAAAAGGGGACATTCCCATCGGGGTTTCCCCTCATAGCGCAGACGCTTGGGCGGCGCCGTCTTTATTTTTGCTGGACACCCAGGCAGGCGCCCCGCCGGACGATTTTTCTAAAACCGGACAGAATTGGGGCTTTCCCACCTATAACTGGGACGAGATGGCTAAAGATAATTATGCCTGGTGGCACAAACGTTTTCTGCACATGTCGTTGTATTTTGATGCCTACCGCATAGACCATGTGCTGGGGTTTTTCCGCATTTGGGAAATTCCGCAGCACGCCGTACAAGGCCTGCTGGGGCAATTTTCACCCGCTATTGCCTTAAGCGCGCGGGAAATTGCGTTTGCGGGTTTTCCGTTTCATGAGATGTATTTACGCCCTTATATTTCAGAAGATATACTGCAAAAATATTTTGCGGATAAAACTGAAGAGATCAAACAAAAATATCTCCTGCAGCTTTCAGACGGGCTGTACGCCATGAAAGAAGAATATAACACACAGCGCAAAGTGGAAAAAGCATTCTCTGGTCAAACCGATGAGGCCTCCGCCGCAATACGTGACGGGCTCTACGCGCTGCTTGCCAATGTGTTGTTTGTAACAGACCGCAAAAATCCCCAACTCTATCACCCGCGCATCAGTGCACTTACCAGCGATGTATTCCTTGCTCTGCCGCGGCCCCTGCAGGAAAAATATACGGCATTATATAATGACTATTTCTACCGCCGGCAGGACGCTTTTTGGAAAGAGCAAGCGCTTAAAAAACTCCCCGCGCTTACCCAGTCCACCCGCATGCTCTGCTGCGCAGAAGACTTGGGTATGATACCGCACTGCGTACCGGAAGTAATGCATATGCTGCAAATGCTGAGTCTGGAAATACAGCGCATGCCCAAACGCCCCGGGGAAACTTTTGCCGACACGGCAAAATATCCACTCCTTTCTGTGGCTACGCCGGGCACGCATGATATGTCGGTCTTGCGCGGCTGGTGGAAAGAAAACCCGGCCTTAAGCGCCCGTTTTTGGACGGAAATGCTGCACCGGCCCGCACCTGCCCCGGCGGATTTGCCTCCGGACGCCTGCGAGCAAATTATCTACAATCACCTGCACAGCCCTTCTCTGCTCTGTTTAATTGCTTGGCAGGATTGGGCTGCTATGGACGAGCACTTGCGCGCAAATGACCCGCAAAAAGAACGCATTAATGTGCCGGCCAATGCGCATCATTATTGGCGCTACCGCATGCCCATTAGTGTGGAAGAGCTGCTAAGTAAACAAGAGTTCAATCAAAAGATAAAAACCCTGATAGAACAAAGCGGGCGGTTGTAATACCACTTCTCTTCAAGAAACCCTCTCTCTGCACTTTCTAGCTCTTTTTAAGAGCTGGTTGTTTTATGTCCGCCCAAATCATATATGGAATACCCATTTCCGGAACCTTGCAATTTTCCCCCCAAAGAACGGCACACCCGGTTTGGAATATTGCCTTTGGCATAACATTGCCGGCTATAGCCTTGCACATCATAGCTAAAATTTCCCTCTCCAAACAATACATATCCCAACTCTTCATTTCGTATGCAAGATACATAACCTATATCTATGTGACAAACCGTCTTTTTGGAACTGCAGGTCAAGTCTTTTTTATACGTTCCGCCGATGCTACAGTCCGGCATAGAAAAACCCATAACCTCAAAAGTGGGCATACTTCCATTTGCCATAGAAAATACCTGCCGCTCTTTATTAATGGCAGTCGCCAATGTAATCAGCTCTGCAAACTGGCTCTTTGCTACTGC
>CALVFA010000046.1 GCA_944326725.1 uncultured Elusimicrobiales bacterium | reverse complement strand
CATTAAGCACGAAAACGTCACCCGCCGCATTAAGATGTAACTTTTAGCCGCATAAAACCCCGCTGACAAGGCGGGGGTTTTTATGCACAGACGGGGAAGGATTCAAAGGAGTGCAAGAAGGAGATGCCACTCAAGTGCATTAAGCACGAAAACGTCACCCGCCGATAAAGATGTAACTTTTAGCCGCTTAAAACCCCGCCCGGCAAGGCGGGGTTTTTTATGCACAGACGGGGAAGGTTTCAAAGGAGTGCAAGAGGGAGATGTCACTCAAGTGCATTAAGCACGAAAACGTCACCCGCCGATAAAGATGTAACTTTTAGCCGCATAAAACCCCGCTGACAAGGCGGGGTTTTTATCCCCAGATACCGCGTGATATCATTTCTCTATCTTGCGTCCGCACTCACTCTCTCTGCGCCAGCGCCACTTCAGTAAAAAATTTTCCTGTAGATTTGCAAAAATTCTTTCCTCTTGTTTCCCGGAGGTAAATTGTTATAATAAGGGTAACGGCTCGTATGCCGCGTCACCGTCAACAGACGGCGTTCAAAAGCGAGAGGCAATTATGGAACCCAAAAGAATTAAACTGCTTAAAATTTTCGTCAGCAGTACAGACGTCGTGGATCATGCACTTTTGTACGAAAGCATTATCCGCAAAGCCAAAGCCTATGGGGTGGCGGGCGGAACCGCCATTAAAGGGGCTATGGGGTATGGCCTAAGCAGCGAGCTGCGCAACACCCGCTTTTTTGAGCTGGTGGAAAAATTCCCGGTAGTGGTAGAATTTATTGACACCGCCGAAAAAATAGAGGGCTTTCTAAAAAGCATTTTGCCCTGGCTGGAACAACAGCCCAAAGGCTGTCTGGTCAGTACGCAAGACGTAGATGTATATTTAGCCAAAAAAGGCGACACCAAAAAATAATTTTTCCCCCGCTTTTACAAGCGGGGTTTTTTACGGCAAAACCGCGCGCTGAGGTGGGCTTTGCCTTAAAATATACCTCAGGCGGAGTGCCGCCCCAAAATGCTATAATAAGACCATGATAGACAGAATTAAACGTTTAGAAACCCTGTTTTTGCAGGAAATTAACACTATTATTACCAAAATGACCGCAGCGGGCCACTTTGGCGGGTTTGTGACGATTACCGCCGTGCACGTGGCAAAAGATTTGGCTACGGCTAAAGTATATTTCTCCGTCTTTGGCAGCCCGGAAGATAAGAAAAAAACCCAAGAGCAGCTTTCTCTGCTGCGCAAAGAGCTTGGCGGCCTGCTGCGCCACCGGCTGCATTTAAAGCGTATTCCGTCTTTTAGTTTTGAATATGACGACACACCAGAAAAAGCCAGCCGCGTGGAAAGTATTTTTAAAGTCATTGAAAAAGAAAAAGAAAATGAATAGCTACGATTCGTTTCAGCAAATTTGGCAGGCCATACAAAACGGCCAAAACTTCTTCGTAGCCGGGCACTTAAACCCGGACGGAGATTCTTTGGGCTGCACGCTGGCCATATGCTCTTTGCTGGAGCGACTGGGCAAAACCGCCTATGCGTATGCTTCTCCGGCCATTGGCACCGATTTGCTGTTTTTGCCGGGATTAGAAAAAATACACGTCAACGAGCTTCCCCCCCGCCCGCAATTTGATACGGTTATCCTGCTGGAATGTTCCGACCGCAAACGCGGCGGCGATTTGGAAAGCGTCCTGCAAAACGCCCAAACGCTGGTCAACATTGACCATCATTTGGTCAGCGACGCATACGGCAACGTCAACCATATTGACTCTACTGCTTCTTCTACGGCGGAAATTATTTTCCAACTCTTTGAAGCCAGCCAGGACAACCTGCTGCCCACGCCGGACGAAGCCACCTGCCTCTACACCGGCTTAGTGACCGATACCGGCCGCTTTTTGCACACCAACACCACCGCAGAAGCTCTGCGCGTGGCGTCTGCCTTGGTGGCGCTGGGGGCAGATGTTAATAAAATCAACCAAGTGATTTATTTCACCAAATCCTATACGGAGCTGAAGCTTTTGGGCCGCGCGCTGGAAAAAATGCATTTGCGCTTTCAAAACAAATACAGCGAAATCGTGCTCACGCTCTCAGACTTTGAGCCGCTTAACGCCGTGCCTTCCCAGACGCAGGGGATCGTCAGCCAGCCCACCATGATACCGGGGGTGGAAGTGTCGGCCCTGATTAAAGAAGAGCCGGACAAAGTGTCCGTCAATTTGCGCTCCCGCAATAAAATTGACGTCAGCTCCATCGCTCAGCGCTTTGGCGGCGGAGGGCACGCCCGCGCAGCCGGCTTTAAAGTAATCGGCAAGTCCGTCCAGGCAGTAACCGACGAGCTGGCCGCCGTGGTGGAAGAAACCCTTTCTCATGCTCACTAAACCAAGCGGCTTGCTGCTGATAGACAAGCCGCAAAACTTCACTTCCAACGATATGGTTGCCATTGCCCGGCGCGTACTGGGTACCAAGTGCATTGGGCACAGCGGCACCTTAGACCCTATGGCAACGGGCCTGCTTATTTTGCTTATAGAACGCCAGGCCACGCGCCTGCAGGAGCGTTTTTTAAAACTTTCCAAAGTTTACCGCGCAGAGCTTACCTTAGGCGCCGAAACCGACAGCTGGGACGCACAAGGAGAAATCATGCGCACGCTGCCTGTTGCCCCGCTGACGCTGCAGCAAATACAAGCCGCCGCCCAAACTCTCAGCGGTGAAGTGCGCCAGCCCATTCCTCCTTTTAGTGCCAAGAAAATAAACGGACGAAAAATGTATGACCTGGCGCGCGCAGGCCGCCCAGTGCAAGACCGTTTTAATACGGTGCAAATTCACGCGTGGGAAGACCTCACATTTAACGGGAAAGATAAAATTTCTTTTACACTGCACTGTTCCTGCGGCACCTATGTGCGCGCGCTGGGGCTGCTGCTGGCCCGCGCGCTAGGCACTACGGGGCATTTAACCGCGCTTCGCCGCCTGCGCATTGGGTCGTTTGACGTGCAAAATGCGTTTGACGGCACCCGGTTAAAAACAACTCCGCGCGAAGAAATTGTAAAATTTTTAAAAGAGCCCGTCTTGCCAACCGGCGGCAATGCCACCGAAGAAAAAGCAGAGAGCTGGGACTCTTGCAGTGCGGCAGAGCCAAGAGATACGGAAGCGAAATGAAACGCAAAAATTTTATTACTGTAGGTACTTTTGACGGGGTGCACTTGGGGCACCGCAAACTTTTTACGCGCCTAGAGCAGCTGGCAGTATTGCACCAAATGACGCCGCTGGTGCTCTACTTCCCCTATCCGCCCAAAACCTTACTTTCCCCCCGCCCGGAAATGACGGTGCTTTCCACGCCTCCGGAAAAAAAAATTCTATTAAAAAACTGTTTGGACGTGGCGGCCCAGCCGCTGGACTTTCAGGCTTACCGGGAATACTCCCCGGAGCAGTTTTTTAAAAAAGTCCTGTTAGAGAAATATAACTGCGGCGGCATTTTGGCCGGGCCGGATTTTGCTTTTGGTAAAAACCGCGCCGGCAATGACGACTTTCTAAAACAAAAATGCGCCCAGGCGGCTTTGCCCTTTGAAGTTTTGCCTTTTTACGACGCGGCGGACGGAACTAAAATATCCTCTTCTCTGATACGCAAAACCTTAGCCGCCGGAGACGTCCGCCTGGCTAACGCCATGCTGGGCCGTCCCTACAGCATAGAGGGCCGCGTAATCAGCGGCAAAAAATTGGGCCGCAAATTGGGTTTCCCGACGGCCAATTTGGACATTAATTTTTATAAACTGCTGCCGCTGGGCGTCTTTGCCGTCAAAGTACGGGTGGGGCGGCGGCTTTACCGCGGCATATGCAATATCGGCTTTCGCCCTACGGTCAACCCTATAGACTCTATTATTCCGCTGACGGAAGTGCATATTTTGGATTTCAAACAGTCTATCTACGGGCGGCGCATAGAAGTGTTCTTCTGCGATAAAATGCGCGGGGAAATGAAATTTGACGGCTTAGAGGCCCTAAAAGCCCAGCTAAGCCAAGACAAACAAAACGCCCGGCAAATTATAAACGATAAAGAATTAGAAAATTAAGACCTTATTCTGCTCCGCCTGCCGGCAACACTTTCAACGCACAAAAAACCCCGCCTAAAGCGGGGTTTTTAAACTTTTTAAACAATCAGCAACAGTTACATTGAGTATTTTCTTCCACGCCTAATACTTTCAACAAATCATAATCTACATCTGGAGACCCACAGCCATCATAGTTTTGAGAGCCAGAAAAATGCCCGTCTTTATGGATACAAACACAGACATCATACTTATCATACAGAGCACTACCAATAATTGTATCATCATTGGCCGCCCATCTTCCATTAAAAGAAAAATGCCCACTT
>CALVFA010000045.1 GCA_944326725.1 uncultured Elusimicrobiales bacterium | reverse complement strand
CCCCCATTATACCGTTATTTTCAATGGCAAAACCCATAAAAACCCCGGCCTTTTTATCGGCCGGGGCAAAAACAACTACAGAAATCACCGGTCCATAGGAAACCCGCAAACAATACTGCCACAGCTCTCCGGTTCGCGGCCGGAAACCGCCCGGCAAATTTTTTTAGCAAAGTTATATTTTGCACTATCGCTGCTCTCTACCGTACAATAATGTCTGCCTTTTAGGTTGCGGTCATTTGTCTCCAGCGGGTGCCAGGAATAATATAAGCCGGGCAAATAATTAGGCATTTGAAAACGGACTTAGGATATCATTCCTTTGGTGTTGCGCACTATGACAATTTGTATACTAGGGGTAGATGCCGGCTTTCCAATATCCAATTCATCTAAGCTGTCCGGGTGCTTGCCGTTTTGCATATAATAGCGCTCCAAACTCAGCATAATAGGCCGCGCCGCCGCCTGCAGCTGGGTAAAACGCGCCCGATATATAGCCAAACGATACTTCGGATAAGCCACCGCTGCCAATATACCAATAATCAACACCACCACCAAAAGTTCCACAAGCGTAAAGCCCCCTAATGGGCTTTTTACGGGCTTTTTGACATAAGGAATTTTTTTTCTATCCATTTCATTCATAAGCAAAATTTATCAAAAAAAAATGAGTCAAGCTTCCTCTGACACCCCGCCCCACAAGACCTCTTCTCAAATTGCATTTAATATGCTATGCTGGTAGTCCACCCTGGTGGAGGAGGCTGTGTTTATGAGAATGATTGATATCATTATTAAAAAACGCAACAAGAAACAACTAAGTGCCGAAGAATTCAATTTTGTCGCCCAGGCCGCAGCTAAAGGAACCGTTCCGGATTATCAGCTGTCGGCCTTTTTGATGGCCTGTTTTTTAAATCCGCTTTCAGACAAAGAAACGGCCCTGTTTACCAAAGCTATGGCCCACTCGGGTGCGCGGCTGGATTTTAGCGATATTGATATGCCTAAAGTGGACAAACATTCCACCGGCGGCGTGGGGGACGGAGTATCCTTGCCGCTGGCCCCGCTGGTGGCTTGTGCGGGGGTAGCGGTGCCGATGATGTCAGGCCGCGGGCTGGGTCATACCGGCGGCACGTTAGACAAATTGGAATCTATTAAAAATTTTGAAATCCGTATGCCGGCTAACCTCATTCACCGCCAAATCCAAAAGTTAGGCGTTTGTATGTTTGGGCAGACCAAAGACCTGGCCCCGGCAGACCGCAAGCTCTACTCTCTGCGCGACGCTACCGGCACCGTGGAAAGCCGCCCGCTGATTGTGGCCAGCATCTTGTCTAAAAAATACGCCGAAGGAGTGGACAGCCTGCTCATGGACGTGAAATATGGCTCCGGCGCATTTATGCAAAAACTGACAGACAGCAAAAAACTGGCCAAGGCCTTAGTGTCTACTGCCAAGCTGCTGGGCTTGAACTGCCGCGCTTTAATTACCTATATGGACCAGCCACTGGGGCGCGCGGTGGGCAACGCCAATGAAATGTATCAAACGATAGAAATTTTAAAAGGACATAAAGACCTGGCGCCGGACTTCTACGAAGCCGTGATTGAAACCGGGGCGCATATGCTGGTTATCAGCGGGCGTGAGAAGAATTTGGACAAAGCGCGCGCCTTGCTGGAAGGCTACATTGCAGACGGCAGCGCTTTAGCGAAATTCCGCCAAATGGTCAAATGGCAGGGCGGCAACCCTAAAGTGGTGGACGAGCCGGAAAAACATCTTAAAAATGCCAAACTTTCCTATGAATTCAAAGCAGACAAAAAGGGCTATGTCTGCTTTATTGACGCCAAACTGACCGGCCGCGCAGGCGTGCTCTTAGGCGCCGGACGGGACCGCATGGAAGACGAAATTGACTATGGTGCCGGCATTTGGCTGCACAAAAAAGCCGGTGACGCCGTCAAAAAAGGCGACGTGATTGCCACGCTTTACGCTTCAGACCCCAAACGCTTAAACGCCGGGGCGGAGCTGTTTGCACAGGCCGTTAAAATAACGGCTGCCAAACCCAAACCGTACCGCTTGGTACACAGTATTATTAAATAAGGGGGAACGTATGAAAACAATGGCCCTGCTGGCAGGGATATTGCTATTCATAGCGGGAGGATGCACTATGCAAAAGCCACAAGGTGACCTATACCAAACGTCCGCCGGGGACGTATATGTATTGCCACTGGGCCACGGCTCGGTGCAAATCAGCTGGAACGGAAAGACCATTCAAGTGGACCCGTATTCCTCTATAGCCGATTATGCGCTACTGCCCAAAGCGGATTTGGTCCTGATTACGCACGACCACTACGACCACTTAGACCAAAAAGCTTGGAAAGAAACCCAAAAAGAGGGAACAACTTTTGTTGCTTCCCCATCGGCGGCTAAAGATTTGCCTTCTGGGGCAACCGCGCTGGAAAACGGGCAAAGCTTCACCTGGCAGGACGTTCAAATAGACGCCGTGCCGGCCTACAACATCAAACACAAACAGCCCAACGGCAAACTTTGGCACCCCAAAGGTTGGGGCAACGGCTATGTGCTGCACTTTGGAGATTTCCGCCTCTATCTGGCGGGCGATACAGAGAATATCCCCCAAATGGCAGACATCGCCGGGGTAGACGTAGCTTTCCTGCCCAAAAACTTGCCCTACACCATGACTGATGAGATGTTTGTAGATGCTGCCAAACGCCTGCAGCCCAAAGTGCTTTATCCATACCACTATGAAAGCGTGGATAAAATCAAGCTGCAATCGGCCGTAGGACCTAACATTTTGATTAAATAGGCCGAAGCGTTTTTAAACACCCAGAAAAGCCCCCGCCCGCCGGGGGCTTTTTCTATCCGCCGCCTGCGCAGAATTACGGTCAAACAGAACAATATTTTCCGCCGCGCAGAAAACACGGAAAGCCATTTCAATAAAAAATTCCGCACACGAAGGCAAAATTTAGTAAAGTGTACTATCTTTGTATTTAGGAGGAAGCATGACGCAAGACCAAGTTATCCAAGAAAAACAACCCGTGGCCTTGTGGCTGGTGTTTCTGACGGAAATGTGGGAACGCTTCAGCTACTACGCCATGCGCAGTATCCTCATCCTTTATATGGTGTACCTGCTGCAAATGGACAAAACCGGCGCCGCCAATATATACGGCACATTTACCAGCCTGGTGTATTTGTCCACTTTGCTGGGGGGCTTTTTGGCAGACCGCTATTTGGGGCAGCGCTGGTCCATTATTTTGGGCTCAGTATTGATTGCCGGGGGTATGTTTGTCATGAGTATACCCACCGTAGGCATGCTCTACACCGCTATGGGGCTGCTGATTTTGGGCAACGGCTTTTTTAAACCCAACGTAACGGCTATCGTCGGGCAGCTGTATGAAAAAAATGACCCGCGGCGCGACGGCGGCTTTACTATTTTTTATATGAGCGTTAATATCGGCGCATTCTTTGGGCCGCTGGCGGTGGGCTATTTTGCTTCCCAAAACAACTATAAAGTGGCCTTTTGGATTGCCGGTATCGGCATGCTGCTGGGGCTGGCAACCTTTATTTTCGGGCAGAAAAAGTTCCTCTCCGGAAAAGGACTTCCCCCCACTGAAAAACCGACATTTTATAAAGACCCGGCGGTGTGGGCCATTTTGCTGGGTGCAGGGGTGATTGCGCTGTATATGAAAGGCTGCCAAACCACCGCCTGGATTTCTGCCGCGGTACTAGCAGCGGCTTATATAGTCTATATGAAAACCCGCAAACAATCCCAAAATCACCCCCCGCTTACGACGGAAGAAAAGCAGAAAATGGCCGTCATTGCCATTATGGCTTTTTTCACTATTTTCTTCTGGGCGGCGTTTGAACAGGCGGGCGCGGCGCTGAACCTGTTCGCCTACGAATATACAAACCGCGTGATTACGCTGGGCTCGTGGAGCTGGGAAATACCGGCCAACTGGTTCCAGTCTTTAAACCCGCTCTACATCGTCATCTTTGCGCCGCTGTTTTCAAAACTCTGGATTAGCCTAGCTAAAAAAGGCAAAGAGCCTTCCACCCCGGCTAAGTTTGTGGTGTCTTTGTGGCTGCTGGCGGCGGGGTTTGCCGTGATGCTTTTAGGAGCGTTTGCCTTGATAGGAAACGCCAAAATCAGCCTGTTCTACCTAGCTTTTACTTACTTGTTCCACACATTTGGCGAATTATGTATATCCCCGGTGGGCAAGTCTATGGTAACCAAGCTGGCCCCGGCGCGTTTTGTATCGCTTTTAATGGGGGTGTGGTTTCTCTCCAACGCCGCCGCCAATAAACTGGCGGGGGTCTATTCCGGCTACTTCCAAAAAATCAGCAATGTGCAGTTCTTTTTGTGGCTGGTGCTGGTGCCGCTGGTGGTGTCGGGCATATTGCTTCTCAGTATGAAAGGCATCAAAAAATGGATGCACGGCGTGCATTAATTGTTTACTCTAAAAACCCCGCCAAACGGCGGGGTTTTTACACATACCACTCTTCAAAAACCCTGGAGCGGCCCGGGGCTGGAACTAAGAAAACAAGCCTCTCTCTCCCTTTATCCAGGAGCGGCCGGGGCTGAAGCGGACAGCCCACCATAAGAAAACAAGCTCCTCTCGCCATAAATTCCAAGAGCGGCCTAGAGCTAAAGCGGACAGCCCACCATAAGCCCCCTCTCCTTATAAGACAAAACAAAACTAAGTAGGCTTTTGAAGTAAAAACCCCGGGCGTAAACCCGGGGCGTTTGATTTAGCAGAATGGCTCTATTGAGAGGTCTATTTCTACGGACGGGGTTTATTCCCCGTGCGGGACTGGCGGCGGCTGTATATGCAGCCGCAGTAGGTTTGGTTATAAATCTGCATTTCACGCATGAGGGCATTTTTTAGCTCTTGCGTGCCCCCTTTGCGCCAGTTGGTCAAATCGTAGGCAATGCCCTCTTTTTGCGCCGCCAGCACCGCCTGTTCATTGACTTGGTCTAAATCTTTATGGCGGGAAATGCCCAATACCGAGGAAAAAGCCGAAAAGCCGTTTTCTTTGGCGTAGCGGGCCGCCCGCTCCAGCCGCAGCCTAAAACACACCGAACAGCGCTTTGCGCGTTCCGGCTCCTCTTCCAGCCCCTGTACTGCCTGCCGCCATACCTCTGGCTCATAGGGAAGTTCTGCAAACGGCACGCCAAAGCGAGCACAGACGCGTTTATTTTCCGCCAGCCTTTTTTGGTATTCCGCTTCCGTATCAATATTAGGGTTGTAAAACAACACGGTAAAAGCGCGCCCCTGCCGGGCTAATTTTTCAATCACCCCGCACGAGCATGGCGCACAGCAAGACAAAAGAAGCAGTTTTTCCATATATAAATTATAGCAGTTACCCTAGGCCGAACAAACACCTCTGCTCAGAAATCCCCTAGAGCCAAACACAGCACACGCAGCCCCTAGACAGAAACGCAGCCCCGCTCAGAAAGCCCCTGGGCGCACCCTTCTGGGTTTCTGTTTGGTTCTGTGCAGGTCCAACCGTATGCAATATTTTATTGCGCTACTTCCTCTTTTGTGTCTGCTATGAAACAGGCTAAAACGAAAGCGTGCTGCTTGAATATACAAAAAAGCCCCGCCTCAAACAGGCGGGGCTTTCAATTACGCTCTAAACTATTTTTCTTCGTCTTCTTCCGTATTGAAAGAATCTTCCAAGAGCTGGCCCAAAGTCGGGCGCGGGGCTTGCTTCAAGTACTGCGCCACCACTTTGCGGTTTTGCACCTGGTCATACTTTTTCACAGAGAGGTTGACCGTAAACGTTTCCGGGTCTACGCCAACCACCAAAGCCGGAATTACATCGCCCACATTGGCGTTGAAATCGCGTCCCATTTCAAAGGGGCTGATAAACGCTTTGGTATTGTTTTTGCCGATGGTGCATTCCACCCCGTTTTCAGCGTCCACCTTGGTGATGGTGGCTTTGACGGAGCTCTTGTACGGATAGCGGCGTTTGAGTGCGTCAGCCGGGTTGAGGAAAAGCTGTTTAAGGCCAAATTCCAATTTCTGGGCTTCCTGGTCCAGCTTTAACAATTTGGCTTTCAAGCGCTGGCCGCGGCGGAAATTGGCCAAAGAAGCTTCCGGCTCTTTCCAGGCGATATTTTCCAAATTTACCACGCCTTCAATGCCATGGAAGCGCAGGAACAGGCGGTCTTTGTCCACTTTAGCTACGACGACGCGCAGCACTTCGCCTTCTTTGATTTGGCCCAGCACTTCGGTGCGGCGGACGGCTTCGTCCTCTTCCAGCACTTGTTTGCGCGAAACAATCAGTTTCTGTTTTTCTTTAGAAAATTCTACAATGACGGCTTTAATCTTGGCCCCGACAGGCAAATAGTGTTTATAGGCCGTGTGCAGCTCAGACAAAGACAGCGGCATAAACCCGCTTACGCCAAAAACGTCTACGATGTAGCCGCCTTTTACCGTCTGCAAAATCACGCCTTTGACGCGTTCTTTGTTTTCATAAGCTTGTTTGCAAATATCCCAGCCCTGCATTTCCAACGCTTTTTTGTGGGACAAAATAGAATGTCTTTCGTCATTGCCGCGTTTAACCAGTACGGCCGATACCTTATCCCCCACAGCGGGCAATGCTTTGCCGTCAAATTCAGACACGGCAATAGCGCCTTCTTTTTTGGCGCCGGTATCCACTAGGACATAATCCCCTGTAATTTGTACAACCGTCACTTCCACAATTTCGCGTTTGTTTAAGTGTTCCGATAAAGACTCTTGTTGTGCAATCAACTCGTCCATCGTCATTTCGGGCTCGTTGGTTGTTTCTTCGGTATTTTTGATTTCTTCGTTAGTCGTAGTCATAAGTCCTTATTTACGCCACACCCCGCGGGGCGGGCGCGTTCCCTCCGTTTAGATAGTAATTGAATTTATTTTTTCCATGATTTCATTAGCAAATTGTTTATACTGCGCTTTGGGCTCCAACGCCGGGTCTTTGACCGGGGTAAAAGGCTGCCCGAATTTGACGCGTATTTTGCGCACCCAGGGCCAGCCAAACGTGCCTTCCACTTTGACAGGCAACACCGGAGCGCCTGTTTTATACACCAAAAAACCTATGCCGCTTTTGGGTTTTTGCGGTTTGCCGGTTTTAGAGCGTGTCCCTTCCGGGAACATCACAATACTCTCCCCCCGGTTTAAGGCTTCAATAGCGCCTTCCAGCGCGCCAAAATCGCCTATGGTGCGTTTACGGTCCACGGAAATATAACCGCAGCGCCGGAAAAACCACCCCAGCACAGGAACAGCAAAAAGCTCTTTTTTCGCCATAAAGCGCGAATCGCGCACCAGCCCGGCAAAAGCGCCGATAGCCGGGGGATCTGCGTTGGACAAATGGTTACCCGCAATGATTAAAGCGCCGGTCGGGGGAATGTTTTCCAACCCTTCCGCTTTGAAATCGTAGCATGTTTTAAAGAACACCCTTGCACTAAATTTTACCAAATTAAGCAGCATACTTGTTGATTTCCTTGACTACAGCGTCTATCACTTGCTTCATGGTCATGTCAGAAGTATCTATTTGCACTGCGTCCGGCGCCGGTTTAAGCGGGGAGGCGGCGCGGGTGCTGTCGCGCAGGTCGCGTTCTTTAATAGAGGCTAAAATCTGCTCATAATCTGCCGGCACACCTTGGGCTAAAAGCTGTTTTACGCGGCGGTCGGCGCGCACCTCCGGCGCGGCGGTCAGATAAATTTTTACCTCGGCGTCCGGAAACACCACCGTGCCGATATCCCGCCCTTCCAAAATAATGCCTCCGTCTTGGCCGGCCTGGCGCATTTTCTCCGTCAGTACCGCGCGGGCGGCAGCATGGGTGGAAGCTTTGCTGGCGGTTTGGGCCACTTCATCTAAATTCAATTTATCACCCAAATATTCGCCGTTGACCCACATTTTCAGCGTAGCGTCCGGCTGGCGCTCAAACACAAAATCCAGCTGCTTGGCTACCGCCAGTACAGCTTGTGCATCAGCCGCGTCTGCATGCTGGGCAAAGACATGGTAAGCCAAAGCACGGTACAACCCTCCCGTGCTTAAAAAACCATATCCCAGTTGCTGCGCCGCCGCTCTGCCGACAGAGGATTTACCCGTCCCGGCGGTGCCGTCTATAGCTACTACGGGGCCTTTTATGCGGCTCATGCTTCCTCCAAGTTGGTAGTTACACCGCGGATTGCCATCATCAAAGAATCGGGGCTGGTAGCGGCGGCCATGACTTGCTCCATATCCACTTTATTGTCTTTATAGAGCTTAGCCAAAGACTGGTCAAAGGTATTCATGCCGTAATAATCCCCGCCCTGCAGCGCTTTGTAGAGGTCGCTGGCGCGGTTGTCCAAAATCAGCTTGCGTATTTGCGGCGTGCTGACCATAATTTCCAAAGCCGGCATCATGCCCGGTTTAATGGTAGGCAGCAAACGCTGGCAGATAATGCCTTTGGTAAGTTCCGAAAGCTGCAAACGCACCTGCTGGTGCTGCTCAATAGGGAAAGCTTCCGTCAAGCGGGCCAAGGTTTGCGTCACATTGACCGTATGCATAGTAGAAAGCACCAGCTGCCCGGTTTCCGCCGCGGAAATAGCGGCCTTCATTACTTCGGCGTCGCGCAGCTCGCCAATCATGATAATATCGGGGTCTTGGCGCATAGCCGCGCGCAATGCACCGGTGTAAGAGGGTGTGTCCACCCCCAGCTCCAGCTGGCTGATAATACACTGGTTTTCCGTATGCACAAATTCAATAGGGTCCTCAATAGTCAAAATGTGCCCGTTGCGGGTGCGGTTGATATAGTCAATCATCGCCGCCAGAGTAGAGGTTTTGCCCGAGCCTGTCATACCGGTTACAATAATTAAACCGCGGCGATTGTCGGCAATTTTTTTGAGCACCTCTTCGGGCAAATTCAGCTCTTTAAAAGAAGGGATTTTCAGCGGAATATGGCGAATAGCCATGGCTATTTTAGCCGACTGGCGAAATACGTTAAAACGAAAACGCCCGTAGGATTTGGCGTCCAAAGAAAAGTCCACAGTACTGTACTGCTCAAAAATTTTGCGTTCGCGCTCCCCCATGCACGCATAAGCCATTTTTTTGGCTTCGTCGTTGGAAACAAAGGAGTCGTCTATCGGTTTAATTTTGCCGTTTAAACGGACATACGCATTGGAATTGCCGCGAATATGCAGACCGCTGGCCTTATTGTCCACTACGGTTCTGAGCAAACTTTGAAGTCCTACCGCCATAGTACCTCCTTAACGGGTCTTTGCCGTTTTTTTACGGCGCAAAAAAGCGGGGATGAGCATGTTGTCCTCCGGCTCCTGCTCCGCTTTGGGTTCATCAAACGTGGCAAACACGTTTTTCTTTAAATCATAGGTTTGCGGCGTTTGCGGCTCTATGGGTCGGCGGGAGTTAAACATATTAGCCTTTTCCGCACTAAAACCGGTGGCAATAACCGTAACCTTAAACACACCCTTTAAACTACTGTCATACGAATGGCCAAACATCACAATAGAGTCATTGCTGGCGTACTGGCGGATTAGGTTCATCACTTCGCCCTGCTCCATCAGCGTCAGGTTTTCATCGGCCAAAAAATGTACGATAAAGCCTTTGGCCCCGCGAATGTCGGCATTTTCCAAAAGCGGAGAAGAAATGGCTTTCTTCACCGCCGCCAAATGCCGCCCCGGGCCGCTGGCTTCGCCGATACCGATAAGCGACTTGTGCGAGTTGCACATCACTTTGCGGATATCGTTAAAATCAATGTTTACTTCGCCCGGTTTGGTAATCACTTCGGCAATGCCTTTTACCGCCTGAAGCAACACCTCATCTACCATTTTAAATGCATCGCGAGAAGAAGTTTCCGGGTCAATGTTGGCAAAAAGCTTTTCATTAGGCACGATAATCATGGAGTCCACGTACTTCTGCATTTCTTTAATGCCTTCATCGGCCTGCTTTTCGCGTACATAGCCTTCAAAATTGAACGGACGGGTAACTACGCCAATAACCAGCAAATCATCTCCGTAAAGTTCTTTAGCCAGTTTAGCCAAATACGGCGCCACGCCCGTGCCGGTGCCGCCGCCCATGCCGGCGGTAATAAACAGCAGGTCGCTCTGTCCGATAATCAGTTTGAGTTTTTCTTTGGACTCTTCTGCGGCGCGGCGGCCCTTTTCCGGGTCTCCGCCCACGCCCAGCCCTTTGGTAATTTTCTCCCCCACCTGCACCAGGTACGGGGCTTTATTGCGGCGCAAATCCTGCGCGTCCGTATTGACGGCAATAAAATCAATGTCTTTTAGGCCGGCGCTGACCATGTGGTTAATGGCGTTTCCGCCGCCGCCGCCAACGCCGATTACTTTAATTTTGGCCTTTTTGGTTTCAAACAAATCGGCCGGCATAAACAAATCGCTCATAATCACTCCCGGCGCACTCAACCGCCGAACAAATCCATTCCTTTCAGCATACGGCCCAGCTTGCCAAACAGAGAACCGCCTTTTTCATAGTTGCCACGGCTGTACTCTTCATAACCGCTGTTGTCTGAAGCATACAACGCCAAAGACATAGCCGTGCTGTACACCGGGTCAAAAAATTCATCGGCCGCCGTTACCAAATCCCGCTGCACTACGCCGCGGCGCACTTCTTTAAGGCCCAAAATATTCACGGCTTGGTCGGTCATGCCGGGCATTTGGCTGCCGCCGCCGGTCAGTACGCCCACCACCGGGAAATTTTTATAGCCCGAAGTAGCCACACAATGCTGGATTTGCTCAAACAATTCTTCCACACGCGGCTGGATAATGTCTAAAATGTAACTCTTTTTGATATTGTGGGTGCTGCGCCCGTCCAAAGACGGCACCGGGATTTCCCCTTCTTCGTCTAAAAACGTTGGGAAAGCCACGCCGTATTTTTCTTTGATTTCTTTGGCGTTTTGGCGCGAAGTATGCAACAGGCGCGAAAGGTCGCTGGTAATTAAGTCACACCCGTAGGGAATATCGCGGGAGAACTTCAAAATACCGTCAATATAAATTCCTACAGACATTGTTTCACCGCCTAGGTCCACAATCATGGCGCCAATGTCTTTTTCTTCCTGGCTCAGCACGCAATCGCCCAGCGGCACCAGGCCGTAAAAGGTACCGTCTATTTTATAGCCCGGGCGCTGAATGGCCTTAGCCAAGTTATTTAAATGGGTAGAAGAGCCGGTGGTAATATGCACGTCCACTTCCAGCAAAGAGCCTTCCATGCCTTCGGGGTTGCTGATACCGCGCAGCTTGTCTATGGCAAAGCCCTGAGTAATGACATTGACGATTTCATTGTCATTTTTAATGGGCATGGCTTTGGCGTTTTCCACCGCCAATTCCATATCCGCCTGGGTAATTTCTTTATCCATGCGGGAAATGTTATAGGTGCCGTGGTTGCAAAAAGATTCCAAATGCGCCCCGCGCACACCGACGAACAAACTGCCAATATCTTTATTAAGTTCCCGCTCTATGCCGCCCAGCAGCTGGGTAACCGCGGCGGAAGTTTCCCGTATGTCAGACACTACGCCGCCGCGTACCCCTTTGCAGGGCACGCTGCGTCCGGATAAAATTTGTAAAGTATTTGTTTCAAAATCATGGGCTGCGGCTACGGCAGTCAATTTTCCACTGCCAACGTCTAAGCCCGCAATGATGTTTGTCTTAGCCATAAGTCACCTGCGATAAAAGTCTTTATGTATATTATAAAAATTAATGGCCTGTCTGTCTTAAAAAAACTTTCCCGTCGTCAAAATACGCAAAATCCAGCTCATGCGGCTGCGGAAGGGCGTTTTTATCAGCCCAATCCTCTATCTGTGCGGCGCGGCGGGCTTTGGCTTTGAGGTTTTTAGCGGGGCCAAAAAGAATGACGCTGTCATCGGGCAAATACATACGCACGGTATCTTTGTCCGTATTAAAGCGCAAAAAAGCAAAATCCAGCTGGTCTTTTAATTTTAACGTGCTGCGCACCAAATCCACAAATTCTTCGCCCAGTTTATCCGGCACGCTGCCTTCCAGCTCCACAAAAGGCACTTTGGAAAGAGGGTCAGGATTAGGGTCTGTATAGACGGTGCTGTCTTGGTCAATAAAACGCACGGAGTTGTCCGGCAGTACGAATTTGGCCACCGGTTCTCTGCGTTTAACCGATACTTTGAGCTTGCCGGAAAGAAGCCCCCTCTTAACCGATATTTGCCGTAGCTGGGGATATTGTTTGGCAAGAGCCGTTTGGAAAGAGACGGCGTCTTTGACGGAAAAAGGTTGGTTTAATTTTTTATCGGCAGCGGCTTGCAGCTCTTTTGCCAGTACGCCGTCTGCGCCGGATATGGCCGCCGTTTCCGGCTGCCATTTGCCCATGCGGGAAGCAGAAAAAGCCTGATATGCCTTAGAGGTGCCCAAATAAGCGGCAAAACACAAACCTACGAAAATGAGAAAAAAGATAAAGGGTTTTAAGAAGGTAACTGAAGAGGTCCGGCGGACCTTTTTCTTGCGGCCTAGCGAGGAAGCCGAAGGACGATAGTAATCATACTTTTTCATGCCGCAGACCTAAAAAAGAAATGGGCGGAAAGGGAGTTGAACCCTTAAGGACTTTCGTCCACACGGTCCTGAGCCGTGCGCGTCTGCCATTCCGCCACCCGCCCATCACAGAGTATATTTTAGAAAATTGCGCCGCCTTTTGCAAGAAAAGTCATTTTTTCCGTCGTAAGAAACAGAATTTTTTCTTCCCCCGCCTAAACGTCGCTCCGCCAAACAGCTTCCGCCGCACTGCCCCGCCCAAACACGACGAGGTGTATATTACGCCGGCGGAGCAGAACGCGTGAGAGGCCCTCTCAGCCCGGCTTAGCGTTTGTGCTGACCGCCGATGTCATGCATAATGCAGTCGTCTCCGTCTTTTTCTTTCAAATGCACATGAATAATATCATCAGCTGCCGTCACCACATGGCTGCCGACAAAATCGGCGCACACCGGCAGGCAATGGTGCCCCCGGTCCACCAAGGTTAAAAATTCCGTCTTTTTTGCCCGGCCAAACGCCGCCAGCGCGTTCAATGCGCACAGCACCGTACGGCCCGAATAGAGCACATCATCGGCTAAAATGACCGTTTTGCCTGATATATCCACCCCCAAAGAGGTGCTTTTAAGCAACGGGTCCTGCGCAACTAGAGTCAAATCGTCCCGGTAAAAGGAAATATCCAGCTCCGCCAGCTGTGGGGCGGCGCCGGCAAGCTGCTCAATACGGCTCTGCAAACGCCGGGCAATATGCGCCCCGCGCGTTTTAATACCCACTAAACAATACTGTTTCGTATCGGGATATTTTTGCATAATTTCACGGGCCAGCTTATCCAACAAAGCAGATACGGCGGCAGCGTCTGCAATCATTTTTTCCATAAAATTTCCTCCCTATTCGGCGGTTAAAAACGAATGGAATTTTTAAAGCCTTTTTCCATTTCGCGGTTTAAGTCTTTTTTCTTTAGACTTTCGCGCTTATCGTACAAGTGTTTGCCTTTAGCCAAGGCCACTTTTACTTTAGCCCAGCCTTTTTTAAAATAAATTTCAAGCGGCACCAAAGTCTGCCCCTTGATTTCCGCCCCGGCATGCAATTTGCGTATTTCCCGCTTGTTTAAAAGCAGCCGGCGCGCACGGGTGGGGTCCGGCTCGGAAAGGGAATTAAATTTGTAGGGTTTGACGTACATATTCAAAATGTCCGCCTGCCCGTTTTCCACCCGCACAAAAGCCCCCTCCAGGCTGACTTCTTTTTGCCGCACGGACTTTACTTCCGGCCCCAGCAAAGAGAGCCCCGCCTCAAAAGTTTCCAAAATAAAATAGTCGTGGTAAGCCTTGCGGTTGGTGCATACGACCAAAATGCCTTCTTTCTTCGTCATGGCTATATCATAGCAAATTTCCCTACACGCGCCGAATACTTCCCGTCGCCGCGGCCGTAAAGCCGCTGCAAAAGCCCGCCCGCTCACGGCACCTAGATAGGCTTTAAAATCCTTTTTGCATATAGACTGCAAACCGATTAAAAAGGGCCGCCACACCGCTTCCTGCCGCATATATCAACACATAAAAAACCCGCCTTGCGGCGGTTTTTTTAGTCATGCTCTATATATCCAAAACGCTCCAAAAACTGGGGGTCATCGCGCCAGTTGGGGCTGACCACCACTTGCAGTTCCAGCCGGTACGGCCTGCCCAAAAACTCTTCAATACGCTTTTGCGCACGCTGGCGCAGCTGGGCAATGGCGGCACCGCCTTTGCCGATGATAATGGGCTTTTGGCTTTCCCGCTCCACATGAATAATAGCGCGGATAAAATTTTTGCTGCCCAAATCTTCGGTAAATTTTTCCACTTCCACCTGCGTGCTGTACGGGATTTCTTTTTGATACAGTTTAAAAATCTGCTCCCGGATAAACTCCGCCGCGTAAAACCGCTCCCAGCGGTCCGTCCACTGCCCCGGAGGGAAATAGGCCGGGCTTTGCGGCATAGCCTGGGCCACGGCCTCTTTGAGTGCCTGCACCCCTTCAGCGCGCGGGGCGCACACCCGAAATACTTGGCTGATATTAGGCAATTTTTGGCGCACTTCTGTTTCTAAGGCAGACAAGATATTGCTATCTTTTACTAAATCGGTTTTTGTCAGCACCAAATACACGGGGCAGAACACGCGGGCAATTTTCTCAAACAACTGCTGGTGGGCCTGCAAATCAGGGGCCGAAGCGTCCACCAAAAGCAGCACCAAATCCGCATCTTCTCCCACGGCGCGCTCCACACAGGCCGCCATGGTCTGCTGCAGTTTATAGCGTGGGCGCAAGAAACCCGGGGTATCTACAAAGACAACCTGGTAGTTATCCCCCTCAATAATAGCCAAAATATTTTGGCGAGTGGTTTGCGGTTTGTCCGTCACCGGGGAGAGCAGCCCCCCAGCCAAGGCATTGAGCAGCGTGGACTTGCCGGCATTGGGCAAGCCTGCCAATACGGCAAAACCGCTGCGGAAATGTTCTGTTTGTGTGCTCATAGATATATTGTACCTGATTTTTCGTTGGACTGCCTGATATAATGCTCTGGGGTACGCGCTTTGTTTTTTCCGAATTTCCGCTTTTCTCCTCCGCCAAGTTCTCTATAAGAGGATATGGTTATTTTATGAGGGACGAAACTTTTTATTCTGTAAACTTATGCCCGGAGTTTATGGCAAGAGGTTATAAAAACCCCGTTCCGCTATAGCAGAACGGGGTGTTAAAAAGAGACCGCTTATTCGTAGCGCAAATTCCACTTCACTTGCTGGGTATAGGCCTGATTGCGCTCCAACGCTTTTTTCGCTTCTATTTGGGCTGGACTCAAACCTTCTTTATTTTTAATATCCATGCGGGCGCCGTTTTTCTTCAGATACTGCACCATACGTTCATTGCCATAACGCACAGCATAATGTAACGGGGTGTTCCCATCTGCATTAACGGCATTTACATCGGCGCCTTTTTCCACCAACAGCTTAATCATGGAAAAGCTTCCTTGCAATATGGTAAAGTGCAGCGGAGTATCTCCTTTAAAAGAACCTTTATTTAAGTCCGCTCCGTTGGCAATCAACAAAAGTACGGAATTTTTATGGTTGAAACGGGCCGCTTCAATCAGCGGGGTGCGCCCGTCAGAGGCCAGCTGTTCATTTACGTCCGCTCCGGCATAAATCAAATCGACCGCGGTTTTAATATCGTCTTTTCTGACAGCGCGGTGCAGCGGAAAGTCCATTTTCCAGTCTTGCTGCATATAATTTAACAGAGAACGCACCTGAGCGTCCGTAGTCAAATCCGCCGGAGTTTTGCCTTCTGCATCTTTAGCCGCCGGATTGGCGCCGTTTTCCAGCAGGAACTTTACTCCGTCCAAATTATTCTGCAAAGCAAGCTCATGCAACGCCGTACGTTTATCCGCTTTGCGGGTAATATTAACACCGAACCAATCGATATAATATTTTGCCAACGGAATATTATCCATATCTATTGCTTCTGCCAGCGCAAGCATGTTGGGCTGGGCGGCAGCTTCGGAGAGGCCGCGGAAAAATTTGGCCAGTTCTATATCGCTCTTAAAACCCGGATGTCTAAAAACGAATTGTCCATTCAGACAATAACCTTTTTGGGCCAAGGCCATCAGATAGTTTTCAGCAAGGCCCGGGCAGTGCTCGGCGTCAGGACGAGCTCCTTTGCGCATCAAAAATTTGACGGTATCAGCATCTCCGCTCCAAATTGCCAAAGAAAACACGCTGTTGCCGTTTCTGTCATGGGCGTTGACATCAGCACCGGCCTCTACCAATTTGCGGACATGCTCTTGCAGTTTCCGAGTTTCACGGGCTTCTCTGGAAGCTAAAAGACGGAGTAATTCTTCCGTAGCGGCTTTACGCAAGCCGGCAACCGCCTTCTGGCGGATATTCTGATCTAAAATTTTTAATTGTTGTTTGCCTGTAGGGCGGATTGCAACCCCGGCTTCCGCCAAAGTTGTTTGGAAACACAGCCCCAACGGCATCAACATTGCCATAACACCATATATTGCCTTTTTCATATAGACCTCTTTTCTGCTTATCATTTGACTACACATATTGTCCTTCTTTTAAAATGATAAGAAAAAATACACCAACCAACCAGAGTCTTTGGACCTATTTGGCAAGAGAAAAAAGACCTACATAAAGGACCTATTACTGCAGAGACACTGCGGCGCCGGTACGCACCATATCCTCCAATGCACCGGAAACAAATACTCGGTAGGCTTCTGTCTGCCGGACAGGAATATGTTTTTCCGTATAGCCGTGCCCTTTGGCGCGGCTTAAAGCACGGAAGTTCTTGTCCACATTAACCATCGGAACACGATAATTTAAGATAATACGTTCCTGGCCATTGCGTATGCCGCCCGCCACAGGAATATATTTATCAGTATGAATATGGAGATGGAATTTATTGGCCACTTCATGCTCCCCCACCCGCAGCCACGTCCGCCCCTGTGGAGGATAGAACAAAACGGTCCCGTTTTCATCCAACAAATAACGGCAAGGTTGTTTAAAAGAACAATTTAATACATGCTGATATAACTGGGAAACATCTTTAGGGGTTATTCTTTTTCCGCGCTGCACAACAATACTGGCACTCCCTTTGGTATTCATAGTCCACAGACTGCGGTTGTTATTTACCCGCGAAGCAATAGAAGAAAATTCTCTCAGAGTCCCCGGTTGCAATACTTCTTCCAAAGCCAGTGTAATATGTTTAGGCTGAAAAGATGCCGCCGTTATAGCTTCTTTATCGCCCAAATAATACACCCGCACGCCGGGATGAACCCGCGGCCGACCGGTAGAAGCAGCATACGAAGCCAAAATATCCTGTTTCATTTTTAACAACTGTTCTACCCGTTCAAAGACCGCTCTTTTCAAAGCGGGGCCGTCGGACAAGGTTTCAATTCGCACCAAGACCCTCTTAATATCTTTCAGAGAATCCGGAGTCAAATTATATGTACGGCGCAAATAATTGACCAAAACATCTGGTTTTTGATTTAAAAATCCAGCATCTCCACGCGCTAATACAGCAGGCTGCGCTGTCTGCTCGGAAACGACGTTGGCTTTCTTAGCTTTATTCTGAGCTTTTGTTTGTTTGGGGGCTTTCTTCCCTCCAACGGTGCCTTTACTGGCAGAAGCCGACGCCGGATTTCCCTTTCCTTCTACGGCTTGTACTAAACGTTCGCCGCCTTTTTTTTGCAAGGCCTCTCTGAGCTGAGGCGTCATCATGCTGCCTTTTTTATAAACACCGGCTTTTGGCGTAAATATTTCCCCCCCGCTGGCTATTGGTTTATTTGCAGGCGAAACAACGGCAGAAACAGCCTGCTGGGAAGGGGTAGCAGAAACCACAGTCGTTTTTGACAGCGATGCAGAGGGCACGCTCCGTGGGGCAGTCCCTATAGATTTTGCCGCATTAGAAGCCGCAAGGATGTCGGCTTTTGAAGAAGAACTGGCAACTGCTTTGAGAGTTTTAGAAACAGATTGTTCGGAGGCGGCCGTTTCCAATCCTGCCATTTTACTGACAAATGCTTGGCGCCAGCTGGAAACTCCGTATTTCTGCAAGCGCCCCAAACGTACTATCCGGTTATAGGAGTTGAGCGTTGCTTTTAAGCCGCTCCCTGCCGCACCCGAGCGGGCCAATTTAAAAACACGCCCCATCTGGTTTAAAGCCCGCACCCCAGAGGCACCGGCCTTGACCAACCCCACCCCGGCAGCCAGTATGCCGACTACCGCCAAAGCCGTATCCACCTGACCGCCTAACCGCATGGCTCTGTTCCAATTTTGATACTGGTTTATTTCTTTGTCTGAGGGCCCGCTGCGCCAGGCAATCTCTTTTATCGCTCCGCCTCCGTTTTTCTTATATCCGAGGGCCAAGTGGTTTTCTATGTCTACTTTGGTATAAGGATCTAAATCACTTTTCCCAGCAAAATACAGCCGGGCAATGGTATAACCGGTGAGGGTTTCCCCCCATTGTTGCAAACGCTGCTCCAACGCCTGCCAGTTGGCGCGCGTGTCTACGTAATGGCCTTGGCCGTTGCCGTCCAGCTCCCAGCCGGCGCGGGCCATATTCTTCACACGGTATCCCCCAGCCAAAGCCCCCGCCATAAATACAGGGAACTGCATAAACACACTGCCGTCTTTGCCCACAACCAACAGTTGCCCCGCCAAACGATCCAAAGCGTCTGCTGCACGACGGCCTTCTTTGGAATTTGAAACAGCTGCTTTCCCCAAATACTCCCCCAAATCCATCCAAACATTCCCCAAAGCTTTTCCTTCAGTTTTTCGGTAGAAGCTGTATTCATGTCCGACGGCCCAATCTCCTGCCTCTAACAAAGATTTAACCGCTTTTACCTAGTCCTGTATGCTGATAAAAGAAAAATCCCTGCCTAAAATCCCTATCCGCGGCTGTTGCCTGGCCACTTCGCTTAAAACAGCCACCAATAAATCTTCTGCCCCCATGGCCAGCAAGCCCGTCCCCGTCAATATAATTACTGAAGGGCCTAAAATGCCGTTGTGGCCTGTTTTTAACAGATCACTTATTACTCGGGCGTCTTGACTGTTGCCGTTTTCTCCCAATACAATTAAAGCGCTGGCGCTTTTTAAAACAGACTCACACTCTTGTGCTTTTTTATCCTGTCGGCCCAACAGCCCCGGCACCCAACCCAACGCCTCACAGCTAGACATACGACTGCGTACTTCTTGACGCAAAACACCGGCGGCCCACTTTTTGACTCCCGGATCCAATAATCCCGCAGAAGCAAACACAGGCAATGCCTCTTCGATCAAATCTAATACTGATTGATAATTTCTCTTTCCCTTTTCATAGATTTGGCGGCCCAAGTCTTTGATGTATTGCTCTCCCTGTCCGGCAGTCGGCTGCGTTGCACCATTCCAAAATTTCTCATACATTTCTCTAACAGAAGATTCTGAAGTTTGGCTTTCATACACTTTTCTTAATGTTTCCTTTTCTTCTGCACTGCGGGCCAACGACAAGGACATCTCAAAAGTCGATCTCAATGTTTCCGTATAATACTCTTTAAACCACTCATAATCATCTGGCTCTTGGCTCTCTGTCAACACCGACACTGCCGCGTTTACTTTTTCTCTCAATTGAGTCAAGTCCTGCGAGTAAAAACGGAACTGGGCCTGCTCAAAAGCTTGGGTAAACGCCATATTCTGTTCTGCAGATAAGACATAAGAATCCGCCCCATAGCTTGGAAAAAACATTTCATCAGAGGCAGCATAAGACATAAGCGGGCGGCGGGGGCCAGCCAAGGCCTGCCCGTAAGAAGGAACAACCGTGGAAAACAACAAAGAGCAACTTAGAAACAGAGAAAGAAATTTAGTCATATGATTAAACATGCCCCTGTGTTAGTTTATTACATTCTGTCTTTTTCCTACAGCAAACAAAAGGGCCAAAGGTCCCATACTGGCTGGACTTTTGGCCCTATATATAACTAATTGAAAAAGATGATAGAGAAAAACAAAGAAAGAAATGTTTGCAACGGAAAAAGACAACGACCCCTTCTTGCATACGACAAAAAACCTCCCGCCCTGGACGTCTTTTTCCGGCCCGGCGGGCAGACATTTGCCTGACTGTTTAGCAGCTGCGGCATGGGTTCCTCCGTTTATACATCTCCGTGTTTATTATAGTAAAAACGACATAACCTGCCAAGGTGCCCTTCCTGCAACAAAAAACCCGCCGTAAAAGCGGGTTTAAATACTTCATATCTTGACAGGGGCTCTGCCAGCCGGCTGGCTGTCTATTGGGTAATATAAGAGGCCGTAATCTCCCCAAAGTAAAAAGTATGATAATCGCCGGGCACTTTATCATACCATTGTTTAAACTGCGCCTCTTCCATGCCGGCAGGGGTCATTTCCGTCTTACCCACCACTTTGCACTCATATTGCAAAGCTTTGCACACAATCAGCGGCACGGAAACGGTCTTGCCTGGGATTAAGCTGAAATCACAGGCTTTGATTTTATCGGTGTTCCGTCCGGATTTAGTGCCGCAGAAAGCCAGCTCCTTGCTCATATCTTCTTGCGGCAGGGTAACAGTAAATTCCCCGTTTTTCTCCAACAATTCATGCGTAAAACGGTTGTGGCGCACCATGACGGCAAACACCGGTTTGCGCCACGCCCAGCCCAAATACCCCCAGCCAATAGTCATTGTATTGGTCTGTTCTGCAGCACAAGTGGTCAAGAAAGCGCCTTGGCGCAAAATCTGCAGCACCTGACGGGCCTGTTCATCAAATTCCATTTCTTTCATAAACCCTCCTTTTCCGAATGGTAGCATTTTTGATAGGCAAGCGGCCCGTTTTTTTGCTCTGTTCCAAACGCTGGCCCGAATGCAAACGCTCTATCAGCCCCGCCGTGTTTTCAAAAGTTGCCGCTTTTGTTCCCCGCTCTCGGCTCCGGGCCAGCCACCGCCGCGAAAGTTGTTTTTTCTGCCCCTAGAGCTGTTCTCCAAATACTCGGTCCCCACCGCTTACGCGGCAAATAATTTTAAAAATTTTGTGCTAGCAAACACGCCGCGGCCTGCACTGCCCGAGCCGCCGGGCTTCTAAAAACGGAGGCTACCCACCGCCTGCCAATATTTCAAGATACGGGCCCCGCCGGCGCTTTCAAAACACAAAAAAACCGCCCGGCGGTCCGGGCGGTTAAAAAAACAAGCCTTTATCAGCGGTGTAAATTCACATAAGCCGCCGCCGAAATGCCGGCCTTGGCTCCGCTGCCTGCGGCTACAGAGGCTTGACGGAATTCACTTTCCGTGCAATCCCCCGCCGCAAAAATGCCTTCTATATTGGTGCGTTGGTGGGCGTCCACTTTAACCAGACCGCTTTCGTCCAGCGCCACGCCGCTTCCTTTCAGCCACGCCGTTTGCGGCACCGCACCCACCGCCACAAAAATGCCCGCGCAGGGCACTTGTGTTTTTTCTTGGGTTTGCACATTGCGCAATATGGCCCCGGTCACACTTTCCTGTCCCAGCACTTCATCCACCACGCAATTTAAACGCATGGAAATAGCCGGCGTATTTTTCACTTTTTCCACAGTTACCGCATCGGCGCGGAAACCTTCGCGGCGGTGCACCAGCGTTACTTTGGGGCAAAACTGGGAAAGGAACAACGCGTCCTCAAAAGCGGTATTTCCGCCGCCCACTACTATCACCTCTTTGCCTTTAAAAAAGAATCCGTCACACGTAGCACAGGCAGACACGCCATGCCCTTTCAGCGCCTCTTCCCCTTTGACACCCAGCCAGCGCGCGCTGGCCCCGGCGGCAATGACCACCGCCGCGGCTTGGTACTGCTCCCCTCCGGCGGCAGTTAAGGTAAACGGGGATTTATCCCCTTCCAATTTAACGATTTCATCGGTGGTAATTTCTACCCCCAGCCGTTTGCACTGCTTGTGCATATTGTCCATCAGTTCAAAACCGGGCACCGGGTTTACAAAACCGGCATAGTTTTCAATATCATTGGTTTGCAAGAGCTGGCCGCCGGGCATGGCTCCACCGGCAATCACAGTTTTCAGCCCCGCGCGTACAGCATACACCGCCGCACTGCAGCCGGCCGGACCTGCGCCGATGATTAACAAATCAGTTTGCTTCATAATTAAACTCCTTGAGCATTTGGGTAAACAGTTCTACGGGAAAGCCCACCACATTACTGCGGCTGCCCCGCATTTTTTCTATAAAATGGTCGTCTTTATCCTGCACGGCGTAAGCGCCGGCCTTGTCTAAATGTTTGCCGGCCATAGATTTTAACTCCGCAAGCGGCAGCGTGCGCGCTTTGCAGTAGGTTTTAGCCACGCCGCGCACCATTTTTTTAGACTTTAAATGAATCAATGTTACGCCGGTATAGACCGTCTGCCACACACCGTTTAACTTGCGCAAAATGCGCAGAGCGTCTTTTTCATCTTTGGGTTTGCCGATAACTTCCCCCCCGCAAAACACCAGCGTATCGGCGCCGATGACCAAAGCGTCCGGGTATTTCTGCGCCACTTCCAAGGCTTTTTTGGCAGACAAATCCGCCACCTTTAAATGCGGGCGCTTATAAGGCGTACGCTCCGGCCCTGCCGCCGGGCAAACCGTAAAAGCAAATTCCAGCTCTTTTAGTATCTCTATGCGGCGAGGGGAACGGGAAGCCAAAACCAGTTTCATATTATTTGCGCACAAATTTGGAAATGATTAAATAGCCCAGCACCAGCCCGATAGCTCCGCAAATGCTGATGTGCAAAGACAGCGGGTGAATACCAATGGCATAAACGCGGTTTAAAGCGCCCGCCATTTGCGCCGGCAGAAAAGCCGCCAGCCACTCCAGCCCAAGCGCAATCAGTCCGCCCACCACCAAGGTTAATACGGCAAAAACAATTCCTCTCATAGTTTCTCCTTTCTTTTAATAGTAATATAAATCCGCCTCCCAACGCAAAAGCCGCCGGGTTTACTGCAAGGCAGCGGGGCCTTTTGAGGCCGGGGCGGGCGCGTCAAATTTGCCGTCCTCTTCCGCCGTCAAATCTCCTTTAAGCGCATAGAACCCCCACCCGGCCAATAAAGCCACCGCCCCCACAATCAGCCACGGACCGGGCAAATAAAGCGGGGCCACATACTGCCCAAGCCACCCCGCGGCAAAAAAGCCTAAAGAAGAGCCCATATTATAAAACACCATCAGCAACCCCAAGTAGCGCCCGCGCGTCTGCGCAGAGGCGATATTAGACACCAGCGTTTGTTCCCCCGGCGCCACAATCAGCTCTCCCAGCGCCGCCAGCAACACCCCAAACGCAATCGGCGTAAAACTGCCAAAAAACCCCACCGACCCATACCCCACCGCATACAGCACGCACCCCAGCAGCATGGCTGCCGTCAGGCGCATACGCTCCATGAGGCGGCTGGCGTGATACTGCAGCAAAACCACCGCCATGCCGTTAATGGTAAAAAACCAGCCAATATAATTTTCCGGCATATGCAAATAGGTATTGCAATGCACCGAAAGCCCCACCACCAGCTGGGAATTGACCGCCGTAATCAGCAACACATATAAACATATTTTTGCCAGCCGTTTGTCTTTTAAAGACAATACCAAAGACACAAACTGGGGCCGCCGGCGCGCGGCACGCACGGAGGCGGAATCGTCCGGGATAATCCGGTTTAAATAAAATACCCCCGCCGCAAAAGCCAGCGCCGTCAGATAGAAAGCATAGCTGTAAGACCAGCGCACCAAAAACCCGCCCGCCGCCGGCCCCAGCGCCCAGCCCAAATTCACCCCCACGCGGATAATACCAAAGGCTTCCACGCGCTGTTTGGGGGTGGTGTTATCGGTTACCCACGCATTGGAAACCGGGCGGAACGTGGCCCCCAAAAAAGTGGTCAAAAAATAAAACAACAGCACCCAGCCTACCGCGGCCTTATACTGCATGCACAAAGCCATGACCAGCATGACCGCTATTTCCAGCGCCAGCCCCCAAAGCATAAGTCTTTTACGGCCAAAAGCGTCCGAGAGCTCCCCCGCCAGCGCGCTGGCAAAACTGCGGCTGAAAGCGGCAAACGCAATGACCAGCCCCGCCATAGCGGCAGAAAGCCCTCTCTGGGTAATTAAATAAACAGTAAAAAACGGTAAGGAAAGCCCGTAGCCAAACAGGAGCAAGCCATTGGCTGCGGCAACCGAAATCATGGCGCGGCGCATGTTGTTCATAGATATATTTTAGTAAATCAGGTGCTTCTTCCGTATCTGCGCCATTGCCGCGGAGCAAGGTGGGACAACTTTGCGTCTATAGGACAAACAAACTAAAGAGACTGCGCTATTGCCCCGGCACAGGGCAAGACAGTTCCGCCCACTAACACTTCAGACCCGCGGCGAGCGGCTTGTTTACTATTTAAAAAGAGAGCGGCACGCCCTGTTTGCTATTCAAAAAGGAATGGAGAGCCACTGTATGGCGGTGCAGGGCAGGACAACCCTACGTCTATGAAGTCAATAAAACCAAACTGTTTGTGTCATCGCCGTGGAGCAAGGCGGGAGAGCTCTGCCTAGCGGCACTTCAGACCCGCGGCGCAGGACTGGAGAGCCCTACCTAGCGATACTTCAGCCCCGCGGCGGGGGACTTATTTACTATTTAAAAAGAGAGCGGCACGCCCTGTTCGCTATTCAAAAAGGAATGGAGGGGCGCTGTATGGCGGCGCACTAGAGCGGCCGAGGAGCGGCCTGTTTATTAAAGCAATTGGAGAGCCGTGTAGGGCGCAGTACACCGGGCCGGCGGCGCAGTGACCTGTTTATTAAAGCAATTGAAGTGCCGCTGTGTGATGAGGCACTAGACCGGCGAACCAGCTTGTTTACTGGCCAACCCCGCAAGCCCCGCCAGCAAGTCCGCTGGCTTGTTTCTGCTCTGGCTCTTGCCGGCTTGCCCCGGACAATACCTGCCGGCCCCTTTGCCGCCGACACTTATTGAGCTGTCGTATAAAAGGCAGCTCTTCTTAGGGATAAGAATTTTTTATATACTATGTTTATATATGCTTTTTGTCTATTTACAGTCTGTTTTTTCTTTTCGCTCGTACCATCGCTTCCGCACGCTGGGGCCCTGGCGGACGGCTTTTTTCGTTTTCTACATATGGCTGTTGGGGCTGTTGCTGTTTAATATTTGGTTTGCCTTAAAAGTACACCAAGAACTGCCCGTTTTCTTAAAATCCGTGCCGGAAGTAACCTTTGAAAAGGGCGTCCTTACCGGGCCGGACCACGCCATATCTGTTACCATTCCCCAGGCTGATTTGTCTATTGTGTTTGACGCTCAGGCTAAAGAGCCGCCCACCCAGGAAGATTTTTTAAATAAACGCATTATGGCCTTTGTAACAGGCAACCGCGTTTACATGCCTTCCGTAAGCGGCGTGCAAAGCCGAACTCTGCCCCCCTTGGTCAATGCTACCCTTTCACAGCAATGGCTGCAGGAAAATGAACCCACCATACGCGGCACTTTGCAGGGAGCGGCGTTTTTTGGCTCGGCTTTTGCACTAGGCCTTTTTCTGTTGTTTTCCTTTTTATTAGCGCTCTCCTGCGTCTATTTATGGAGCGGCTGGAAACGCGCCAAACTTTCCCCGGCTGATGTATTGCGCTGGGCGGCGCTTTTGCAGGGGCCGGCGCTGACGCTGTGGCTGGTCAACCTGTGGTGGGGAGTGCCGCTTTTCCTGTTTGGTTTGTTTATTTTGTATATGATTTACATACAGCAAATTTTTAATCTTATGCCTGAGAAACAGAGGTAACTATGCTTTTAAAAATTATCCGCAAATTCAGCTCCGCCCACCGCCTGCCGCACTATGACGGCCCTTGTCATAATCTGCATGGCCACACTTGGAAAGTGGTTTTTTTAATAGAAGGCCCCGTACAGGCCAACGGCATGGTGGCGGATTTTAAACAATTAAAACCTTTGCTTGATGAGCAGTTGCCGGACCACTGCTATTTAAACGATTTGCTGGAAAACCCAACGGCGGAAAATCTGGCCCCGTATTTGTTTGACAAAGCCGCCGCCGCCCTAAAACCGCTGGGGCTGACGCTTAAAACGCTGGAGCTGTGGGAGAATGAGAACGCCGCCGCCGTGTGGGAAGGCAAATAACACGTTCTCACCGCAAACGATTACTTTATGCAAAACACACTCAAGGTAAATGAAATTTTTTATTCTTTGCAAGGCGAGGGGCCATACACCGGCATAGCCGCGGTGTTTTTGCGTTTGGCCGGCTGCAGTATGAATTGTCCGTTTTGCGACACACGCTACGCTTTTGCCCAAGGGCAGGACATGACATATGAAGAAATTATAAAAGAGTTGGAAGCCTATCCCTGCCGCAACGTCATTATTACCGGCGGGGAGCCTACGGAGCAAAACTTTGCCCCGCTGGCACGCCGGCTTAAACAGCGCGGCTGGACGGTGCATATGGAGAGCAACGGCGCGCAGGACGCAGACGTGTCTGACATTGATTTTTTGGTGGTTTCCCCCAAAAAGCATGTCAGCCAAAATATGCTCTGCAAAGCCCACGCCATTAAAATCGTGGTGGGGCAAGATACCGATTTAGAAGAATTAAAAACGTATTTCCCGTATGCAAACACCGGTGCCGCCGTCTGTTTGCAGCCGCAAAGCAACAAACAGGAGAATATAGATTTATGCGTAAAACTAATAAAACAAAATCCCTTTCTACGGCTCAGCCTGCAAATGCACAAGCTGGCAAACATAAAATAACCCAAGAAAAAGTATTGCAAAACCTGCGGGAAATTTTAACCTATATTGGCGACGACCCCTCCCGCGAGGGCTTGTTGGAAACGCCCAAACGCATACTGCGCAGCTGGGACAAACTTTTTGGCGGCTATAAAATGCGCCCGCAGGACGTGCTCAAAACATTTACCGAAGGCTCCTGCGATGAAATGGTGGTGCTAAAAGACATAGAGTTTTACTCCACCTGTGAGCACCATTTGCAGCCGTTTTTTGGCTCTATCAGCATAGGCTATCTGCCCAAAGGACGAGTATTGGGCATTTCCAAGCTGGCCAGATTGGTAGAAGTTTTTGCCCGCCGCCTGCAGATACAGGAGAAACTGGTGGCCCAAATTGCAGACAGCCTAATGGAAACGCTCCAGCCGCACGGCGTAATGGTGGTGTGCAAAGCCAAACATATGTGCATCAGCTCGCGCGGCATTGAAAAACACAACGCCGTCATGGTGACCAGCGCCATACGCGGTGCGTTTAAAAAAATGGAAGTGCGCAACGAATTTTTGGAAATGATTAAATAGTCCGCGGCCGCAGCCGCACAGGCGGCAGCTTGGTTTATTGCCATTAAAGGGACCAGGATTTACCGGCTAGAAATGTGCTTGTTGACTAGATAATGCGGCGGCTTAGTTTGTTGCCATTAAAAGGGCCTGGATATACCAAAATATGACTAAACAAATTATGGGCATTGTCAATGCCACGCCGGATTCGTTTTACGACGGGGACCCGCAGAACAATTTAGACTCTCTGCTTGCCAAATGCACCCAGCATATTGCAGACGGAGCGGACATTTTAGACATTGGAGGAGAGTCCACTCGCCCCGGCGCCACCCCCGTCAGTGCAGAGGAAGAACTGGCGCGCACGCTGGAGCTGATTAAACAAGCCCGCGCGCGCTGGCCCCAAATGCTTATTTCCCAAGACACCTTTAAAATCCCGGTGGCGCTGGAAGGACTTCAAGCGGGCGTACATATCATCAATGATGTCAGCGGTACGCCGGACCCGGAAATGTTTAAACTGGTCAAAGACTTTGGCGCGCAAATCGTCATTATGCACAGCCGCGGCACCCCGCAGACTATGCAGGAGATGACTCAATATGATGACATTTTGCAGGAAATCAAAGATTTTCTGTCTGCCAAAATTGACCAAGCCCAAAAATACGGTCTGAGCAAAGAGCAAATTATCATAGACCCGGGCTTTGGCTTTGCTAAAACGCGCGAGCAAAACTATAAGCTCTTGGCGCATGCGGATTTTTTTACTAATATGGGAGTGCGGCTTTTAATCGGGCTGTCGCACAAAAAATTTCTAAGCCAGCCCGCAGAAAAACCGCCCAAACGCAAAACCCAAACGCTCTGTGCCAATTTTGCCGCATTGCAGGCCGGGGCGGACATATTGCGGGTACACGACGTAAAAGAAACCAAAAAAGTCGTCAATTTCTTTTTAGAACTGGAGGCCAACTCATGAGCAAAGTCTATTTAACACAAGCCGGCTCTTTTACCGCCATGCACAGCCACGACGGCACCCTGGCTGAGCCGCTGCACAAACACCTCTTTCGCTACGAAGCCACCTTTTACGGCGATATTAATGAAGAGCGTTTTTTGGTAGATTTTCGCCAAATCAGCCAAATGTTCAAAAATGAACTGGAAAAAATGTTAGACGGCTCCGACCTGACCACTTTCTTGCCGTTTCCGACGGCAGAATCCTTAGCCATTTGGCTTTATGACCGCATTAAGGCCAAAATGCCCAAACTCTACAGCGTCAAAGTAGCCGAAGCCGAAGACCGCTGGGTAGAATACCGGGGAGAAGAATAGTGGCGCTGGTCATATTGGGTCTAGGCAGCAACCAGGGCGACCCTAAGCAAAATCTGGACCGGGCGGTAGAAGCGCTGAGGGACCTTGGCCAAGTCAAAGAAACGGCCCCCTATATCCTCTCCAAGCCGGAAGGGTACGACGCACAACCCGATTTTGTAAATACGGTCGTTTTGCTTTCCACCCCGTATAAGCCGGCGGATTTGCTGCGCAAACTCAAAGCGCTGGAAAGCAAACTGGGCCGGGTGCCTACATTTCGCAACGGGCCGCGCGTGATTGATTTGGATATTCTTTTTTATGATGACCAAATCATTTTTGACGATGAAGCCATGCTCTTCGTCCCGCACCCGCGCCTGCATGAACGGGAATTTGTATTAAAACCTTTGAGTTATTTGCTGCCGGACTATGTGCACCCCAAGCTGGGCAAAACGGTTACAGCACTCTACCGGGAACTCATGCGCAATAAAGGTGTGCCTACTTGTAAAATTTTGTAAAATAAAACGGATATCGGAGCTGAAGGAGATTTTTGTATGAAAAAACTAATGTTGCTTTGCGCCGGTGTTTTGCTGCTGGCAGCCTGCCATACGGGCAATACCCAGCCGGGCCGCGTAGGGCAAATGTATTTCACCACCATTGCCTTTGAAGTAAATGGGGACGAAATAGAAATGTCTTCTTATAAATTTATTGATGAAGCGGTAAAAGTGTACCAAAAAGGCCCTGCTGTCGTAATGGAAGTGCGCGGCTACACCGATTCCAGCGGCAACGCCAAAAGCAATTTGCGTCTATCCCAAAAGCGCGCCCAGCGCGTGGCAAAGGCCCTGCAAATCCGCGGCATACCGGCGGAAAACATGAACGTAAAAGGATATGGCTCTGAAAAGCCTATTGTATCCAACAATACCCCGGAAGGCCGCCAGCAAAACCGCCGCGTGGAAATTGAATTTCCGTACCCGGCCAACTGATCTGATGTAACATCAATTCGCTTATACAGCGAAAAATATTATGAAGTTGTTTCTTCCATTTCAAGAAAACAACTAGGAGAAAAAATGAAAAAAGTAACTGTATTGTTTGCATTCACCCTTTTCTTAGCGGCTTGCCACCATAGCAAGACAGCCTCTATGTGTTATGATGAAACCTGCGCTGATGAAACAGCAGAAGTAGTCTATATTGTTACAGACAATGCCCCGGTATTATTCCAATTCAACAGCAGCAAAATCAATGCAGACTATAATGCCCAATTGGACCAAATTGCGCAAATGGCCCTGCAGAACGACTCTACCGAAGTGCTGATCAAAGGTTATACAGATAATGTCGGCGGCAATTCGTATAACTTTGCGCTCTCTGCCCGCCGCTCCAATGCGGTGGCCGACGCCTTAATGAAACGTGGCGTACCGGCGGAAAAAATCACCATTTCCGGCTATGGCGAAAATCAGCCGGTTTCTTCCAATGAAACCAAAGAAGGGCGCCACAATAACCGCCGTGTAATAACAGACTTTATCGTAAGATAAAAACTCTTTAGAATAAAACCCGCGCTTTTTATAAGGCGCGGGTTTTTTCTTTTGAATTGTGAAGCTTTGCTTTAAAGGGCAGTCCTTTTCTGTTTTCATCTGTGGGCAAACCGTCTAAGAAGAAACTCTTATGGCGTGCTTTGAACATCTTCCTGTACCTAATAGTCCTCTCTTTCATAGGCTTAAGTATTTAATTACTCTACAAAGAATAGATATTATAACAATAACGCTGGGCCACTTGATTTGAAAACCCCCAGGATTTTAACATCTTTTTCCACTTTTCGTGTGCGCCTAATTCGGTGCCGAATACATTTCCTCCGCAGATATGCTCTATGCCACCAATGCGCCGCTGCTCCTCGGTAAGTTCTGCAGACAAAGAAGTACCAAAACCGTTGCTCACATATTTCCCTGATGAAAAAACAGCCCTCGCCACCAACAAAGCCGCAGATAAAATCATGCCGTCCTCTTCATTTTCGGTGGCCGCTATTTGCACGCAATCTGCTATATATTTCCCCTCTTCCCAAATGCTCTCTTGTCGGATAATCCGGGGGAAAGTGGCCTGATAATCCAGCGAAAGTAAATTCAAACACCGAGTATAATATCCGTTTGCCGCCATAAACTCCCGCTCCGCATCCAGCAAACGTTTGGCCCAAATCTGTAATTTGGCAGAGCGGCTTTTCCACACCGCTTTCTCATACTGGGGCAAAGCAACAGCCGCCAATATGCCGACAATCAAAACAACCACCAACAGCTCTATAAGCGCAAAACCGGCTCTTTTTTTATTCTTCATAGAGAAAATGTATCAAAAAAAAAAAACAAGTCAACCAGAGGCGTTTTTATAAGAAAAAACAGTCAATCAATACAAAACACCCCAGATTAAACCGGGGTGTTTTGAAAAATAAAAATCCCGCGTCCTCTAGACGCGGGACAAGAGAAATAAAACTTTTACTCTACTACCAGTACGGAGCGTCCGTCTTTTTCCTCTGCATACGGGTCTAAGGTCTGCACGCCGTCTACAATATAGAGGAATTTATACGTTCCGGGCGCGATACCCAGCGTGATTTCCCAGTATCCGTCTTTCTTCTTCAAAGCGCGGGGCTTGGCCATCGTAAAACCGCTGACGACGGACACTTTGTCCCCCTCGCCAAAATAACGGAACGTTACCTGGCGGTATTTGCTCTTGGGATTAGTCTTGATAATAATGCTTTCTTTTTTCTCCGCCGGTTTTACTTCTGCCTGCGGCTGCGGGGCGGGCTTTTCTTGCGTCACAGCAGGCACTTCTTCTTTAGGCTGCTGGGCAGGAGCCTGGGGAGTAACAGATACTGTTTCTTCCACAACAACCTCTTCCACCGCCACGGGTTCTTCCTCTACGGCTTCTTGCTTCACTGCAGCAGCCGCGGGTGCATTCTCCGCCGGGGCTAACAGACGGGCAGAAAGATTTTTGTACAAGAAAAAACCAAATACGCACAAAAACACCACGTCCACGATAATCAAAAACAGCCATATGTCTTTGTTTCCGCTTAAGGCGGGCATTTTCGCTTCAAACTCTGCCATTTCGGGAAGGTCTTTGTTTTCGTCTGCCATAGAAGATACCTTAAAAAGAGCGGGCGAAGGGAATCGAACCCTCGTCTAGAGCTTGGGAAGCTCCCATTCTACCATTGAACCACGCCCGCAAAAATTAGTTTCAAGCTGCGTTTATATTATACCAATTGTTACGCTTTTTTTGCACTTACTTATCATCATCACAACAAAAAATGGCAGTGCTTTTTCTTTCGTCAGAAAGACAGCAGCAAGCGCCCTTTGCTCGCCGCTGGCGGAAATATTTTATTTTTGAACGGCTCCCTCCGCCGCGCAGGAGCTGAAATGGCGGCGTATAAAAGCCAGCGCGCCGGCCCGGTCGGTTACTTTTCCCTCCACCTGTGCCAGGGCCACCGCTTCCAAAATTTCCCCCACTTTAGGTGATGGAGCAAGGCCCAAGGCTTCCATCACATCGCGCCCGTCCAACAGTTTGCTGGGTTTTATTTTTTTAGGGGAATCAAAATATTTTTTAAACAACAGCGACAGCACCTGCATATGCCGCAGCGTCTTGCCCACATTAGCGGTTTTTTTGGCTTTTTCAATGCTCATAAGTTTATCTCCGCTTTTGGGCAAAATGCGCTTAAGCTGCGCGTCGGAAATGTAGCTGGTGTAATCGGCCCAGCATAAAAGCAGAATGGGCAGGGCGGCGGCGTCTAAATCGCGGAAAAATTTATAAGCGCCGCGGTCGGTAATTACATCGTTGCTGGCTAAATTGCTGGGGCGCAGATGCTCCCCAATCATTGCGCAGATAAGGCGGCTGTCCGCCTTGCTGTAATGCAGACGCTCTAAAATTTCACGCGCCATGCGTGCGCCTTTTTGTTCGTGGTAAAAAAAGCGCAGCCGGTCCCCCACCATTTTGGCGGTGGCGGGCTTGGCCACATCGTGCAACAGCACCGCCATTTTAAACAGAGATTTATCGGTTACCACAGCGGAGAGTTTTTTATGGTATTTAGGGAACGCCTTTTTCAGGTTCTCCAGCAGCCACTCTTCCCTTTTAAAACAATCCAGCGTATGTTTAAGCACCCCGCCTTTGCCGTAGTAACATTCGGCGCAGGTGCGCTGCGGCTCCAACTCCGGGAACAACGCCGTTAAAAGACCCGTTTTTTCCATGCGGAGGACTTGTTCATAGGCGCGGGGCGTATGAAAGAGGCGTTTTAATTCCTCCTGCACCCGCTCCCCGGCGGAGCGGACGATAAGCGCCGCGTCTGTTTTTATTTGCTTGAGTACAGACGGCGCAACGGAGAATTTCAGCTCCGCCGCGTGGCGAAACACCCGCAGCATACGCAGCGGGTCCTCGGCAAACACGCGCGGCCCGTTTAAACGGACTTGCCGGGCAGACAAATCCGCCAGACCACCTTTTAAATCTATCAGGAATTTTTTTTGCAGGTTTTTCAGCCGCACTTGCGCCTTTTGGCCTTTGGCGGAAGTGACTTCCAGCGTAATAGGCGCCGTAACAGGATAGGCCAGTGCATTAAACGTAAAGTCGCGCCGCAGCAAATCCTCTTTGAGATTTTTGCCTTGAAAAGCGGTTAAATCTATTTGCAGGTTTTCTTTGCGCGTTACCAGCCGCCACACGCCAAACTGCGCGTCCATTTCAAACGCGGCGGCCTTAAGCGCTTTGGCCAAAGCCAGTGCGGCTTCTTTCACTCGCTCTCTAGGAAGTGCCAAATCTATATCGCCGGAAGATTTTTTAAGCAAACTGTCGCGCACCGCACCGCCTACATAGTAAGCGTCCGGCACGACTTGGCGCAGCACATCAGCCAGCGGCAACCCCATACTACTCTGCCGCCTCCTCCTGCGAAGCAGTTTGCGCGCGCTGTTTCATTTTTTCTACGGCGTCTTCTCTGAGTTTGCGCTTGAGCACTTTGCGCAGGCTGTTTTTGGGCAGTTCATCTATAAACTCAAAATCACGCGGGCGTTTATAGTTGTCCAAGTTTTGCTTTAAGAATTTGCGGAATTCGTCATCGGTCAGAGTGGAACCTTCAGACTTAACGGCGTAACATTTAATCAGCTCTCCGCCTTTGCCGTCCGGCACGCCGATAATGGCAGACTCTTCAATACCGGGGCAAGAATTAATAATCGCTTCCACCTGGGCGGAGAAAACTTTTAAGCCCTTAATAATAATCATGTCTTTCTTGCGGTCTTTAATAAAGATAAAGCCGTCATCATCTACAGACACAATATCGCCGGTTTTAAACCAGCCGTCCTGGGTAAACGCGTCACGCGTGGCCTGCGGGTTGCCAAAATAGCCGCGGAACACGTTGGGCCCTTTCACACACAGCTCTCCTTCTTGGTTGCGGGGCACCTCATTGCCTTCATCGTCAAGCACAATCGTGCTGACGGACGGAATAGCCGGGCCGACGGACTTAATCTTTTGCAATTCCTCTGTGTTGACGCTGACCACCGGGCTGGTTTCAGTCAGACCGTAGCCTTCCAAAATCTTTACGCCGATTTTTTGCTCAAAGCGGTCTTTGATTTCCTGCGTCAGCGGAGCCGCGCCGGAAACGGCAAAGCGCACATTTTTAAACGGCCAAAACTGCAGGTAAAGCCGCTTAAAGCCTTTGGCCTCTTTGGACAGCACCGCCAAAATCTGCGGCACCGCCAAAATCAGCGTCACGTTTTCGCTGCCCATGGCAGAAAGCCAGGGCTTAGCGGGCATGACATTGGCTACGATAACTACTTTTAAGTTTAAATACAGCGGAATGACCACGCAGGTCGTCCACGCAAAAGAGTGGAACATCGGCAACAGACAAAGGAAACAATCATCATCATTAATTTTAAAAATCTGCGCGCAGGATATCACGTTGCTGGCCAAATTGCCATGCGTCAAAATAGCGCCTTTAGGCTGGCCGGTAGTGCCGGACGTGTAGAGAATAAAAGCGTCATCTTCCGTACGGGTATTGCAGCCGGCAGTTTCATCGTGATAAGTAGATTTTTCTATCTGCTCCCAAAACTTTTGCACAAAAGGCTTGTCTTGGGCAGACTCAGGAATGGTATCGGTGGAAAAAATGTATTTCAAATCCGGCAAAGAAGGCTGCGCTTTGAGGTAATGGCGGATAAACTCGCCCTGCGTCACAATGGCCTTTGCGCCGGAGTTATTTAAAATAAATTGGATCTCCTCTTGTTTGGTGACCATAAAGTTCATCGGAATACATACTGCCCCGATTTTATACAGCCCGTAGCTGGCCACCACCACATCTATGGCATTGCGGTGCACGATGGCTACGCGGTCCCCTTTGCGGATGCCGTGCTCCCAAAACATATCGGCGGCACGGTCCACCTGCATAAGCAAGTCTAAATACGTCAGTTTTCTGCCGGTACCCGCTTCCACCAACGCTATCTTTTGCGGAAAGCGGTAGGCACTGTCACTCAAAGAGGTGTATAAATCTTTTCTGCGTATCATAGAAACCTCAACCAATAAGATAAAGTGTTCTTTCTTCCATTGTAACTTAAATCAGCCCTGCCGGGGATCCAAAATATCCCGAAATCCGTCCCCCAGCAAGTTCCAGCCTAACACAAACAAAAAGATTACCCCGCCCGGCACCGCCACGGTATACCAATAGGCAAATGTGTTTGTTCCGTCGCCCAATACCCAGTTGCGCGCCATGGCAATCAGCTGCCCCCAATCCGCCGTTCCCGGCTGTGCGCCAAGCCCCAAGAAAGACAAAGACGCCGCCGTCAGCACAATATAGCCAATGTCCAAACTGGCCACCACGATAGACGGATAAATAGAGTTAGGCAAAATATGTTTTAGCAGCAGCCGCGGGCCCCGTGCGCCCAACGCGCGCGACGCCGTCACAAAATCGCGCTGTTTAACAGAGAGCACATCTCCGCGCACCAAACGTGCATACGAAGGCCAAGCCACCGCCGTCAGCGCTATCATCATATTTTGAATGTCCGGCCCCAACATGGCGGCAATCACCATAGCCAGCACCAAAGACGGCACCGCAAATACCACATCGGTAAAGCGCATAATTACCTCATCTATCACGCCGCCAAAATACGCCGCGGCAGACCCCAAAAACAGTCCGATTAAAAAAGCAAAAAACGTAACCGTAATACCGATTTTAAACGCCAAGCGCGTACCCCATACTACGCCATAATACAAATCATATTGTTGCTCAGTAGTACCAAAAATATGTTCCGCTGAAGGCGGCTGTGGGGTAATGCTGTAACTGCTTTGTGGCAACTGATAGGGATTATTGACATTATGCACAGGGGCCAGCACCGGCGCAAATAAGGCCACCAGCGCAAATAAAGCCACCAGCACAAACCCCGACAAAGAGGCTTTGTTCTGACAAATGCGTTTAAAAATACGGTTAGTCACTTAATTTAATCCTCGGGTCCACCGCCGTATATAACACGTCGGAGACTAAATTGCCCAACACAAACAGCACCGCCACCATCAGCGAAAACCCCATAATGCCGGCAATATCCAATTGCTGGGCCGCCGTTACGCCAAAGCGGCCTATGCCGGGATAATCAAAAATCGTTTCCACTATCACCGTCCCCCCCAGCAAACGGATAAATTGTATGCCCGCCAGCGTAATCACGGGGATAATGGCGTTCTTGCCCGCATGACGATATATGACGGCACGCTCCGGCAAGCCTTTGGCGCGGGCCGTGCGCACATAATCTTTGCCTAATTCTTCCAGCATAGACGAACGCATAACGCGCACCATCAGCGCAAAGGAGCCTATGCACAGCGTCACCGCCGGGAGCACCAGGTGGCGCAGCACATCAAAAAATACCCTCAAGTTACCGTTAAGCAAAGAGTCTATCAGCAAGAATCCCGTATAAGAATGAAAGGAAGGGGAATGCACCATGACATCAGTAGAAACGGAATATCCGCCGGGCGGGAACCACCCAAGCTTGCCGTAAAACACCATCAACAGCAACAGCCCCAGCACAAAAATCGGCAGAGAAAACCCGCCCACCGATATCAGCCGGGCGCATACGTCCTGCCATTTATCTTTTTTTACAGCAGACACTACCCCAAACCATACGCCAAAGAACACCACTAGTATGATGGTCACCACTGCCAGCTGTATTGTAGCGGGCAAGTATTCTTTTATCGCCTGAGAAACAGGCATATTAGCGCTGTGGCTGTAGCCTAAATCTCCGTGCAAGGCGCCGTTTAGCCAACGGCCATATTGCTTAAATACATTGTCGCGCAAGCCATATTTCTGGATCACTTCTTCCAGCGCACCCATTTGGCGCGGGTCCTTAATATACAGGGACGCGCGCATCTCCGGGCTGAGGCGCTGGGTTAAGAAGAACAACAAAAACGTCACACCCAGCGCCACCAGCGGCAGCAAAAGAAGTCTTCGTAAAATATAGCGCAACATATTTATATCTTTAGCAGTTTATTATTTGCCATAAGCCAACACGGTATCGAGCACAATGGCCGCCGCCTGGCAAAACTCTTTAATCTTTAAATATTCTTCCGTCGTGTGGCACTTTTGCACACCCAAGCCCAAATTGGGCATTAATAAACCATGTTGGCACATCACATTGGCGTCACAGCCACCGCCGGAAGCGGCCAATTTAAGGTTGACGCCGTTTTTCTTAGCCGCCGCCTGCACCAGCTTTACAGCCGGGGCGGTTTTAGGCACGTTTAACGTGCCGTAACGCAGCGGCGTCTCTATGGTAATTTGCGGCTTAATCGTTTTGCCGTCCACGCGCTTAGTAAAAGCTTTGGCGGCTTTGGCAAAGCAATCTTTCATATGTTTAATTTGTTTTTCCAGTTTTTTGGGGCTCAGGCTGCGCGCTTCGGCCTTAAGCTCCAAATAAGGCATGACCACATTGGTCACTTCTCCGCCGTGCACTACCCCAAAATTGCACACCGTTTCTTTATCCACACGGCCCGTTTTCATTAAAGACAAAGCTCTGGCAGCCACCTCTAAAGCGGAAATACCTTTCTCCGGGCAGACCCCCGCATGCGCGGCAACGCCTTTGATATATACTTTAAAATCCCGGACCTCCGGCCCCTGGATTAACAATTCATCTACGCTTTCATTGTCCAGAATCAACCCGTCACAGCCTTTGATTTTGCTGTAGTCCAGGTTTTTAGCACCCAACATACCATTCTCTTCATTAAGCGTAAAAATAACCTGCACCGGGCCGTGCTGCAGTTTCTGTTCTTTGAGCGTGCGCAATACTTCCAAAATAATGGCCAGGCCGGATTTGTCGTCGGCTCCCAAAATAGTGTCTCCGCCGCTGGTAACCCGGTTGTTTTTAACCTGGGGCTTAACGCCTTTACCGGGGCGGACGGTGTCCATATGGGAAGAGAGCAAAAAGGGTTTGCCGGAACGGGTGCCTTTAAAAGTGGCAATAATATTGCCCTGCGCATCTGAACCGATTTTTTTGCCGGCTTTATCTATAAAGACTGTGCAGCCCAGCTTTTTCAGTTCCGCCGCCAAATATTTCTGTATGGCGCCTTCGCTTAAAGATTCGCTGTCTATAACAACCAGTTTTAAAAAGGTGTCCAAAAGTCTTTTTTCATTGATTTTTATGTTCATAATTCCTCCTAAACTTATACGGCGTAGCGGCTTTTTTCTTTTTGGAAAGGCAACAGTACGCACGCACAAAAATGTTCTTTTGTTTTTGTTTCCGGCGGCAAAGCCCGGTTGCATTGGGCCGCCGCGTAATAGCGGCAGCGCGGCGCATACGGACACCAAGAGGCGGCACGTTTATTGTCTGTTTTTATTGCCACCGGCTGGCGGGCCTTCTGCATATGCGGGTCCGGCACCGGGACGGCAGACAAAAGCGCTTCCGTATACGGATGCTGCGGGTTTTGCAGCAGTTCTTCGGTAGGGGCAACCTCTAAAATTTGCCCCTGGTACATCACAGCTATGCGGTCGCACAAAAAACGGGCTACCGCAAAATCGTGCGAAATAAACAACATACCCAGCGCGCGGGTGCGGCTGATGTCTTTAAGCAAATTCAAAATTTGCGCCTGCACCGAAACGTCCAGCGCAGACACCGGCTCATCAGCCACCAGCAGCTGCGGCTCCAGCGCCAAAGCGCGCGCTATGGCAATGCGCTGGCGCTGCCCGCCGGAAAATTCATGCGGCCAGCGGTCCAAATACACCGGGTCTAGCCCCACCGCGCGCATTAAGCTATGTAAAGCTTTTTCCCGTTCGTTTTTTTCTTTGTGCAAGCCGTGTATGTCCCACGGCTCGCAAAGGATTTGCCGCACCGTTTGGCGCGGGTCCAGGCTGGAATACGGGTCCTGAAACACCACCTGCACCTGGCGGCGCAATTTTTTAAAACCGGCCTTGCTCAAATTTTTCAGCTCCAGCCCCTGCACCTGTACGGAGCCGGACTGGTATTTTTCCAGCCCCAAAAGCACCTTAGCCAGCGTGGTCTTGCCACAACCGGACTCTCCCACTAACCCCACAATTTCCCGCGCGCCCACCTGCAGCGTTACATCACGCAGCACGGTTTTTTCTTCCGCTTTGCCCCAAAGCCAGGCGCCGCGGCGCGGGTAAGCTTTGTATAAATTTTTAATTTCAACGGGGTTCTTCATCTTTTTCCACCAGCCAACAGCGCACTTTATGTCCTTGCCGCTCAAACAAAGGAGGCAAACTGGCGCGGCACTTGTCCCACACATGCGGACAGCGCGGCGCAAAAGGGCAGCCTGCCTGCAAAGTCCCCGGAGCAGGCGGATATCCCTCTATTGCGGGCAAATGCGTTTCTTTGCGTTTAAGCGATACCAAAGACCCCAACAGCCCCCGGGTATAGGGGTGCTTTGGCGCGGCGAACAGCTCTTCCACGGCGGCTTGTTCTACGCAATAGCCGCCATAGAGTACCAACACTTCATCTGCAATATCCGCCACAATGGCTAAGTTATGCGTAATAAACACCGCCGCCATGCCGCTTTGGCGCTGTAGCTCTTTAATCAATTTTAAAATTTGGGCCTGAATGGTAACGTCTAATGCGGTAGTGGGCTCATCGGCAATTAAAATACTGGGGTTAAGGCACAGCGCCATGGCAATCATAATACGCTGGCGCTGCCCGCCGGAAAACTGGAAAGGATATTCGTTTAGCCGCTGGCGGGCGTTCTCTATGCCTACTTTTTTAAGCAGGCGCACCGCCCGGGCCTGGGCCTGCAGTTTAGAACAGGTGCTGTGGGCCAAAATCGTTTCCACCAGCTGGCTGCCTATGGTGCGTATGGGGTTTAGGCTGGTCATGGGATCCTGGAAAATCATGGACATTTCCGCCCCGCGCAGCTTGCGCAGGGCCTCTGCGCTTAGAGAAAGTACGTCTTTTCCCCGGTATAAAATACGCCCTTCGGTAATCTCTGCGCCGGGAGGAAGCAGTTTTAACAAAGACAGGGCGTGTACGGTTTTGCCGCAGCCGGATTCCCCCACCACCGCCAGCACTTTTCCTTTCTGCAGGCGGTAGCTCAGCCCCCGGACCACTTCCGTCCGGTCCGGGCCGCTGCCAAAACTTACCCGCAGCTCTTCTACGCTTAATACCGTATCTTCACGCGCGTCCATATGGTAGTATTATAGCAATTTACGGTTACTGTCCAAGAATAAATCTCTCCTGCGCTGCGTTTTCTTCTTTCCGCTGCGCTCTCAGACGCTCTAGTTGTTGCGTGAATACCGGCCTTTCCCCAGGGCCCCGGCTTCCACAAATTCTTTCCCGCCAAAGCCGCGCGCGGTGCATTGTTTTTGCTACACTATATACATGAAACAATTTTTCCGCTTTTATTTTTGGGCGCCGGTAGTACTGCTTGGCTGTTTGGTATTCTGCGCCTGCAATGAATACGCCGAAACGGACGTCACCCTGCCCGACGGCTTTGTCATACGCGCCCGCATAGCCGATACACCGCAGAAAACGGAAAAGGGCCTCATGTTTGTTAAGCAACTGCCTCAGAACGAGGGCATGCTCTTTCTGTTTGACCAAGAGGCCCAGCAATACTTTTGGATGAAAAACACCCTGATAGATTTAGACATTCTTTTTCTAAATCCGCAGGGCCAAATTAACGCCCTGTACGAGCGGGTGCCTCACACCTATACCTATACGCCAGACCATCAAATACCCGTCGTAGGCGGCAAAGCCCAATATGTGCTGGAAGCCGCCGCCGGCACCATATCGCGCCACGGCCTCAAACAAGGCGACACCTTGCAATTTGAACGGACCGCCCTATGAAAAAAGTTTTCTTTTCCCTCTTGGCTCTTGCCTATGGCACCCTGGTTTGGGCGGCGCCGGCTCCTGATACACAAAAAATATATGACCAAGCCAAAAAGCACTTAATTGAATTAATCCGTATTGACACCTCAGAGCCACAGCCCAATGAAACCGCCGCGGTGCGTTATATTTACAAAGAGCTGAACAAGCACCATATTGATTGGGATTTTCTCTCCCCGCGCAAAGGGGCGGCTAACCTGCTGGCCCGCATTAAAGGCAGTGACCCGCAGGCCAAGCCCCTGCTGCTCATTTCCCACATAGATACCCAAGCCGCCGGAGAAGGATGGACCTATCCCCCGTTTAAAGCCACATTAGAAGACGGACGCATTTACGGCTTGGGCAGCACAGACGCCAAAAACTATACCGCCATGCATTTGGCTCTTTTTACCCATATCAAAGACTCCGGCCTGACCCCCAAAAGAGACATTTTATTTCTCGTTACTTCCGGGGAAGAAGCCGGCAGCGCCACCGGCCTCAAATGGTTGGGCGAAACCCAATGGGACAACATCAACGCAGGCTATGCTTTAAATGAAGGCGGCGGCATTATCCAGGACGAGCCGCAGGGCACCACGCTTATTTTCGCCGAAGCCGGGACCAAAATGTACATGGACATTAAAATTACCGCCTCCGGTGAGGCGGCCCATGCTTCCGTCCCGGTGCCGGAAAACGCCGTTTACCGTTTGTCTCAGGCATTGGCGCGGCTGCCCCAGTTTAATCCGCCGGCGCGGCTGACCCCGGCCACGCAGGAATTTTTCCGCCGCATTGCCCCGCTGCAAGATGAAGACGGCCAAACCACCATACGCCTGCTGCTATCTGACAATCCGCAGGACCAGCAAATGGCCGCCGACATCATGGCCAAAGATTCCTTTTTCCGCACCCAGCTAAAAGACACGATAAACCCGGTCAATATCTCCTCCGGTACGGACACCGGGGCGGCTGTGTCTGAAGCGTCCGCCATTGTTAATGTACGCTTGCTGCCGGGCACGGACCCGGACGCTTTTTTTGAAGAGCTGCGCACTTTTTTGGGCCACGAAGACTATTTGTCTTTGGAAATTTTAGAGCGTCCGCAGCTGCCGTTTCCGGCGCCGATGGACGGCTCTGATGAATTGTTTGCCGCATTGGCGCAAACGGCGCAGGCCATATGGCCCGGGGCCGTTACTGTGCCGGGCATGAGCCCCGCCTCCGGCGACGGGGAGTTTTTGCGCCGGCTGGGGGTGATTACCTATGGGCTGGGGCCGGCTATGAACTCCCAGGGCCCGGCGGCCGCTGCGCATGCGCCGGACGAATATATATCTGAAAATGATTACAAAGAACAAATTGCTTTTTTCACAGGCGTGGTGTATCATTTTGCATTGGGTCTGCCGCTAAATCCGCAGCAGGCTCCAGCTTCAGAAGCAACAACCGCCGTGGAAAAAGCGGACTAAAATTATGGATAAACAATTACAACAAAACTTACTAAAGTTCCAACAAGCGGAACTGACCGAAAGCATTATTTACGGCAAGCTGGCCGAATATGAAAAAAACCCGGACAACGCCCAGGTACTGCGCGGTATTGCGGCGGCGGAGGCCCGCCACCATGATATCATCGCCCAACGGACCGGGGTGCAGGCCGCTGCCAACCGCCTCAAAGTAAACTGGTATTTATTTTTAGCGCGCACGCTGGGGCTGACCTTTGCCGTCAAACTGATGGAAAATAACGAAGGGCAAGCCGCCGCCACGTATTTTAAATACAGCGAATTTCCTGAAATACAAAAGCTCTCCATGGAAGAAGAAGAGCACGAAAACGCGCTGCTGGGGTTAATCAATGAAGAAAAATTAAACTATATGGGCTCTGTGGTGCTGGGACTCAGCGACGCGCTGGTGGAATTTACCGGGGCGCTGGCCGGGTTCACTTTTGCATTGCAAAACCCCCAACTGGTCGCGCTGACCGGGGCGATTACGGGCATAGCGGCGGCGTTAAGCATGGGCTCTTCTGAATATCTTTCTTCCAAGGCAGAGAAAGAAAACGGCAAACACCCCGTCAAAGCCGCCGTGTACACCACCGGGGCGTATATTTTGACAGTAGCTTTACTGGTGGCGCCCTATGCACTGCTCAGCAATGTGTTTGTGGCTTTGGGGCTGATGTTATGTTTGGCGTTGCTGGTCATTGCGGCCTTTACGTTTTACTACTCCGTAGCCAAAAGCGAAAACTTTAAACACCGCTTCTTGGAAATGGCGGGGCTGAGCTTTGGCGTGGCGGCGGTCAGCTTCTGTATCGGCTATGTTTTGCAGGCATTAACCGGCATACAGGCCGGCTGAGCTTCCAAAAAGCGCCGAAACAAAGCGCCGGCAATTTAAAAAGGACGCCTTGGGCCTCCTTTTTTATACCCCAACCCTAGACGTAGGTTTGGAGTTTTGAAAATAAAATCCGTTCAGAAAACAGCGCCCGGCACAAATCACCAAAGCCCGTCACAAAGCGCCAAAGCTTGTCACAAAGTGCCAAAACCCGTCACAAAGTGCCAAAGCCCTTCACGAAACCCCAAAGCCTCTCCCAAGCCGTTTAGCAACAGGCCAAATAGTGCAAAGCTTTTGAAATAAAAACCCCGGGCTTATAGCCCGGGGTTAAATGGACGTGTCAACAACAAAAAATCTACGGCTACAAATCCGCCGTGATTTCTATGGGGCAATGGTCTGAGCCCATGACATCAGAGAGCATAGAGGCGCTTTTTAGCTTGCCTATGGAAGGGGTATCTATAAAGAAATAATCTATCCGCCAGCCCACGTTTCTTTTGCGCGCGCCGGTTTTATAATCCCACCAGCTGTAATGGCCACCGTCTTTGACAAAATGGCGGAATGTGTCGGCGTAGCCTTCAGTAAAAAAGCGGTCCAGCCAGGCGCGTTCCTGCGGCAAAAAGCCGGTGTTTTTTTCGTTCTCTTTGGGGCGGGCCAAGTCTATAGGCATATGGGCGGTGTTTACATCCCCGCAGACAATAACCGTTTTGCCCGTTTTAAAAAGTTCTTTGCTTTTCTGTAAAAAGAAGTCATAAAAGCGCAGTTTAAAATCTATACGCTCCGGCCCTTGCCCGCCGTTTGGAAAATAAATGTTTAAAAAGAAAAAGGTGGGATATTCCAAAATCAAGGTGCGGCCCTCGCGGTCAAACTCTTCACAGCCGAGCCCATATTCCACGTGCAAAGGCTCCCGGCGGCTGTAGACCGCCACGCCGCTATAGCCTTTGCGCTCGGCGGAGCAAAAATAGCTGTGCCAGCCCTGCGGCGCGCGCAGCGCCTGGGAAAGCTGCTCCGGCAAAGCTTTGGTTTCCTGCAAGGCCAAAATATCGGCCCCGCACGTCTGCAAGAAATCGGCAAATCCCTTTTTTTCCACGGCGCGCAGGCCGTTTACATTCCACGAAATCAGTTTGGTCAACACGAAGCGAGCTCCTTAAATAGTATAATAGGTATTATAATAAATTGCCCGCCTGCGGACCTTTTCAGGAGCGATATATGATTAAACAAGGCAAATGTTTTTTTACTTCGGAGTCCGTCTCCAAAGGACACCCCGACAAAATCTGCGACCAGATTTCTGATTTAATTCTAGACGAGATTTTAAAAAAAGACCGCACCGCCCGCGTGGCCTGCGAAACTTACATTACCCGCGGCCTGGTGGTAGTGGGTGGAGAAATCACCACCAAAACCTGGGTGGACGTGGAGCACTTGGTGCGCGGCCTGCTTAAAGACATCGGCTATACCGACGCCAAATACGGCTTTAACGCAGACACCTGCGCCGTGGTTAACGTAATTGGAAAACAATCACCCGACATCAGCCAGGGCGTAGATGTGGGCGGCGCCGGGGACCAGGGCCTCATGGTCGGCTATGCCGTAGATGAAACGATGGAATATATGCCGCTGCCGCTGGTGCTGGCTAATGACATTTTGAAAAATCTGGAACGGGCGCGCAAAAACAAAACCCTGCCTTACATCGGCCCCGACGCCAAAAGCCAAGTAACGGTGGAATACCAAGACGGCGAGCCGGTGCGTGTGGACACAGTGGTGGTGTCTACCCAGCACACGGAGGATATTTTGGACCGCTCCGGCAATAAAATTACCGACAAATCCAAAAAAGAAATTGAAGCCGTAACCATTATCCCCGCCATTAAAAAATGGATGGATAAAGACACTAAAATTTTAATTAACCCCACCGGCAAATTTGTCATCGGCGGGCCGCAAAGTGACACCGGCATGACCGGCCGCAAAATCATTGTGGACACCTACGGCGGACGCTGCCCGCACGGCGGCGGCGCTTTCTCCGGCAAGGACCCCACCAAAGTGGACCGCTCCGCCGCGTATATGGCACGCTACATCGCCAAAAATATCGTGGCGGCCAAGCTGGCCAAAGAATGCACGGTGCAAATTGCCTATGCTATTGGCAGAGAGGAGCCCGTGGGCTTTTATGTAGATACGGACGGCACGGGTAAAATACCCGACGAAAAACTGGCGCAAATTGCACGCAAAGTGTTTCCGCTTACGCCGCGCGGCATTATTGAGCAGTTTAAACTGCGCAACCCCATCTATCTGCAAACGGCAGCCTATGGGCACTTTGGACGCAAAGAGCTGCCTTGGGAAGCTACAGACAAAGTAAAGGCTTTGCAAGCTGCCGCCGGCAAATAAAACGCTTTTCCCAGCCCCCCGCTTAAGCGGGGGTTTTTTATTAACATAGCACAAGCGGGCTGAAGAACGCTTTTCTCTCTGTTTGCTATTTATGTGCCAAGCATAATAGGCCCGGACCTAACTAAAGGGAAACCAGACGGTCTTGGTCATTATTTTTTACCTCTTCTAAATGCAACGCAATAAAAAACCCCGCGCTTAATAAATAGGCGCGGGGTTTTTGAGAGCCAATAAATTTACATAATATTGCACATGACTTCTTTTAACTCTTCCCACGGGCAATCCTGCATACGCGTAAGCAACAAATAGCTGCTCTGCATATATTCTTGGCACAGGTAATGAAAGTCTTTCCAGTCGGACACAGGGGCAAATTTCATATCTGCATAATCAGCCGGACGGGCTTGCGGAGGCATTATTTTACTTAAAGCATATATAATGGCGTGTTGGTGCAAATCGCCGTCCGTTGCGGCAATTTTTTTGCCGGTATACACTTCCATATCATGGCTGGTGTAGTGCCCGGATAAGAAATTAAGCGTTTCAAAATGTAATTGCAAAGCCGTCGTTATATCGGCCTCTGTCAAAGATTCATATCCGGCATCTTGCATACGTTGCAACACCCCTTTCACTAGTGCCGGCACGGCGTCTTGCTGCTCCTTGGTCAGATGAGGGTTAAAGCCTTTGTATTTTTCTTCCGACACTAGCCGGGCCTTTACATCCGCCTTTTCCAAAGCGGCAGACACTTGTTCAACAGATACCGCCTTAACAGAGGGGATACAGAACAGCCCCATTATGGCAAACAGAATAAGTTTTTTCATATATTGCTCCTTTTTTCCTTAGGTTCCTTTTTTCCTTAGGTTCCTTATTGATAAGATAAAATTTTTGTCTTTGTATGCCAAGAGCCAAAGGACCTAGATACAGATACAATCTAGACCTATTTATAGCTAAGCATTTAGAACTTTCTCAGAAACGCAAAGAGAGAGAAGCTTCCGCCCCTAAGCCATAATAAGCATAGTTAGCCGCTAAACTCAAATCCAAATAGGCGGGAAGCTTGAAGTTAAAACCCACGGTAGCGCGCGCCGTAGCCGCATATTCGTTGGTGCCTTCCAGTTCTGGGGCGTTGGCCGCTTGATTAATATGCAGAGTGGTATAATCCACCCCGCCGCCAATATACGGCACAAAATATTTAAACTTCATAGACAGTACCAGGCTGGCGTTATAGTGCGTGGCGGAAAAGTCCCGCGCGCTGGCGCTGTGGCCCGAAATGACCAACATGGGCTGAAAGGAGCCCAACATTTCATTAGGCCGCGTAATACCCCAGCGCAAACCACCGCCGGCAATCGTCATACCCTGATAACTGCTGGCGCGGATAAAACCGTCTAAGCGAAACGGCATGCCAATATCGGCCTGCAGCCACGGATAAAACACTTCCCCCACTTCATCGCGCTCACCCAAAGCAGTGTGTGTGGTGTCGTTTTTGCCTTTGCTCATTTTAAAAATCATCGTGCCGCGCGGACCGATTTGAAAGCCCCCCCAGCCCAACACCCGGCCGGTGGTATAAGTGCCCGAGCCGATAAGACCGCCCAAATCTTTGGTAAACGCCCGCACATTATCCTGTGACACATTGGCGGAAAAATCGTCCCAAATGTTACGCGCCTGCCCCGGCAGGCTCAAAGACGCAACGGCTAAAAATGTAAAAAATAGTTTTTTCATGTCTGTCCTCTTATATTCAGTATACCCCGTTCCCGGTTACGGCGCAAGTCATTTTATTTAAAATCCACCCGCTGACCTTCTCGCACCCGGCCGTTCAGAGCGCCTCCCGGCAGTTCCAGCGTCTGTACGGCATGCGGCACAAAGGGACTTATACGCCAAGGCTTCATATTTTCTTTCACATATAAAACGGTGCCGTCTTCCGCCAAGAAAACTACATCTATGTTAAAACGCATAAAACAAGTGTGTATCTGCGGACAAGGCGCCAACAGCAGAGCATGCCCCTGCGCCAAAGAAGCCCGAAACATCAGCCCTTTAAGCCTTTTAAAAAAGCTAAAAGCCGGCTCCACTTCCTGCGCTAATACCGCACCGTCGTCTAATACACATTTCATAAATTTTTCTCTGCCAAACGGATTAAATATTTTTTGACCTGTTTTTGCAGCTTCTTGTCTTTAAAAACCGCTTCTTGGGGCGCCTTGACAGAAAAACTGTCTTTGTTTTTAAACACCAGAAACGTCAGCGTTACTTCATTATTAAAATCCACGTCTGCTATCAGCATGCGCTCATTAGTAAACGCTTGGCGGTAATCAACGGAAACAAATTGCGTGCTTTCTGCCGGATAGCGGCAATCTGTTTTGCATTGCAGCAGGAAATCATATACGTCTTTTTCCAATATTTTGACGTTTTTATATTTCCCGCCCGAAAGAGGCAACTGCAACACGCCTCCTTCGTTTTTCACATCTTTTACATCAAACAAATTCCCGTAGGAAAAAGTAAAAGCGCACGCCGGCACCGCACACAGCAAACTTCCCAGCGCCAGCATGCGCTTTAACCAAAACATTATTTAGGCTCCACCACGCGTTCTACGTAAGAGCCGGTGCGGGTGTCCACCAAAATTTTGTCGCCTTCATTAATAAAAAGCGGCACTTTGATTTCCGCACCTGTTTCCAACGTGGCCATTTTGGTCATATTGGCCACCGTATCGCCTTTTACGCCCGGCACGGTGGAGGCAATGGTGAGGGGTACTTTAATGGGCAGCTCCATATTGAGCAGCTGACCGTTAATATAAATGCCCGTCGTTTCCATATTATCTTTCAAATATTTTTTCTGGTCTTTGAGCTTTTCTATGGGCACAGATACTTGCTCATAGTTCTCGCTGTTCATAAACACAGCCATGTCGCCCTCATCATACAGATAGGTAAACGGGCGTTTTTCCACTTCCACTTCTTTAAATTTATCTTCGGGCCGGTAGGCCGTTTCAATCAAAGAACCGGTGTGAATGTTGCGCAATTTTACGCGTACCACGGCGCGGGCCTGGCTTTTGCGGTGATGTTGGAACTCTATGATTTCTACAATCTGTCCATTCTCATCTTCAAAAATCAGTCCGTCGTGGAACTGGGTGGTGTTGATCATAACTTGTACCTCTTTGCGGGCGGCCTTGCGGCAAGCCCGTTAATTTTTCGTCAAATTTTTACTGCCGGTTTTGGTAACCAAATAGCTGTCTTCTAAGCGCACACCGAATTTGCCTGGCAAATAAATGCCCGGCTCTACAGTCACTACATAATTTTCTTCCAGCTCTCCCACCGCGCCGGCACGCTCAATGGGAGCTTCATGCACTTCCAGTCCGATGGCATGACCCGTCGTATGAATATAATACGGACCATATCCGGCGTCTTCTATTACATCACGGGCCGCTTTGTCCACCTGGGCCACAGGCAAGCCGGCGCGTAACAAACCGGCGGCGGCTTCTTTAGCCATAGCAACAATATGCCAGATTTTATTGTACTCAGCAGGCTCTTTGTCCCCATGCCACCAGCTGCGGGTAATGTCAGAGCAATAGCCTTTATAAAAACAACCAAAATCCATTAACACAGCATCATTCTTTTTTAATTTGCGTTTATCCGAAGGGGTATGGTGGCAGTCTGCGCAGTTCTCCCCAAAACAAACAATGTTAAAAGGCACGCTGTCTGCCCCGCGTTTAATCATGGCCAGAGCCATCATGACGCGCACGTCCTCTTCACTCACACCGGTTTTGATTTGGGGTTTTACCTCTTCAAAAGCCTCTGCGGCAATGCGGCAGGCTTTTTTAATTAAAGCGGTTTCGTCTTCATATTTTACTTTGCGCATTTCCGCCACACCGCCTTCTAAACGGCACAATCCGGCGCGGGCTAATTGCTCCCCTCGGGCAAAATCCGCCGTCTGCGGATCAAAAGCCAGGCGGGTTAATTTATTTTTTACAGCCAGTTCCAAAGCCGCCGCCAGCATGTCGCCCTGCACCGCCTGCACTGTAAAAAAACGGGTTGCCGGCGCCATTTTGGGCACAATCATTTTCTTAGTCAGGCAATAAGCTTTGTGCGGGGTTAGCAGAAAAACGGCTTCTTCTGCGTCAAGTTCAATGCCTGAAAAGTAGCGCAGCTCCAAAGCGCTCAGACACAGATATCCGTCTAACTGAGCGTTTTTTAGAAATTTTTGGAAATCTTTTAAGCGTTGGCAGCTTAGGTCTTTCATAATTTATTTCCGGGTTAAAATATCGGCTCCTGTGTCGGTAATGACGGTGGTGTCTTCCAACCGCACGCCAAACTTGCCCGGCAAATAAATGCCCGGTTCTACCGTAATGACATTGCCTTTTTTAAGAATAGCTGTGGTAGTTTGGTCATTGCAAGGCTCTTCATGTATTTCCATACCTACGCCATGCCCCAAGCGATGGGTAAAATATTCGCCGTATCCAGCGTCAGTAATAATGCCGCGGGCGGTGGCGTCCACTTTTTGCGCTGCTACGCCGGGTTTTTCCGCCGCGATACCGCTTTGGCGGGCTTTGTCTACAATATGCCAAATCTTAGTATACTCTTCCGGTTCTTTATCCCCATGCCACCAGCTGCGGGTAATATCGGAGCAATAGCCATTGTAAATACAGCCAAAATCCATCAACACCGCCTCATTGTCTTTGAGTTTGCGGTGGGACGTTTCATGGTGCGGGTTGGCCGTATTTTCACCAAAAGCGATAATGGTTAAGAAAGATGTAGCGGAAGCACCTTTCATGCGCATAAATTTTTCCATCTCAGCGGCCACTTCAAATTCGCTCACTCCCGTTTTTAAAAGCGGTTTAATATATTCATATGTTTCATAAGCGATGCGGCAACTGTCACGCAAGACAGCAATCTCATGCTCATCTTTGGTCTGGCGCAAAAGCGACACATGACTGCCCGTCTCTACAAACCCGGAAGCTTTAAAAAGGCTGCCCGCCATGTAATTCTCTTTTTCAGCGTCAAAGCCTACCCGCTTTAAGCCCAAACGGGCCGCTTCAGCCACCACCGCCGCCGTGCGCTCTTTATCTTGTCCGATGACTTGCATAAACGGAAACATTTTTTTCAAAGGAGCTTCATACAGTTGGCGCGTAAAACACACCAGTCCGCCCTCATATATCAAAAGAACGGTTTCCGCAGGGTAAAAATAAAAATCTAAAATATAGAACTGGTCTATATTGTTTGTAATAACCAGTCCGTCCAGCCCCTCTTGCTTCATGAGCTGTTTGAGTGCCGTTGTTTTTTCCAAAACTCTTTGTTGTAACGTCATAAGTTTTAGCTCCTTTCTGTATTATTATATGATAACACTTTTTCCCCCGGCGTAGCAACGCGGGCGCGCGAAATAGAATTATAAGGCGATTGTTCTATTTTTTCCAACACCATCAAAACCCTCCGTTTTTGCGGACTCTTGCGTGTTTTGCAGAGGAAATTATATATAATAGACTATATTGTGTCCCCTTAAATGGGCCTAGATATGAAACAGCTTCTCATTGCTTTGCTGCTATGCTGCGCCAGCGTGTTACAGGCGGCAGTTTTTACGTCTAAGGACGGCCGGTTTACCATAGACCTGCCTTCCGGCTGGGCTTTGGCCCAGAAACCGGCGGCCGGGGCTGTGCTCTCTGTAGTAAAGGGTGCCTCCCGCATAGACATCAAATCCGTCCCGGAGTGCAAGACAGAAGCCTGTATTGAACAAAAAACGCAAGCGGACCTGGTGGACGTAAAAAATAAAAAAATGCAGGTGGTGGGCAACACCTATACCGGAGAAGAAATTAAACGCATTGATTTCTCCACCGGCGAGCCTTTCTTTTACATCAGCTTTTTTACTTCTAAAAACGACTTTAGCTCCGGGTACTTCCTTATTGGCGGGCAAGGCTATTCCGTATTGGCCAAAGACCTCTCTTATGCGCAGACGGATTTGCTGTTTTCTTTAATTTCTCCGGCCCAAAGCGTGCTGCCCCAGCAACCCCCTGTTTTGGAAATGGACCTCTCTGATACGCGCGCCTATGATATAGAAGCCATTCCCGCCGTTTCCCAGGAAATGCTGGTCACGGAGAAACCTCTCCAGCCCGTAGAAATAGAACCCGCCGAACAAGTACAAACAGCGCAAACTAAATCCGCCGCCAAGACTAAACGCCCGCACACGCTGGTTACGCGCAACATGCCGCCCTATATTCAACAGTTAGGACACGGCTTTGACGCGATTATCCTTCTGTTATTTTTGTACTTGTTTGTTCAGGCCGGGGCTTTGATTTCCCGCTTGTTTATCAAAAAAGAAGCCCCCTCTCAGCAGGTTAACCCCCATTCGCCTTATCCCATCGCTTTCCGCCGTCTGTACGGGACGCCTTCTTTAATTCACCGGGCACGCGACAACCAAGGCAATGTATTAATTTCTTTGTCCGCCCGCTGGGACAGTTTGTTTCTTTTTGGCGGCCTGATACTGATTGTGGCGGCAGTGCTGGTGATGGCTTTTACGGGGCTGTTGGAAAGCACACGCATTATTCATTTAAGCGCGTTTACATATAATACGGTTTATTCCGCCGTTTCCTTGATTATTCCGCTGGGATTTGTGGTCTTTATCTGCGGGCTTTTATGGTCGCAGCTGGTGTTGCGCCAGTTTGCCCTCTATGACGCTAAAGGGCACAAGGCCGTCTATGTTATGCAACGTGGATTTGGACTGAAAAAAGAATGCTATGTGGCCTATTTTGTAAAGTCAAAAGAAATGCTGCTGATGGAGCGCAAACGCTTCTCTTTCCTGCGCAAATGGCAGCTCTTGGACAAGCAACGCCATGTGCTGGCTCACATTACCGAAAACAGCCCCGCCCGCGCTATTATGCGCAAATTTACCGGACATTTGTGGGGCCTGCTGCGCGCCAGCTATACCATTGAGGGCCCAATGGAAAGCACCGGCGTGATAGAAAACAGCCACACTGCATTTAACCGCTTTAGCTGTAATATGGACAAGCCCCAGGCACTTTCTGCACGCGACCTGTTAGTGGCTTCCTTAATTATTAATATACGCGACCGGGACAAATGGTACCCCTGGTTCTGATTAATCCCTTTAACCAAACACCCCGCTTATCGGCGGGGTGTTTAGTTATTAACTGGGCTTGTCTTTTTTAAACCGGTTTAAATAGGGGCTGTAGTCCGGAAGCACTTTTTTATATTCCTGTGAAAAAAGAGGCGAGGAAATCAAAAAGTCCGCCGTAGCGCGGTTACACGCCACCGGTATATTCCACACCGCCGCCAAACGCAGCAGCGCCTTAATATCCGGGTCGTGAGGCAGCTGGTTAAGCGGATCCCAGAAGAAAATCAGCACATGGATTTTGCCTTCTGAAATAGCCGCGCCGATTTGCTGGTCCCCCCCAAACGGACCGCTGTTAAAACAATGCACCGGGCAGCCCAGCACACCAGAAAGCAAAGCCCCCGTCGTGCCCGTGGCAAATAAATGATGCTGTATTAAAGAGCCTTTGTTATAAGACGCCCACTCCATTAAATCTTTTTTCTTATTGTCATGGGCCACTAAAGCGATATTTTTCTTTTCTGGAATAATAAGCATATCTTCTCCTTTGGCCTTATTGTAGCATTTCCCGGCTCTTTCTTTGCCGCTGGAAAGTTTGGTATTCTTAATTATATGCGTTTTCTTCCGCTTACATTATCCTTACTGCTATACACGCTGCCGCTGGCGGCAGAGTTGAGCGACCAAGTGCAGGCTCTAGCAGACCGCCCGGTTTTGCAAGGCGCTTCTTGGGCGGCGGTGGCCCAATATGCAGAAGGGGAATCCATCTTTTCTATACAGCCGCAGCTGCGTCTGGCGCCTGCTTCTACACTGAAGCTGCTCACTTCGGCGGCGGCTTTGGACGCTTTTGGCCCCATGCATTGTTTTGAAACCCCAGTTTATGCAGACGCATTGCCGGATAAAGACGGTGTCCTGAAGGGTAGTCTTTATATACGCGGCGGCGGAGACCCGACCCTGGGCTCTGCGCGGGTAACAGGCAGTCTCTCAGCACCTGATCTGCTTAAAAACTGGAGCCGGCAAATCCGCGCACGAGGAATAAAAAAAATAACTGGTCATATTTATACGGACAGTTCCCTATTCTCCGGCCCGTCTTTGCCAGACAAAACCAACTGGCAAAATATGGGCAATTATTTTGCCGCGCCGGCTACGGCTTTGGCTTTTAATGACAACTCTTTTGAAATTACCTTTACCCCCCAATCCCAAGACAGGGCCCCCGTTGCAGTGCAATCCGTTTGGCCTGAAATAGAGGGATTAAAAATCCGCTCTTTCGTTACCGCCAGCGCCACAGACCAGCGCGACAACGCCTACGTATATGCCGCCCCGGGCCAATACGATATAGAGATTTACGGCACGGTACCCACCAGCCATTTGCAGGGGCAGCGCATTAAAGCAGCTCTGCCCGATGCCCCGCAGCTGCTGGCGGATATGCTGTTGCAACAGCTGGAAGAGGACGGCGTAGTGGTGGAAGGCGGAGCTATTTCTCTGGAAACGGCACCTGATTATACGAATATGCACCTGCTGTTTACGCACCGCTCCCCACTGCTTAAAGACATTATTTATATTGTCAACAAACGCAGTTTTAATTTCTATGCGGAAATGCTGCTGCGCATGCTGGCGGTGCAAGCCGGACGCAGCGGCAGTATAGCCGAAGGCATAAACCAACTATACGCTTTCTTGCAGAAAAACGGCATTTCCACGGAAAATGTTTTACTCTATGACGGCAGCGGCCTCTCGCGCGACAATCAAATTACCACCCAAACCTTAGTGGACGTATTACTGTTAATGGCTAAACGCCCGTACTTTAAGTACTACTATGAGTCCTTGGCCACCCCGGACGACCGCGGCGACTTACTGTTGCTGCGCTATTTTTTGCGTCCGTTCAAACGCACGCAGGATATTCATGTCAAAGGCGGCACCATTGACGGCGTAAAAGCCCAGGCCGGCTATGCCAAAGACCGCCGCGGCCAACTGGTGGCTTTTGCCTTTATTGCCAACAACTTGGTGGCAAAAAATGAAAGCATCAACCGCTTTTATGAAAGTTTGCTTAAACTGTTGCTGCAGCTTCCCCAAGAAAAATAACAGTTTGTACTTTTGCTTTTCCCGCTTACCTAAAAACAGCTTAAAACGAAATACCCCGGGCTTACCCCGGGGGTTTTTTATTTCAACACTTTCACTTCGCTCTATTTCGTCCGCTGCCAAACTCCTTATGGATGAGTTTGGTCTTTTATGGCAGGGCCCTTTTCAGTCCCCAAAGTTACGTCCGGGATTTACTGCACGGAAAATTTATAAAAACACCCGCTTAAAAAACAAGCGGGTGTTTTCCTACGACGCAAATTTTACTTCCCTACCTAGACACAAGCGGCTCTTTTCTTTCACCGACGGGCGTGCAAGCTTGCCCTTTACGCGCTGTAAGAAGCCGGCTCCATCGGAATACGGAACCAGAACAAAGCCCCATGCCCCAGCCCCGGGCTTTCTACGCCGATTTCGCCATTATGAGCGTTGACGATTTCCTGCGCAATAGACAGCCCCAGCCCCCAGCCTTGTTTGCGGCCGGAACGGTCTTTGTCTGATTGGTGAAACTTTTGAAATATTTTACCCTGTTCATCATACGCGATACCCGGGCCTTCATCGTCCACATAACACACCAGCCAACCGTTCTGCACAAAGTAGCGTATTTCAATGCGGCCGCCCTGGGGCGAAAACTTAATGGCATTACCCAGCAGATTATTGAGTACTTGGGAAATGCGGAAGCGGTCCGCATAAATGGTAACATCTGTGGGATATTCATATTTGGTCAAAAAAATGCCTTTCTTTTGTGCGTTTACCTGCTGCAGGGTAAACACGTCATTAAGCAGCTGGTTGAAATTGAAATTTTTAAAATCCATCTTAAACTTGCCCGACTCTATCATAGAAATATCCATCAAATCCGCCATCAGCTGGTTCATGTTGTCGGTTGCTTTTAAAATGTTGTTAAGGGCCATTTGCTCATTGTTGCCGCCGCCTTGGGGGCTGTCCATCATCAGCACCGAAGTAAAACCCTGAATAGACGTCAGCGGTTGGCGCAAATCGTGCGCCACAATAGACATAAATTTGGAGCGGATTTCGCTTAAGCGGTTGAGCTCTTGGTTGGAAAGTTTCAGCTTTTCCACCATGCTTTCCAGCATACTTACTTTGCCGGAAAGCTGCATCTGCAAGGCCGCGATTTGCTGCTGATAATTGTGCTCGGCTTTCATGACCACACGCTTCATTTTGCGCATGGCAAAACGCCGCGCTATCCAAAAAGTCAATAGCAAAAGCGCCGCGGTTAACACCGTATAATAAATAGGGTAACTAAGCTGTCTGATATATTCTATGATAAGCATACAGGTATTATAACTATTTTATAGGCTTTGCCAAGATTTTTTCTAATTGCTCCCGGCTTAAGGCCTGCTCACGCAGCAACCGGGGCTGCGGACCCGTCAGGTCAATCACTGACGACGCACTGGCCCCCAGCGTGCCGCCCGTTAAAATTAGGTCCGCCTTCCCGTCAAAAAATTCTTCCAGCTCCCGTTCATTGGTAAACACGGGCCGCCCGTGCAAATTGGCGCTGGTGGACGCCAGCGGATTTTGTAACTTCTCCAGCAGCCGCGCCAAGGCCGCATAAGCCGGCACGCGCAAACCAAGCCCTTCAAATCCGCGCCGCAACGGGGTTCCTTTTTCATTGGGGCGCAAAATCATGGTCAGCGCGCCGGGCCAGAAAGCTTGGGCCAGTTTTTCTGCGTCCTCACTCCACTGCACAATCTGCCGCGCCTGCGCGGTTGTGCCCACCAAAATTTGCAGGGCAGCAGAAGCGGGCCGCTGTTTTATTTCATAAATCCGTTCAATGGCTTTTTCATCAAAGGCATTGGCGCCTATGCCATACACCGTATCGGTGGGATAGACCACTACAGCGCCGCCGTCTATCAGCGCAGCCGCTTGCGCCAGCTGCTGCGGCGTCATTTCATTAATAGGGAAAACCCGGCTCTTCATGTTCTTCTTCCTTATACTCCGGCAAGCCAATCACGATGACAAATTCGCCTTGCACCTTTTTGCGCTTTTCCAAATCCGCCGCCACAGACGCCGTCGTACCGCGCAGCCACTCCTCATATACTTTGGATATTTCGCGCGCCGCCACCACCGGCGTATCAGGCCCCAGCGTCTGCGCAATTAACTGCAGCAGTTTAATGACGCGAAACGGCGACTCATATACAATGACCGGGTGTTCTTGCCCGTAAGCGGCGCTAAGCAATTTGGCGGCTTTGCCGCTTTTGCGCGGCAGAAAACCCAAAAAGGTAAACGCCCCCCCGGTAAACCCCGCCCCCGCCAACGCACAGGCCGCGGCGCTGGGCCCGGGCAGTGAAGTAATCGGCAGGCCCTCGGCGGCGGCGGCTTTGACCAGCTTCCACCCCGGGTCTGAAATACAGGGGGTGCCGCAGTCCGATACCAAGGCGCACTGTTTGCCCTGTTTTAAAAGTTCTAAACAACGGCGCACGGAAGCGTCGTCGTTTTCATTGTAACGCACCGTCGGCTTGGATATGCCAAAATGCGTCAGCAAAATCTGGGTGCGGCGGGTGTCTTCACACAACACAAAATCCACGCTTTTCAGCGTTTCCAGCGCGCGCAGCGTAATATCCTGCAAGTTCCCCAACGGGGTAGGTATAATGGAAAGCATAAAACCAGTATATAAAATTCCGCCGCCCTCTGCTCCGCGCTCATATAGTAAAAATTGCATAAAAAATGCTATGCTGATATATATATTTGAGAAGAGGTGCTTATGGAAAAAAAAGAAATTGCCTTTTTGGCGGCCCGCTACGCAGATGAAAAAAAGGCCGAAAATATTAAAGTAATAGATTTAAACGGACTTTCTTCGCTGTGTGACTATATCGTGCTGGCCACCGTTACATCTAAACCGCATATGGAAGCGGTGGAAGATGAAATCAGCACCCAGCTCAAAAAAATAGGCGTTTACAAATCAAACCGCGACGGCGGCGAAAGCATGATTTGGCGCGTGTCCGACTACGGCTCCTTTTTGGTGCATATCATGACCCAGGAAGCCCGCGATTTTTATGCGCTGGACAAAATCTTCAGCTTCGGCACGCTCTTAAATTACAAAAAACCCAAAGCGGCCAAAAAACTCGCCGCCAAGAAAACCGCTTCTAAAAAAACTACGCCGAAAAAAGCGGCACCAAAATCTGCCGCTAAAAAAACAGCCAAAAAACCCGCCGCAAAAAAGGCCGCAACCAAAGCGGCGGCTAAAAAAACAACCAAAACTTCCGCCAAAAAAGCGGCACCCAAAAAGACCGCCAAAGCGACGAAGAAATCTACTAAAAAAGGTGCCAAGTAAACCATGTTTGACCATTTGAAAAAAGAAATTGAACTCAAACTCTCCAGCGCGCCCGTTTTTGCCAGCGCGGCCTTACCGGCGGTGGAATTTTCCCCCGCGCCGGAACACACCGGGGCAGACCTGTCTTTAAACTGGGCTATGGCTGCTGCCAAAGTGCTGCATAAAAACCCGATGGAAATCGCCAAACAGGCCGTCGTGCTTCTGCGAGAAGTCAACGGCGTGGAAGACGCCACAGTAGCTGCGCCCGGGTTTATCAATATCCGGCTGGAAGAGGCCTTTATTATTGCCGCCGCCAAAGACCGCCGCATTAAAGAAAACAGCCATGGCTACGGAGCCAAAAACAAAATTTTGATTGAATTTGTATCCGCTAACCCCACCGGCCCGCTGCATGTGGCTTCCGGCCGCGGCGCGGCGCTGGGGGACAGCTTGGTGCGCATTCATCGCGCGTTGGGCTATTTGTGTGACAGCGAATACTATGTCAACGACGCCGGCAACCAAGCCCAGCTGCTCGCCGAATCTTTAAAAGCCCGCATTGAGGGCAAAGAACCGCCGGAGAACGGCTACCACGGCTCTTACCTGATTGAGATGGCCAAAAAAGCGCCCAAAGATTTGCAGGAAAAAGATTATGGCAAGTGGGCCATGGAGTACCTGATTAAAACCCAGCAGGACGACATGGAAGCTTTCCGCGTGCAGTTCACCCGCTGGTTCCGCGAGTCGGAGCTTCACCAGCAAGGCGCGGTGGAGGCGGCACTGAAAAATTTGGAAGACAACGGCTACGCCTATAAAAAAGACGACGCTGTTTGGTTCGGCTCCACCAAAGACAAAGAAGCCAAAGACGACAAAGACCGCGTCTTGGTGCGCACCGACGGGCGGCCTACCTATTTCTTGGCAGACATTGCCTACCATAAAAATAAATACGACCGCGGCTACAGCACGCTGGTGGACATTTTAGGAGCGGACCACCACGGCTATGTCCCCCGCATGAAAGCGGCGGTACATGCCCTGGGCAAAGAAGAAAAATCTTTTGTACCCATTATTCACCAGCTGGTGCATTTGTTAGATAACGGCGAGCAGGTCAAAATGTCCAAACGTGCCGGCAAATTCATCACACTGCGGGAACTGGTGGACGAAGTCGGCGCAGACGCCTGCCGCTTTTTCTTCTCCAGCCGCACGCCCAATGCGCAGATGACCTTTGACATTGAACTGGCTAAAAAACAATCCAACGAAAACCCGGTTTATTATGTGCAATACGTACACGCGCGTATCCATTCCATTTTTGCGGCCGCCGCAGAAAAAGGACTTACGCCGGAGGATATTATCACTCCGCTGGCTCCGCAGGAACGCGCCTTGCTGCTCAAACTGGTGTGGTTCAAGCCCGTACTGCAAAACTGCCTGCGCGACATGAGCCCGCATCATTTGACCACCTATCTGACAGAGCTGGCAGGATTGTTCCATTCTTTCTATGACACGTGCCGCGTCATTGATGAAAACAACCTGCCGCAAACGCGCTCGCGCCTGTTTATCTGCCAGCGGGTGGCGGAACGGATTAAAAAAGGATTGGAATTTTTGGGTGTCAGCGCACCGGAAAAGATGTAAACGCGCACACGCCTAAACATTTGAAAAACGGAAAAATCTCTTATGCGCCGCCGGCGAAAAGAGATTTTTCTGCCTTAAAGGGAAAGGGAGGAGCTATGAAAAAAATCATCTTACTGGTCTTGTGTCTGCTGCCGCTAAGCCTCTGGGCGCAAAACCGCCAAGCCGCAGACGCCGCTTATGAAAACGGCCATTTTGCAGAAGCCCAGCAATACTACCAGCAGGAGCTGAAAACCGCCAAAGGCGACAACTTGTATGAAGTGCAGCTTCGGCTGATTGCCAGCCAATATATGCAGGGCAAATATCAGGCCGCCGCGGAAAGCGCCTTTACGTTTGATTTGCCTAAAAACCCGCTTTGGAAAGCGCGCTTTTTGCTCTACCGGGCGCAGACGGCCCAGCGCGTCAGCGAAATATATGCTCCCGTTTTGCCCTCTTCCGACATGGAAGACCCTTCCCTTCCCCAATTAAGCAAAGCCCAATGGAACGAAAAAATAGACCAAAGCTATGAACAGCTGTGGGATTTGCGCAGCTTCTTATTAAACGCGCCCATTGAGAAAGAGACCCTTATTTTAAATCTACAAGATACAGATCAAAAAGCCATTCCCACGCTGTTTGATTTTGTGGTGCTGCAATGGAAAGAGCGGTTGCTGGCCTCCCCGGCGGCCGTCCCGCTGCGCGCCGCAGACGTGTTAACAGCAGACTACAAGAGCCCCTCCCAGGCCAAAAACGACGCACAAAAAGCCGTCTCTCTCTTGGCAGACGCCGCCAAATTAGGAGGCAAAGGCCGCGCCAACGCCCGTATTATTTGGCAGGCGCAGCGTCTGTATCTGCCCTTTGAATATCCGCATTTGTTCAGTTTTGAAAACAAAGACAAACAGACGTTGCAGGCGGCCCAATTGCTGCAGGATTTGTCGGGGTATTCCAAAGAAGAAAAAGGCTTTCTGGCTAAAATCAGCCAGGCCCTGCTCTCTTCCAGTGCGCAATACGGCAAAGCGTACGCCGCATTGCAGGCGGCTTATTTGTTAAACCAAGCCGAAGAATATGCCCAGGCCGTTGCCGTATGTGACTATGCGGCCGAACTCTCTGGCAGCGGCTATTACGGCCAGGCCTGCGCCGATTTTGCCCGGGGCATACGGGAGCCGTCTTTGTCTGTCCAGCCGCTTGCTTCCAGCCAAAACCTGGCGGAAGGAAAAATTTCTTTTACCGCCCGCAACATAGACCACGCCTATGTGCGCATTTATTCCGCCAGCGAAGCCGACCTGCGCAAATGGTATAAAGCCGAGCACCAGGGCACCATTAATTCCTGGCGTTATTTAACGTCCGTGCCGGCCAGCCAAATACCGGAAATTTTACAGCGCACCGCAGTAGCGGAAGCGGATACGGCGCTGAGTTACGACAAGCCCCACGCCTTTAAAAAGGCCGACATGAAACTGCCTGCCTTAAACAAACGCGGCTTTTATGTGGCGGTCTTGTCATATGATAAAAATTTCAACCCGCAGCAAGCCCCCCTGCAGGCGCTGGTCCTCAATAATACGGATCTGGCTTTGTTTGCTTCTGCCGCTATTGAGGGAAACCCCGCCGATTATTATACCCGGCAGAACAAAACCTTTACCCCCAATGTATTTCGCATTTATACTTTGAATTTAAAAACCGGGGAGCCCGTGCCCGGGGCAGCGGTTACCTATTATACGGACTGGAAAGGAAATACAGAAAACGGACAGACCAATGAAAACGGCTTGCTGACGCTGCAGCGCAAAATCCAAGTAAATACAAATAAGTCCAACAGCTATTTTATTTCGCCTAAAGCCGTCAAAGACGACAGCACGGCCTTTATGTCTTCTGCGCTGTATTTCAATTATTATGCGGCCTCTCCGTTCTCCCTCTATGCCGAAACGGACCGCGCCATCTACCGCCCCGGCCAAAAAGTGCAGCTGGCTGTATACGGATTTGAAAAGACGGGCCGCGGTCTGCAAACCATGCCACAGGGCTCTGCCGTTTCCCTCATCGTGCGCGACGCCAATTATGACAAAGTGCACGAAAGCACATTAACCCTTAACGCATACGGCACGGCGCAGGATTCTTTTACTTTGCCCGATACCGGCCTGCTGGGATATTACACCGCGGAAATGAGCTATAAATCCGCCGGTAAAAATATCCGCGGGTACGCCAACTTCCGCGTAGAGGAATACAAACGCCCGCAATACCAAATCACGCTCTCAGACGCGGCTCAGCTGCAGTATGACAAAGAGGCCACTGTCCGCGGGAACGCCCAGTATTATTTTGGCGCTCCGCTGGAAAAAGCCACCGTCACCTACAGCGTGCACCGCACCTATTTCCGCCCGCCATTTTGGTGGTGGCGCAGCGGCAATTTCCCCACCGGCAATGAATTTGTAGCCGAAGGACAAACGGCTACGGACAAAAATGGAAATTTTGAAATCAAATTTACCCCCACGCCCGGACAGGACAACGGCTTTCCCAGCGTGTTTACGGTGCACGCCTCTGTTATGGACGCCTCGGGCCGCGTGATTGAAACCCAGCACGCCTATAAAGCCAGCCGCAAAGCCCAGTTCTTCCAGGTGGTCTTTGACAAAGGCTTTTATGACGCACAAACCCCCAGCCCGCTGGCCCAGGTAAAATTAACCGACGTCAACGGACAGCCCGCCGCAGGAAAATTCACGGCGGAAATCTATGAGTTGGAAAACAAACTCTCCCCCTCTGAAAATGAAGAAGGAGATATGCCTGCCTTTGGCAAAACGGATTTGGAAACTCTTTATGCCAAAAACAAGGAACTGCGCCGGGTGTCAAAGCAATCTTTCTCCGTCAAAAAAGAGGAAGACATCTCCCTGCGCATAGACGCATTGCCCGAAGGTATTTATAAACTGAAACTGCAGGGCAAAAACGCAGATGATGTAGAACTGGTGTTTTTGGTGGCGGATAAACAGTCCACGCTGCAGCTGCCCGCTGTGGCTATTGCGCAGCAGGACGCTTATTTCCCCGGCTCTCAGGCCAAAGTACTTATCGGCGCGCAGGCTTTGACGGGGGCCAAACGCATTGAAGTATATAATGACGGCAATTTCCTGGCCACCCGGGAGCTTTTGGGCCCCGGGGCGGGCATTTATTCTCTGCCCATACAAAATGAATGGCGCGGCGGAGTGTATTTGCGTTGGTTTGGCGCAGGAGATTACCGCTTCTATACCGCCCAGACCTTTATTGATGTACCTTTTGACAACAAGGAACTGTCTTTGACGGCTCAGATACCTGCCGAAGTAAAACCCGGTCAAAAGGTGTCTTGGACCTTACACGCCCAAAATGCTTCCGGCGCGCCAGTGCAGGGGCAGGCGTCTGTGCGCATGTATGACAAATCGCTGGATTACTACAGCTCTTCTGCCCAAAGTGTGCTCTCTTTAGAAAAGCTCTATCCTTGCGCCTCTTTTGGCGCTTCTTTGGCAGACAGCGGTTTCTCCGTATTCTCCACCATGCTTTATGAAAAATCGCAAACGGATGAAACAGACCGGCTTGCACCACCCGTACTGCCGCAGCTTAATTTGCAGCCCCGCTATTTCTCTTACGCTACGGCAGCCCGCGGCGGCGGCCCCGTCATGCAAAAAGCCATGCTGGCGGCCGCTCCCATGACAAATGATATGATGGCGCGCGACGCGGTAGTGGAAGAAGAAAGCTTTGCCGTAGCCGGTGCAACGGCAGATACGGGGGCCGCCGCAGAAGCAGGCGCCACCGGCGCCCCGGCAGAGCAAGCCCCGCGCACGGACTTTTCGGAAACGGCCTACTTTAACCCTATGCTGCCGCTGCAGGGCGGAAAAGGGACGATATCTTTCACCCTGCCGCAAAGTTTAACCGCGTGGAATATCATCGGCTTTGCCCTGACAAAAAATGCGGATTTCGGCTCTTTTACTGCCCAAACCGTTACGCGCAAAGAGCTGATGGTGCGCCTGGCGCTGCCGCGTTTTTGGCGCGAAGGGGACCAAAGCACTTTAGTGGCCCAAGTGACCAATTTGGCAGACAAAAAACGCTCCGCGGAAGTGACACTGGACGTACTGCTTAACAACCAGGACGCCGCCGCCCAGCTGGGTATTGAAAAACGCACCCAAAGCGTTTCCATACCGGCCGGCGCAACGGCGGAAGTAACTTGGCCCGTCACCCTGCCCCAGGGCGTAGGCATTTTTAGCATAACTGCTACCGCGCGCTCCGGCCAGGACGCAGACGCAGAGAAACAGCAAATCCCGCTGCTTCCCGCCAAAGAGCGCTTAGCAGAAAGCGCCACTATTGCCTTAGACAGCGGACGGGAAACCCTGAAATTAGACAACTTGCTCACCCCTGACAGCACACGCCAGGTTTCTTCTGTTACCCTGCGGGTGGCCCCGGGGCTACTGCTCTCTGTGTTTGAAGCGATGCCGCAGCTGTTAAAACCGCGCCATAATGACGCTTTAAGCATAGCCGACCGCTATGTACCGCTGGCGGTGGTAAACGGCTTTTACAAAACCTATCCCATGCTGCAAAATGCCGTAGAAGAACTGCCCAAACGCAACACGCAAAAACCGGTTTGGGACAACCAAGACCCGGCCCGCTTAATGTTGCTGGAGGAAACCCCCTGGCTGCAAGAGGCCCAGGGCGGCGCCCAGCGCGAAGCTTTCCTGACGGATTTGTTTAATCCTTCTGCTGTGGCTAAAGCCCGCGCCCAAGCCGAAAAAGAACTGGCTAAATACCAAACTTCTTCCGGCGGATACAGTTGGATGCCCGGCGGGCAGCCCAGCGAATATATTACGCTGCGTCTGCTGGCTTCTTACGCTGAAGCTCTGCGCTACGGCGGGCAAATCCCGCAAGCGGCGGCCCAAAAAGCTTTAGGCTGGCTGGGCCCGCGCATTGAGAAAGACCTGCAAGAAGCAGACGCTTCTGCCGCTACAGTGTCTCAAGCTCTGTATGCGGCGTATGTGTTTACCGCTTTCCCGCAGGATTGGGCGGTAGTCAAACAAACTCCGGTCAAAAATTGGCTGGATTATGCAGACCGGCACGCCCAATACATGACCCCGCTGGGCCAAACCTATGCGGCGGCGGCCTATTACCGGTTGGGCAAAGGCACCAAAGCGCAGAACTATTTAGACGTGGTGCTTTCCCAAATGAAGACGGACCCGGTCACCGGCTCTTATTTTGCGCCCGAAGCGCAAAGCTGGCTGTGGTACAACGACACGCTGGCCACCCAAGCCGCCACGCTGCGCACCTTACTGGAAATCCGCCCGGAATCCGACAAAGCGCAAGGGCTAGTAAAATGGCTGCTTTTCAACCGCCAGGCCCAAGTGTGGGGCAGCTCCGCCGCTACGGCAGAGGCCGTTTATGCACTGCTTGATTATATGAAACGCAACGGCCTTTTAGACGACCCGTCTGAATATACGCTGAACTGGGGCGACACCAAAAAGACTTTCCATTTTGAGCCATTTGACTGGAGTGAGCAACTCTCTTGGACACAAGAGGCCCAAAACGTAGACCGCCGCTACTACAGCGCTACTGTTACCAAACGCGGCGGGCTGACGGGTTTTGTCACCCTGGACGCGGTATACACCACCGCCCAGGCCCAAAACTCGCCGGAAGGGGTGCTTAATGTCCAGCGCGAATATTTGCTCAAATATACTGAAAACGGACGCGAAAAAGTGCGCCCCTTGCAGCCCGGTGAAGCGGTGCCCGTGGGCAGCGAAATAGAAGTGCGCCTGACGCTGGACGCTTCTTCTGCGTTTGACTTTGTGCTCCTCTCCGACCCCAAGCCCGCCGGCTTTGAAAGCACTGAGCTGTTAAGCGGCTGGAGCTACGACGCATTAAGCGTCTACCGCGAAAACCGCGACGCCGCCACCCACTTCTTCTTAGACCGCGTCCCCGCCGGCACCTATACCCTGCGCTACAGCCTGCGCCCCACATTGGGCGGCAGCTACCACGCGCTGCCGGCGCAAGTGCAGTCTATGTATGCGCCGCAATTTTCCGCACATACGGGCTCGGCCCAGCTGCAAGTGCAGCCGCAGGAAAATTAACTGTTTAAAAACAAAAACCCCCGGTTTTAAAAACCGGGGGTTTTCACACTTTGCCCAAAACGGCAAATAACCGCCACAACAAAGACGCCGCTCTTTTTAGAAGACAAACAGAAATTTTTACCAAACACCCTTAGCTTCACCCCGGATTCCTTTTATTTTAATTTTCACACTGCTCCATTTTGCCCCTTGCCAACCCCTTGATAGAAAAAAGTTGCCCCTTTATAAAGGGGGCCCTTTTCGTTACCTGCCTCAGGCCCAGGCTTTCTTACAAGGGCCCTTGGTAAAAACTCCCGGCGAATATGCCGGGGTTTTTATAATTCAAAAAGCCAATAAAATAAATCATTACATACCCATTGATTTGCAGACTCTTCTTCCAAGAGCGCTGCCGCCGATGCAGCGTTGTTTGCCGCTGTATGCCGCCTCGCTACTGGACGGGTCTAAATTATCCAGATATACCCTGTAGGTGATTTCTTGGGTCACGGCTCCGCGCGGGCTGCTGCTTCCGATTACAATCCATGGCGTGGAATCCCCCCACTCCAGCACATCAATCCACCAGCCGTCATCAAATAAAATATAGCCCGTACCGGTCATATTGGGCACTTGTATATCTAAAAAAGAGGTGGCGTCCGTATAAGACCCATTTTGCATAAAGTAGCGCTCTTCGGCCTGTTTTAAAGAGACTGCTATGGGGATATATTTTGCCAGTTTGGACTTCATGACCGCCGTTTGATACATCGGCCAGGCAATAGCCGCCAATATGCCGATAATTAATACCACAATTAAAAGTTCAATAAGCGTAAAACCGCCAAAACGGCCTGCAGCGGCGTTTTTTGCTCTCTGAATGTTTTTTTGATAAATTTTGTTCATAAACAAAATTTATCAAAAAAAAAAAAGCGGGTCAAGCCCTTTAAAAATCCGCAGCCTGCCAGCTCTTTTTCAACAAACAGAAACGACCTTCATCCCCTGCTTTTCTGTACAAAAAACTCCCCGGCTCAAAACCGGGGAGTAGGTAGTTTTTACAAAACATATACAGCGAACAACGCCGCCAGGCACATCAAAAATATTTTTTACTGCGCCGTCACGCGGATTGTCTTCCACTTGCCCAACCAAAAACGCCACACCATAAATACCGCCGTCAGCGCGGCGTAAAAAGTCAGCCAGCTCCACACCGCAAATACGCTGCCGTGCCATTTATACACGATAAGCCAGGTGCCCGGAATAAGCAAAAACCAGGCGCAGAAAATCATCACAAACATATAAAATTTTGTGTCGCCCGCCCCGCGGATAGCTTCGCCAAAAATCAGGTACGTCGCGTCAAAAAGCACAAAACAGCTGACCAGCTTCATCAGCGGGTACGTTTTTTCCGCAATCAGCGCCGCGTCCGGCGAAGAAGCCGGGATAAACAATCCCACAAAAAACGGCGCTAAGAAAAAGAAGCTCAAGCTTACCGCCCCGGCATAGGTGTAGCCCAATTTACAGGCGTTTTTTACCACCCGCACGCTTAAATCGGGCCGGTTAAGGCCTTGGTATTTGCTGACTAAAATTTGTATGCCAATGCCTAAACCTAAAATCACCGTGAACACCACCGGCTGCAAAGACATCACCACATTGCTAGCCTGCAAAGAAAGCACATCAATGTTGCCCACCATAAATGTAAAGAGGGTAAAAGACATCACGTCCATCAAAAAGCCAAACCCGTTGGGCACGCCAAAGCGCAGCAAGCGCGAAAATACCGGCTTGTAAAACCCCGCCAAGCGCGCCACCTTAAAGCGTTTGCGCACGCGGCCGGCAAATATCAGCCCGGTAAACACCAGCGTCATAGACGCCGCGCCCAAAACGGTGGACCACGCCGCACCGGCTATCCCCATTTCCGGAAAGCCCAGCTTGCCGAAAATCATAATATAATTTAAAAAGATATTAATTACATTTCCGCCCAGCGCCACATACATAGGCACCTTGGTCTTGCCGCGCCCGCTGAAAAAACTGGCCAGCGCATTGTTAATGACGGAAAAACCGCCAAATAAATTTAAAATGCCAAAGTATTTTAGTTCCAGCGGCGTTACGGACGGCCCGTGGTCAAAAAGCCGTATAATCCAGCTCCCCAGCGGTGTAAGCGAAGCCAACACCCCCGCAGACAGCACCGCCAGCAGTATGCCCTGCCACAAAGAAATGGTAACGGAAGCATATCTTTTCTGCGCGTAATACTGCGAAATAAACACGCTGGTGTAGCTGGCCAGCCCCATAAACAAAGAGGCAAATGTCATCGCCAGTACGCCCGCCGGCACACAAGCCGCCAGCGCATCGTGGCTGTACCACGCCAAAAACATGCGGTCTGCAAATTGCATAACCACCTGGGAGGCCATCGTCACAATCAACGGATAAGACAACAGCCACAGCTCAGACAAAGACGCCTCTTTTGTTTTACTTTTTACTACTGTTTTTTGTAGTACCATTTCTTTTACTGCCACTTCTTTTACCTCCACCCACTAAAAAACCCGCGCCCTGAAGCGCGGGTTTTGAAAAGTCTAAAAAAATAAAAATTTATTTTTTAACGACTTTCACGGCTTTCGGGCCTTTTTCGGATTCAACGATTTCGAATTCCACTTCCTGGCCTTCAGCTAAGGTTTTGAAACCATCGCCCTGAATTTCCTGGTAGTGCACAAAGAGATCTTTAGAACCGTCTTCGGGGGTAATGAAACCATAACCTTTCTGGTCGTTAAACCACTTCACTTTTCCGTTTGCCATTTTACTTTTTACTTCCTTATATTAATTATTTCGGATACCTAAACTTAATAGGTATCTATATGTATTATAGCAAAACTTTTTTAAAATCACACATTTGATTTTCTTTTTTTCTAAAACCGCTTTGCGCTATAATCTATGTATGCCCCTGATAGAAGCAGTGCCCAATGTATCTGAAGGGCAAAACGCCGTCGCCTTGCACGCGCTGGAAAACTGCCTGCGCGCCGCGCCCGGCGTGCGTCTATTGGGGCTGGACGCCAACCCGTCTGCCAACCGCAGCGTATTTACGCTTTTGGGCCAGCCGGAAAATGTGGCTCAGGCTTTGTTTGATTTTATTGCGCTGGCCTGCCGGCTCATTGACATGCGCAAACAGCGCGGCGCGCACCCGCGGCTGGGAGCGGTGGACGTATGCCCGCTGGTGCCGCTTGAAAACATCACGCTTAACCAAACCGCAGCTTTGGCGCGCCAATTAGCCGCGCGCGTAGGGCAAGAATTACAAATACCCGTCTATCTCTATCAAGCCGCCGCCAGTGCACCACAGCGGCAAAACCTGGCCTTTATCCGCCGCGGCGAATATGAAAATTTAGCGCAGAAACTACAAGAACTTCCGCCGGATTTTGGGCCCAATTACCTCACCCCGCGCGCAGAGCAAACAGGCGCGTGTGTGATAGGAGCGCGCCCTATTTTAATTGCGTTTAATATAAATTTAAATACGCAGGACCCCGTGCCGGCTAAGCTCATCGCCGCCAAAATACGCCAAAGCGGCGGCGGTATGCCCGGCGTGAAAGCGATTGGCTGGTATATGCAAAATTTTCGCCGCGCCCAAGTGTCCTGCAACATTACCGACTTTCATGCCGCTTCCTTGCACGCCGTCTATGAAGCCTGCCAAAAAGAAGCCGCCGCGCTGGGCCTGAAAGCCACCGGCTGTGAGCTGGTAGGCCTAGCCCCGCTGCAAGCATTGCTGCAAGCCGGCCACCACTATGCCCCGCACCAAACAGACCCTGCACTTCTAGTGCAAAGCGCCGCCAAAGGGCTGAATTTAAACGAAGTAAAACCCTTTCTGCCCCAAGAGCAAATTTTGGAATGGAAAGCCGGACTTATAAAATAAACACGGGGCAGAACTGCAAAACGGTCCCAACCACTTTTTCTAACTTGACACTACCGCCAAGACACTTTTGTTTGTTCGGCACAGCGTCTTAAAAGACTTTTCACATGTCATTTCTCAAACTAAGCCGCACAGGTCCAACAAACCAAATTATAAAACTCCGCCAGACGCCGCCACACGCAACGGCACAGCTCCGGCAGAATGCAAACGAGCAAACCAACCTACATTTTATTTGGAAACAATGGGGAAACAAAAAAGCTACGAAATAAATAAAGCATGCAGCTGCAAGAATTTTTCCAAGGTTATTTCCTGTGCGCGGGCCGCGGGTTTGACGGCGGCTTGGGCAAGAGCTTCGGCAGTTTTTGCTTTATCATAACCAGACAACACAAGCGAGTTATACAGCGTCTTTCTTTTGTGCGCAAAAGCCGCTTTTACCAAACGGGCAAAACGGGGGTATTGCTGCGCAGAAAGCAAGGATTCTCTTTTCTCAAACGTAAGCACCATACTTTCCACTTTCGGCGGCGGGTTAAAACACGCCTTGCCCGCCCGCAGCAACAGCCGCGGCTGGGCGCGCAACTGAGTAAGAATGCTCAGCGGGCCGTACCTCTCCGCCCCGGCTGAGGCCAAAATGCGCTGAGCCTGCTCTTTCTGAAACATAAACACCGCGCCGGAAAAATAAGGCCAAGAGAGCACTTTATCCAAGATTTCCGCCGCGTCAATATAGGGCAAATTACTGACAAAAAAAGTGGGCTTTTGCAGCAGGCGTCCTATATCAAAACGCAAAAAATCCGCCAACATTACTTTGCCCTGCAAGGCGGGAAAATGCGCCAGCAAATACGCTTGCATTTGCGGGTCTATTTCCACGGCGGTAAAAGAAGCAACGTTTTTTTCCAGCAGTTTCTGCGTCAGCGCGCCGCGCCCGGGGCCTATCTCCACCACGTTTTGCGCCGCGGCGGGTACCGCCTCCACAATGGCGTCTATGATGCGCTCATTGATCAAAAAATGCTGCCCGTATTTTCTCATTCTTGCTCCAGCACGCCGATATTGCGCCTGGCGGTTTTGTTGCCGGGATCTTTTTGCAAAGCTTCGCGGTAATAAGAAAGAGCGGCTTGGTCATCATCTGCCATGACGGCGGCGGTGCCCAGCCCCAAAAGCGGCAGCGGGTCTGCGGGCGCTTTTGTTTGGGCACTTTGAAAACTCTGCGCCGCGGCCGCCGCGTCCCCCGCCAGCAGGCCCGCTAAACCCTGCAGCGTCAAGTACAGCGCCGTCGGCGTTTGGGCAGCTTGCTCATTTAAATCGGACCAAATTTCATCTACATAGCGCACCCACGTTTTGCCCATGACCCACAGGCCCATATCATTGCCCACAATACGCGGGTCATAAACAGCTTTGGGCGGGGCGCTGCGCTCCTGCGTCAGCGCAGAAGGGGAGGCATAATCCATCGTGCGGCCCTGCAAGGTCATATTCACATCATATTTGTCCGCCCCGACGGTCACGGCACGTTCCAAATCTGTAATCAGCTCATTTACTTGGGCTTCTCTTTCTTCAACCGAAGCCGCATTTAATACAAAACTGCGTTTAAAAGACATAGAAGACGCATTCTCCCCTCCTCCCGCCAAAGGGGAAGGAGCCCGCAGCGAATCATAGGCTTCTGCAAAGCGGCTGCCGGAAGAAGACTGCGGCGGCTGGGGCCGGCTGATAGGATTTAATTCCAAAGACACTTCCACATTTACATCTTTGGTAGCGGGCACTTTAAGCAATTTATCCTTAAATTTTTCAATTTGCTTTTGGAAAGTTTCTCCCCCTCTTCCGCTGGCGCGGTAAACGGCGTTTAAGGCCAGGCCGTCCGCTTTAAACTGCACGATGGAGAAAGCCTCTTCCAGCACGCCGCGCGCTTTTTCTTGCTCTCCCATGCGCATTAATAAATACGCATAGCGCAGGCGGGCCACATAATCGCCGGGTTTGGTTTTGACGGCTTTTTTATAATACTTCAGCGCGTCTTTATAATTTTCCCGCTTTTCATACAAAGCCGCCAGCGCGAGCTGTGCATCTTCATACTGATAGAAAAGTTTTAACGCTTTTTTATACGCCTCTTCCGCCTGCTCATCACGCCCCATAAAATCATACAGCGTGCCCAGTTGGTAGCGGTAAAGCGCTTCCCGCGGGGCCAGCTCCACCGCGCGGCGGTATTCGTCTAAGGCTTTATCAAATTTCTTTTGGGCGGCATAGGTGGAGCCCAGGTTCATATGCGTGTCTGCTTTGTTGGGGTCTAAACGGCTGGCCGTTTCAAAATTTTCCTGCGCTTGGGCAATATCCCCTTTCCACCCCCACGCAATACCCAAAAGTTGGTAGCCCATAGCGTTTTGGGGGTCTAAGCGCAGCGCTTCGCGGTATTCGCTCATGGCGAAATCTACTTTTCCGCTCCAATATAAAGAGGCGCCGTACAATAAATGCGGCAGCGGGTCTTGGGCGTTTTTAATAATCGCTTTGGCAAAAGAATTAGATGCGTCTTTATAACGCGCCATAGCCATTTCCCCCATACCCCGGCGCATATCGGAGACGGACTGCTCCAGCATAATCCGGTCCCATACCGTTTGGGAATAATCCGTCTTTAGCTCTTCTTTGCCAAACGAAAACGGAAAAAACGACCAAGCCCCCGGCACGGCACATAAAATAAAAAACAAAAATAATACCGTCTTTCTCATATAGTTTATTTTAGCAATAATCCCATGGTTTGTGAGGAAAGCCCACCGGTTGGCACCCTTTCTGCCAAAAACGCAGACGGCCGGACGGCAAAACGCAAACCCGGGGCCCGGATATAGACGGATATCTCTTCCTTCGCAAGCAAAGTTTTTATATAAGCCCCGTCTACACCCCAAATAAATCCTGCACAAAGAACATTCCCCATTCGGAAAGAATACGCCTGCCGTCTACACCCCAAAATCAAGCCCACATAAAAAACCCGCGCCGTAAAGCGCGGGTTTTAGTTCGGCTAAATAGGTTAGCCCCACAAAGCCACTTTAGTTACCTTATCCATGCGGCGCACTTTAGGCTCGCCCACCAGCTCCTGGATATAGGCTTCCCCGATAAAAATCTTGGTACCGGGCAGCAAATGACCGCCAAATACTTTATATTCTTTATCGGAGAACATCACGTGTGCATGCACACAGGGGCGGTTATCCTGGATGCTGATATTGCCGGTCAGGGAAACAATTTCCATCGGGGCGGCAATTACTTTTTTGTCATATTTCTTTTTGGCTTGATCAAAAACGCTGATGGTAGCATTTTCCACCGCACCGATGACATTGACAATACCGCATTTGACCTGGTTGTCATGGCAAAAATCCGCCAGTGACTCCAGCAAATCTTTGCCTTTGGGTAATCTGAAGATATAGGTTCTTCCGGTTAAGTAGGGTTTTTCTTCTGCCATGTTATTCTCCTTAATATCGTTAGCGCCAGGCGGCCTGTTTGCGCAGCGCCAAATACTCTTTGACGGCGCGCAGCTGGCCTGCCGCGTCCATTGCCGCTTCCTCATATACTTTTTCCGCACTGCCGCTGCCTAAATAAGAGCCGCTCTTATGCGGCCAAAGTGCGCAGGCACGGCCGGCGTCGCTGTGCAGCCAGCAATCCACCGTAGGAAGCGTAAAATCCGTAATGGCGGTGGCTATCGTTTTCCAAGCAGACGGCACCAGCTGTTCTTGTTGTTGCAGTGGAAGCTGTTCAAACAATTCCCGGCTGGTTACGTAAATGACAGCCACATTGACATTTTCTTTTTGCAGCTGGGGCAACACTTCCTGCGCAAAAATGCGTCCGGCTCCTGCCCCTTGTACAAAAATGACTCCGTCCGGCTCTCCCTGCGGTTTTCTCAGGTAATATACGCCTTGCACCGCTTTTTGCGCCGGCTCCAGCCCCAATGCCTTGCGGTCTAAGCACTTATAAGAAGGCCGCACCACAAACGGGCTCAGCAGTGCCGGGCGCAGCTGCAAAGCGCGCGTAACCAGGGGCCAAATCTCATCTACTTCAAGCGGGGTCAGCGTAATGCTGCTGCCTTTGGGGAAATTGTCCTGCAAAAGCTGTAAGGCCTGCGGGTCGGCGTGGGTGGGGCCGTCTTCCCCGGTGGGGACGCCTGCATGCCCGTTAAACAGCACCAGCGTATTAGGCTGGGCGCCGGCTTCTTTGGCGGCTTGATAGCCAATGGCGTGCAAACGCGCCGCCACATGGGCAAACGCTACAAACGCCGCATAAGAGGACCACACGCCAATATGCTTGCCAAACGAAGAAATACCGCTGCAAATACCAGCCAGGCCGTCTTCGCAAATACCGCCGGCGGAAAGCTCGCGGCTGAGCGGATTTGTTAGCGCATTATAAAATCCTTTCGGGAAATCTTTGGCAATTTTGCCTGCGTTGGTGGAGCCGTACAAATCAGCAGACCCGGTTAAAATACAGCCGTCGGTCTGCTTATTTAAATACGCAAGCACCTGAGCCAATACGCCGCGGGTGGTATAGCTTTCGCCAGGGGTAAAGGCAAATTCCGCCGGTACGTTTTCTGGTGTAAAATCGGTATAGATTTTTTGCACATTGCCCAATCCGGCGCGCTGCTCTCTGCCCAAGCACCGCAAATCTGCCGCACGGTAGCGCACTTGCTGGGCCACAAAAGAGGCCAACTCTTTTTCCTGTTCCAGCGCCTTACGCACCGTCAGCAGGGTGTGCCAATAATGTTTCTCTATATTTTCGGGTGTTTTCTCCCCTTCAAACCGCGGAAACGTAACACCAAAAAGCTGTTCAAATTCCGCCAACGCTCCATAAAACTCCGGCGAGCAGAATTTGTGTCCCGCCCCGTGAGAGGCGCGCCCTTCTATGCCGTACTTCCACCCTTTTACCGTGCGGTACACAATGGCGGTAGGTTGGTGGCCAGGTTGTTCCAGCGCCAATTTCTGCGCGGCAAAAATCTGTTCAAAATCGTGCCCGTTAGGTACAAAAATGACATTAAAATCATGTATGCGGAATAATTCCGCCGGGGTCCATTGCGTATAATCACCGGGGTTGTGCCCGTCGTTAGTCACGCGGTCGCTTTCAATGGAGGCTTCGTTCCAGTCTATATGGAAAACGACATTTTTCAGCTGCGCCGTGGAAGCGGCGGCCAGCACCTCGCTGACGCGGCCGGCGCTAAGTCCCCCTTCCCCTTCCAAAATATTGACCACCGGGCAATTGGCCCCATAAGTGTCAGCCGCGGCAAAAGCCAAACCTACAGCGGACGCGTCCCCCACTCCGCTGGCCCCCGTGCTGGTGCGCACAAAAGGAATGATAGGCTCCGGGTGACCGCCCAACGCTTTAGCGTGAAATTTTTCAAACAACGGCGTTCCCTGCACTTTGTTGTGACGGAAACCTAATAAATCTTCCAGCCGGAGCTGATCTTTCTCTTCCTTGGCCAGCAGATTAGGCTGGGCAATGCGCACACATTCATTGCGAAGGGCCCACATCGCATACAGCCCTAAAGCTTTGTGCCCGGCGGCATAAGACAGGATATCCGCGTCCAGCCGGTGCGGAGCGCCCAGCTCATAGGCCATCATTTTATACAACAGCATTTCCACTATGCGTCCTGAAGAAATACTGCCGCCCGGATGACCGGACGTAGGCACAAAGTTATATAAAATTGCCACCAAAGCACGATACACCGCGTCCAGCTTTTCCAGCTGGGCTTTTTCCGCCGCCGGCATTCCGGCAGGCTTTTGCTGCAGGTATTGGGTAATATCTGTAAATGAAGAGCGTTTTTGCGGTAGTTCAAAAGTTTTATTCATAATTATTCCAGTCCTTTCAAGCCTTTTTCTAAAACGGCACAAAGCAAATCTACGGTTGCTTGCAAATCAGTTTTATCCACTATTTCCACGTTGGAATGGATATTGCGCGCCGGGATAGACAATGCGCAGCAAGCTATCCCCGTGCGGCTGCGGTGAATGGCGCCGGCGTCGTTGCCTCCGCGCGGGGCAATACGCACCTGATAGGGTATTTTTTCGGCCTTGCACAAATCCGTTAAAGCCTCAAAAAGCCATTTTGGGGTAATGGTGGCCGCGTCTATGGCGCTGACGGCCACGCCGCCTCCCAACCGCGTGATATAATCCTGCGGGCGGCAAAGCGGAATATCCGCCGCGCCGGTGGCGTCCACTGCCAGGGCTGCGTCAGCCTCTAAACCAAACGCCGCCACCCCAGCCCCGCGCAGGCCCACTTCTTCCTGCGAAGAAAAAACAATATGCATGCCGTACATGGGCTGTTTGACGCGTTTTAACGCTTCCAACAGGCAGAAACAGCCGGCCCGGTCGTCAAACGCTTTGGAGCAGAAGCGGTTTTCTCCAAGCGCAGTAAAAGAACGCTCCAGCGTAACAAAATCGCCCAGTGCCACCGCGGAGGCGGCCTGTTCGCCGTTTAGTCCGATATCAATAAACAAATCCCCCAGCGGCACCGCTTTGCCGCGCTCGGCCTCTTGGGTAATGTGAGCCGGTTTGGTGCCAACAACCCCCACCAGCGGCCCCGAAGCCGTATGCACCGTTACCCGCTGGGCCAGCAGGGTGCGCGGGTCTATACCACCCACCGGGACAAAAGACAAAAAACCTTCCGGCGAAATATATTTCACCATCAGGCCTACTTCGTCCATATGGGCACACAAAATAAGGCTGCGCTTGCCGCTGCCCGGCTTGTAAGAAATCAGATTGCCTAAAGCGTCCGTGCGAACTGGTAAGCCCAAAGCCTGTAATTGGCGGGTAATTTCAAGACGGACGGCGTCTTCTCTTCCGGACACGCCGTTAAGCTGTGTTAATTTTTGTAGGTTGGCAAAATCCATGTAACTCCCGTACACGCGCGTAATGTATCTTACATTATACTCACAACGGCCCTTTTTGGCAAGTACC
>CALVFA010000044.1 GCA_944326725.1 uncultured Elusimicrobiales bacterium | reverse complement strand
AACCTCTGAATACGAAGTACAAAACGGGGTGTACCGCGCATATGACATTATGCCGGCTAAATCATGATTGATTTGTAAGAGCTAGTTGGAACTATACAAAAACCCCGCTCTAAAGAGCGGGGTTTTTTGTTGAGTAAAGCTTAGTTGGCTTCCGGCACGTGTTTGTATTTAAATACAAAGGCAAACACAATAGCCACCACTAATGCGTATGCGGCAAAAATAAACCAAGAGGTGGACCAGCCTGAAGCAATCGCTTGGGACACATCAGGCGGATATACTTGGCCCTGGGCCAGCATACCATGTACGGCGGTATAAGCGTTGGTGGGTGCATTGACAAAGTGGTCAATGATTTTCTGCGCGCCCAGCATACCAATGGTGGCGCCTACGCCGTTGGTCATCAGCATAAACAGGCCCTGCGCGCTGGAGCGGATAGACACGTCTGTTTCTTTTTCCACAAACAAGGAGCCGGACACGTTGAAGAAATCAAACGCCACGCCGTATACAATCATGGATAAAACCAGTAAAGAAATGCCCGTAAATGTGACAGGATTGCCTACGCCAAACAGCCCAAAGCGCAGCACCCAGGCAAACATACTAATCAGCATCACTTTCTTAATACCGAAGCGTTTTAAGAAGAACGGAATGAGCAAAATACAGAACGTTTCAGAAAGCTGGGAGAGCGAAATCAGCGCGTTGGCATTGCTGGCGCCCCAGCTGCCGGCCATACCCGCCAGCGAGTTATAGCTGTGGATAAACGGGTTGGCATAGCCGTTGGTAATCTGCAGGCAGCTGCCCAAAAGCATGGAGAAAATGAAGAAAATGGCCATTTTCTTTTCTTTGAACAGTTTAAAAGCGTTTAAGCCAAGCGCCTCAGAGAAAGATTTTTTGTTGCCGCCGGTGCAGACCGGGCAGTCCGGCAAGGTGAAGCTGTAGAGCCCCAGCACGACGCCTAAAATACCGGAGAGATACCATTGGGCAAAGGTGTTTTGAAAGCCCGTAAAGTTGGATACCAGCATCGTGCAGATAAAGCCGATGGTACCCCAAATGCGGATAGGGGGGAAAGCACGTACCGGGTCCAAATTCACTTTATGCAAAGCGGTGTAAGCTACAGAGTTGGACAAGGCAATCGTGGGCATATACAAGGCTACGCTGAGCAAATAAAAAGTATAAATGTAGCCAAAGCTGACGGGCGTTTGGGAGCCGAAATAGGCCGCCCCCATCATAAATACACCAGCCAGTAAATGGCACAGGCCCAGCATTTTTTGCGCGGGCAGCCAGCGGTCTGCCAAAATGCCGATGACGGCAGGCATAAACAAAGACACAAAGCCCTGCGTGGCGTAGAACAAACCAATGTGCTGCGCCTGCCCCACGTTGGCTAAGAAGGCCCCCATGGAGGTTAGATAAGCTCCCCAAACGGCATACTGGAGGAAGTTCATGACAATTAAGCGGAATTTCATGTTCATAAGCGTTTGTGCAGTAACGGACGGCTTCTGTACGATTCTCCGTATATAAGTTAGTCTTACTTTAGGTCGGCGGCATAGGGCCGCTCCTAAAACCCATTGTACAAAAAATATATAATATGTGTACGTGACGCGCGGCCCCAGTGCCGGCGCGGGGAGGCCATATGGCAGATTACCGTTTTGACGTAGTCAGCAAGGTGGATATGAATGTGATTGCCGAGGCGGTCAGCGCCGCCGGCAAAGAGATTGCCAACCGGTATGATTTTAAAGGAACCAATTCCAACATTGAACTCAATGACAAAGAAAACGAATTGAAACTTACTTCTTCCGATGAATATAAAGTGGGTGCTTTGCGTGATGTGCTTTTTACGCGCCTGGCCAAACGCGGCGTGGCGCTGAAAAATTTGACGCAGGGCAAGGTGGAAGCCGCCCTGGGCGGCAACGTCAAACAGAGCATTAAAATCCAGCAGGGTATCCCGTCAGAGAAAGCCAAAGAAATTTCCCGCTGTATTAAAGACGCCAAACTGAAAGTGGCGGCCTCTATCCAGGGCGACCAGCTGCGCGTGTCTTCCAAATCTAAAGACGAGTTGCAGGCCACCCAGGCGCTTCTGCGAGAAAAAGACTTTGGGCTGGATTTGCAGTTTACCAATTACAGATAGGAGTCATCATGAGAAAACTTGTTGTTGCCTTTGTATTTGCTTTTGCCTGTGTGCCGGCTTTTGCCGCGCAGGACGCTACGCTTAATTTCTACCAACGCCAAGCCCTGATGAAAGGGGAAAACGCCCGCGCCGACCGCGCTTTTGCCGCGGCGATGGCGGAGCAAACGGGTCTGTGGATTAAGCAAAATCCGCAAAGCCCCGAACTGAAAACCGCCCTGCTGATGCAGGCGGACTATTATCTGCGCGCTGGAGAGGACGCGCGGGGGTTGGTGGCTTTGTATCAGGTGCGCTTTTATTTTCCGTCGGTGCAGGACCTGACGCTCCTGTCCTCTAATGTGGAGCAGGCTATGGAGAAAATCAAACGCTCCCAAAAGGGCCAGGCCTTAAAGGTATTGGCTGTCAATACCGACGGCATGAACCGCCAACAGCAGCAGGCGGCTTTGCTGGAAGCGTTGGTCAAGGCCAATTTGCCGGGCACTTATCAGCCGGTCAATGAATTATTTGACGCCTTTTTTACCGCCTATCCAAAATATGCGGCGCTGGATAAAATGATGCTGCTGCAAGGGGACTGGCACCGCCAGAACGAGAACTATTTGGCGGCGGTGGCGGCGTATAAATATGTCAATGAAATGTTCCCCAATACCCCTTACAAGGCCGCCAGCCTGCGTATGACCGCAGACGTCTACTCCGGCGATTTGGAAGATTATGATACGGCCACGGCCATTTATAATCAGGTGCTCAAACAATATCCGGATTCCAACGAAATCGGCGTGGTCTATAAACACTTAGCTGTAATGGAAGAGAACCGCAAAGACTATGCCGCGGCGGCCGCTTATTATGAAAAAGCAATTCAAGATTTGGGCTCCCGCCCTGCCGCTTATGAGGCCTGGCGCGGTAAAGCCGATGTGCAGGTAAAGAACAAAGACTACCAGGGCGCTTATGACACCCTGCTTAAAGCGGCGCAGCTGTTTGCTTCCGATGAAAACAAAGCGGTGGAAGCGCTGACTGAAGCGGCGGAAATTGCCCAGCGCCGTCTGAAAAACCCGGCCCTGCGCGCCGCGGCTTTAGAGAAAATTATGCTCTCTTACCCCAAAACGCAGACTGCGCCGCAGGTGCTCTATGACTTGGGGGAAACCTACGAGAAGCTGGGCCGCACCGCCCCGGCGATAGAAACATATAAACGGCTGATTATCAATTATCCTACGGATAAATACGCCTCCCGCGCACAGAGCCGTTTGTCACGCTTGGAGAAATAAACCGAGTTTGTTTAACAAAAAACCGCGCTTTATTAAGGCGCGGTTTTTTGTGCCCCAATTTGGGACGAAAATAGCCGCCGACAGCCTCACATTGTCGTCCTACCTGTTTTTTTCTTCAATTTAAGGGGCCAAGGCTTACACTAAGGCGCCGGGTCGCAAGGGCCCTGCTTGTTTGTGAGCTGATTTTTGGGAAAAAGCAGACTCTCAACTTATTGGTCCCGGCCCCGGTATTTGTGAATTATTTTTAGAGGAAAATAGCCCTGCGCCCCGCCCCATCGGCGTCCTGCCCATGTTTTTTGTGCTTCAATGGGGGCAAATGGTCTGTGCGGCGCCAGTGCGCTCCGTTGAGGGTGTTTTCAGCAGAGGTGCGCGATTTTTAGGTAAAAAAGTGCGTGCGACGAAATGTAACGGACGGGTATCTACACCAACCCACCCTTGGCTTTCGGCCAAAAGTGCGCAATGAAACACCGGATATTTCAGAGGGTAACAGATACACTGTGTACAGGCAGCAGTTTGGGGAGAGAGCCTGCTATTTTGTAAAATATACTTATGGAATTTTTAGCACAAATATGGGATATTTTCCTTCATTTAGACGTACATTTAAACGCCTGGGCGGGCATTATGGGGCCGTGGCTGTATGTGGTGTTGTTTGTGGTAGTATTTTGCGAGACGGGGTTGGTGGTGACACCCTTTTTGCCCGGGGATTCGCTGCTCTTTGCCGCGGGGGCGTTGGCCTCGCGTGCGGGCAGCCCGATTGATTTGTGGATTTTGATCCCGGTTATTTTTGCTTCTGCCGTACTGGGGGATAGCGCCAACTATGAAATAGGCAAGTGGCTGGGACCTAAAGTATTTACCCGCAAAGACAGCTGGCTTTTAAACCAGGACCATTTGCACAAGGCCCACGCTTTCTATGAAAAATACGGCGGCAAGACCATTATTTTGGCCCGTTTTATCCCTATTATCCGCACCTTTGCCCCGTTTGTGGCGGGCATTGGCAAGATGACCTACTTTCACTTCATTTCTTATAACATTATTGGCGCGGCGCTGTGGGTATTGTTGTTTTGTCTGGGCGGTTATTGGTTTGCCGACTTGCCGCTGGTGCAAAATCATTTCCATTACGTCATTGTGGCCATTATTGTGATATCGATACTGCCAGCGGTGTATGAAGTGTGGGCCGAGCGGCGCAAAAGCCGAAAGAAATAATAAGCGGTACTGAATTTAGAAAAACGAGGCCTTATACCTCGTTTTTTTGTTGTATATCAAATCCTCAGCATGTTGCAAACAATGTCGGGAGAGGTCTTATGCCTCGTTTTTTGTTGTATATCAAATCCTTAACTGCAGCCGCCGCGCGTGCAGCATGCTTTGGGTTTTGCTGTTTGTTGTATATGGGGAAATTCAATTGGGGAGCGGTTGATAAAAAACTTACCACAAGGCACCCCCGCGTATTAACCCACAGTGTGAAGCAGGTGCAGAGCACTATAGAAAATATGCCAGCAGGCAAAATAGAACAACGCGGATATTTGGAACTAGAAGAACCCCGGGCGCCAGCCCGGGCCATGGAGTAGGCAAAGTGCCATATAACAAATGGAGTTTTCTGATAAGGAGTTGGGTGAGCGCCAAAATAGAGCACAGCAGACATTTTGAGTTAGAAGAACTCCCGGGCGCCAGCTAGGGGGCTTTATTACTTGGGTTGCAAAGTGTCTTGTTCTTCTACTTGCACCGGCAATTCTACGGGCAGCTTGCCCTGCGGTTCTATATTGCCCAGAATAATATTCGCCGCCGTCTGCAATACATATTTGTTGAGCCCATAGGTAGCCAGCACGGTGTTGGCCTCGGGATAATTGGGAATATCATAAGGGCTCATGGTGGAAATAAACACATTGCGCGGATATTCTTTAAACAAAGCGTTAATCGTGTTCTTCTGATTGATATTTGTTTTGTCGGCCCATTGCAGGCTGGTAACCACCAGCAAGTCTGCTCCGTCGGCGCATTCGCGCGCGCGGCGGGCGTCTATGGCGCGCGGTGTCAGGGCGGCGTTATAGCTGCGCACATGCCAGCCCTTTTCTAAAAACGGACGGGAAAAACTCATCAGCTGGTCGGCAAAACGGGACGGAGCAAAAAATACCGCGCATACGGTAGGATTATTTCCGCGTTGTACTTGCGGATTAAACGGCAACAGCTGGGCCCGGTCCCGCACCAAGGTGACGGCCTGGTCGCTGATTTTCTCCAGCTCGGCGCGGTAGGCTTTGTCTATAGGGGCCGGCTCCGGGCGGGGGCCGTCTAAAAGGCCCAACTCTTTTTTGAGGTTAAAAATTTTGCGGGCGGATTCTTCTATCCGTTCTCGGCCGGCGGCGCTGGCTTCCACTTGTTTGTAGATACGGTTAAAAGTGGTTTGCGGTTTAATGTAGCGGCCCAACAATACCCAGTCTGCCCCGGCGGCCAGAGAGCGTACGGCGCAGTCTGCAATGGTGCAGAACTGAGTGGCGGCTTTCATGTCCAAACTATCGGTCACAATCAGGCCGTTAAATCCAAGCTGCGTGCGCAACAGGTCCTGCAAAATGGGGCGGGAGAAAGTGGCTATGTTTTTATTATCTAAAGCCGGGTAGATAATATGGCTGGTCATCACGCCCTGCGCGCCGTGCTGTATGGCCTGTTCAAAGGGGGAAATGTGAATTTGGCGCAGCTCTTTGTCGGAAGCTTTGACCACGGGCACCTGATAATGCGAGTCTACTGAAGTGTCTCCGTGTCCCGGAAAATGTTTGATCACGCTGATAATGCCGGCCGCTTTAAATCCATTCATTAAAGAGAGCCCCATTTTAGTTACGTTTTCGGGGTCAGAGCCAAAAGAGCGCACGCCGATAATGGGGTTGTGCGGGTTGCTGTTGACGTCGAGCACCGGGGAGAAATTGACATGTACACCAGCGCGGCGCAACTCCAGCCCGGCCAAATAAGCGATAGAGGCGGTGGCTTCTTCATCGCCGGCGGCGGTGAGCATCATGTTGGTAGGCAAATAGTCAAAGCCCAGCGTAATGGGGGTATATACAGTGCCGCCTTCATAATCAATGGCAATTAAAAGCGGGATTTTGTGCGGGCTTTTCTGCGCCCAGCCTTGCAATTTATCAATGAGTTGTTTGGTCTGTTTTAAAGAGTAATTGCCCCATTGGATAAGTACGCCGCCCACTTTGCCGCTTTCTATGACCGGGCGGAAAATTTCCGCACTGTCTATATCGGCAAATACCACCAGTGTTTGGCCCAGCTTTTCTTCCAAAGACAAATCGTCAAATTGCACCGTTTGTTTTGCCGTTTCCGGTGTTTGTTGCGGCGGAAGCGGTTGTGGCGCAGCAGGTGTTTGCGCAGCACTAGGCAGCGCCACGGGCCAACACAGCAAAAGGAACAGCAACCATTTCTTAAGCATGGTTTTTAATGTGCAGTATGGGTATTTCCGCCGGCGCTAAAAAGCGCAGCGGCACCCCCCAGTAAAACATTCCTGAGGTAACGTAAATTTGGGACTTAGGCCCCATTTGATACAATCCATACACATAAGGATATACCATTCTAACAAAAAAATTAAACGGGAAGATCTGTCCGTTATGCGTGTGCCCGCTGAGCATGAGCGGCAGCTCATGGTGGGCGGCGGTATCGGTTAACGAAGGCTGGTGGCTCAGCAGTACCCGGGCATGGGCCGGGTCGGTTTGGCGGAGCAGTTGGTCTAGCTGCGTAGCGGTTACGCGGGCCGTTTTGATGTCTTTAACGCCAATGAGCTGCAGGCCATTAGGCAGCGTGTGAATTTCGTTTTCCAAAAGCGTAATGCCGGCCTGGCGGTAAAACTCCAAAGAGTTTTCATAGCCGGTGTAGTATTCGTGGTTGCCCAGCACGCCAAATGTGCCGTATTTGGTTTGTACATTGGCCAATGCCTGTGCGTAGGCGGCGCGGTTGGCGCCGTATTCAAACACATCTCCTAGCACCCAAACAGCGTCCGGGTTTTGCTCTTGCAGGCGAGCCAACGCTTTCTGCCAGCGTGCTAAAGAAACACCCACCCCCAGGTGGCTGTCTGAAATAATTGCCGCCGTCATTTCTGGCGCTCCGGGGATTACAATGTCAATATGTTTTATGTGCGGCTGGCCGCGGCCCCCATATAAAGACAAAATACACGCCAAAACGATACAGCCCAAGCTAACCGGTCCCAACACCGATTTGGTCGGCAAGTGAAGCAAGGCGCAGAAACCCTGCAGCAGCGCAAAAGCTGCCACAATGAAAAACACGATAAACACCAGCCCGCCATACGCATAAGCCAAAAAATAGAGCAGACTTTCTATGGTGCCGTAATGGGTGCGCGTATAGCCAATGGTTAGGTACATAAGCGCCGTCATGACTAAGGGAGATAAGACGGCGGGAGTCTTCCAGCCGATGACCGGAAACAAAAAATAAAACCATAGGCCGATAGTAGCCTGCATACAAAGCAAAATCAGACTGGCAAAAGCAAAAAAACTCATGTAAAATCTCCGGGCCTTGCCTTTCTAAAAATAAAAGTGAAAAGGGGCCTCTTCATATTTTAAAAAATTTCGCATAATAAGTATAATATATCTATACGCATTAATATTATTATTACAGAGGGAATCTTACCATGACAGTCAGAGTCAGATTTGCCCCGTCTCCTACGGGATTTTTACACATTGGAGGCGTGCGCACCGCACTTTTTAACTATCTTTTTGCCAAGAAAAACAAAGGCACTTTTCTACTTCGTATTGAAGATACCGACGAAGAACGCAGCACGCAAGCCTCTACGGACGCTATTTTTGAAGGCATGCAGTGGATGAAACTTACTTGGGACGAAGGCCCTATGCCAGACGGCACCGACAAAGGCCCCGACGCTCCTTATTACCAAGCTATCCGCGCCGACCAGGGAATTTATAAAAAATATATTGACCAGCTGATTGCCGAAGGCAAAGCCTATAAATGCTATTGCACCGAAGAAGAGCTGGAAGCCAACCGCCAAAAATGCCTGGCCGAACATCGCCCGCCCAAATACAGCGGCAAATGCCGCAACCTGACGCCGCAGCAGCAACAAGAGCTGGAAGCGCAGGGCCGCAAATACGTCATTCGTTTCCGTATGCCCGAAGAGGGAGATGTGGAATGGGACGATATGATCCGCGGGCACGTTAAATTTGCCAGCAAAGATTTGTACGACCTAGTTATTCAAAAGACCAGCGGCTACCCCACCTATAATTTTGCCGTGGTGGTGGACGACCACTTAATGCGCATGACGCACGTCATCCGCGGCGACGATCATATTTCCAATACGCCTGCCCAAATACAAATTTACCGCGCGCTGGGCTGGAAAGAACCTATTTTTGCCCACCTGTCTATGATTCACGGGCCCGACGGCAAGAAACTTTCCAAACGCCACGGCGCCACCAATGTGGTGGAATTTAGAAATATGGGGTATTTGCCCGAAGCGTTGAAAAACTATTTGGCGCTGTTAGGGTGGGCCACGTCAGACTCTCAGCAGATTTTTGCCCCGGGGGAACTGGAAGAAAAATTTGATATTTCCGGCTGCCAGCCCAGCCCGGCCGTCATGGACCCGGAAAAGCTGAACTGGATGAACGGCGAATATATCCGCCAGACGCCTATTGCCCAGCTGACCGACTATGCCTTGCCGTTTATTGAAAAAGCCGGCATAGACATCAGCAAAGTGTCCCGCGCACAGTTGGAAGGCATTGTGGGGCTGGAGCAGGAAAAATATAAATTGTTGACGGAAATACCGGATTTAATCCGCTTTTTCTTTGAAGAGCCGGTCTTTGAACAGGAAGCGTTGGATAAAGTGTTTGCCAAGCCCGAAGCCAAAGCCGTACTGGAAGGTATGATTAAAACGTATGGCGAACTGGCTGATTTTACCGAGGGCCCGCTGGAAGCCGCTGCTCGCGGTTTTGCCAAAGCCAACGGATATAAGGCGGGGCAGGTGTTCCACCCGGTCCGCGTGGCGGTGTCCGGCCGTACGCATGGGCCTACGCTGTTTAAAATGCTGGAGTATATGGGCAAAGATACGGTGGTGCGGCGGCTGAAAAATGCGTTGCAATACTGCAAATAACAAACGATGAAATATTGTCTCTTTGACGGCGGAGATGTGGTAGGGCCTTTTACGGCGCAGCAGCTTTTGCAGCGGCCGGGGTTTGGCTCGCACAGTTTAGTCTGCCCAGAAGAGCACAGTGATGAAGAAGCTTACTGGAAAGAGGCCCATTTTTACGGAGAATTTGGCTTTGAGCCGCCCCAGGCGGCTGCTGCAGACCCGCAGGAAGATACGGGCGGGGCGGCTCAGTCTGTACAATTTTTGAAAGAAATGGATACTGTGATGACGGAGCTTTCCTCTTTCTCTTCCGGAAAGAAAGATCTGGCTCCAGAATCCCCGGTTGCAGCCTCTTCCAAGGGGCCGGCAAAAGAAGCAGCTTTACAGAGCCCCTCTTCTGAGAAGGTACCCACAAGCAAACAAAATGCGCAGTCTGGCGCGGTATCGGAACCTCTCCCTGTTTTGGCTGAGAGTTCACAGCCTGTTATTTTACCGAAAAGAGAAATACAAAAAGAAGAAAAACCTCAACAGACTCCATCTGAATCTAAAGAGAAAACAGCTGGTGAGGAACAGAAAATTTCTTCTCTTTTGTTCCAAGCTTCTGAAGAGATGAAGCGCCGCCGTGTAGGCCGAGAAGCAGTATCTAAGGCGGAAGAGCAACAAAAAAAGGCATCCCATAATCAAGTTGCGTCTAACGGTGAACAGCCAGAGGAGGCTGCGGAAAATAAGAGTAATATATCGCTAAACCAAACAGGATCAAAACAGAACGAAGGAACAGAAAATGACATTTCTTCTAAAATCGAGACTCGTACTGTTTCTGGTGCCAGCCCAATAGAAGAATATTTCAATACCATTAAAAGCGGCGACTTGGGAAATATTTTGGGTATCCCGGACCCGAAAGAAAATTCTGACATGAATTTAGTGCGGGCCTTGGAGAGCCAATTTGAGAAAACAGATCCCGGCTTGGTTAAACCGCTGGAAGATGATCCTTTTGATGAGTTTACCCCGAAAAAGGATAAACCTTCTGCCGAACAGGATATTCTGGCAGAAGTAACAGAACAGGCTGATAAAAAAACGGAAGAAAACCTTAGACGTTCTCTACCGGATTTGAAGGCAGCAGAAGCATTGCCGTTGGCCGGGCAGAAAGAGGGGGATAAAGCCGAAGAGGAAGAAGATACGCTTCCTCCTGCTTCTGTGCAAGAGATGATTGTGCCGGAACAGGAAGATGATCCAAATGATAGAACGGTTAAAACGATTTTAGAGGGCAAACTCAAAGTAGATACATTGCGCCAGGAAATCCCGGAACCGATCAAAGAAGTTCCTGCAGAGGAAAAGAAACCTGAAAAAGAGGACATATCGGTACAAGATAAATTGCCCAGCGGCCCTAAACACCGTCCTTCTAAACTTTTGAAATTTGTACTGTTGGCGGCGGGGGCAGTGATTTTGCTGGTTGGGGCTTATTTAAATTGGACGCAGGAAGAAAAAACGGCGGAGCAACCAACGTCGGAGGTTGTTGCCCAAGAGCAACCCGAGCCGGACACACGAGCTCAAATTGTCGATTTGCCTGATGCGCGGGAAGCTATTCACGCTATTGCGCCTGTTCCAGCGCAGGACCCGTTGGAGCTGGCTAAAGAAATTGTGCAAAGTTATACATTAGACAAAAACAGAGGGACAATAGAAGAGTATTTGAACCGTATTTACAGCAAACAGTTGCAGTCGGGTTATGCGGCCGTTTGGTCGGCAGAGCCTCTGCACCGTAATTCGTATGTGGTGAAATACCGCCTGGCTAAAACACGCAAAGAACCTATTGTCTATGTTTTTCAGGTAGATACGGCTAAAAAGAAATTGACCGGTGCCCTAAATAATATTACACTGGATTTAGTGGGCAAAATTAAATAAGTCGGAGAGGGTTTATATGGCAGAGAATAATACAGCGGAAAGCACAAAACATCAGACTATTATCATGGACGATTTGTTTCGTATCATGAAAAGAAACAATGCTTCCGATATCCATTTAACCGTAGGAGTGCCGCCGGTGTTGCGCGTACAGGGCAAGCTCTACCAACTGGCGGAATACGAAACGCTGACGCCAGAAATTTCTCAGGAATTGATTTATTCCATCATGACCGATGAGCAAAAACAGCAATTTGAAGAAAATTTGGAGCTGGATTTCTCTTTTGGTTTAAAAAGTTTGGGCCGTCTGCGCGTAAACGTTTATAAACAAAAAGGCTGTGTGGCGGCGGCGCTGCGTTCTATTCCTAATGAATTTAAATCCTTTGAAGAATTGGGGCTGCCTGCGGTAGTGTATAACCTGATGAAGCTAAACAAAGGATTGGTTTTGGTAACAGGGGCGACGGGGTCTGGTAAATCTACTTCTTTAGCCAGCATGATTAACTATTTAAACATGCACGAGAGCAACCATATTATTACCGTAGAAGACCCTATAGAATTTGTGCACCCGCACAAGCGCAGTATCGTCAACCAGCGTGAAGTGGGCTCCGACACCAAATCGTTCCAAGCGGCACTGAAACACTTCCTGCGCGAAGACCCCGATATTATTCTGGTGGGCGAGTTGCGCGATATTGAAACCATTGAAGCCTGCTTGACCCTGGCAGAAACCGGCCACTTGGTGTTTGCCACATTGCATACCAACGACGCCATTCAGTCCATCAACCGTATTATAGACGTTTTCCCGGCCAACCAGCAGCCGCAGGTGCGCACACAGCTGTCGTTTGTGTTGGAAGCCATTATTTCCCAGCAGTTGCTGCAAGGAGTGGACGGCAAACGCGTTATGGCAGCAGAAGTGCTGATTGCCAATGCCGCAGTGCGCAACTTAATCCGCGACGGAAAGGCTGAGCAAATCATGAGCACCATGCAGACCAACGCCGGTATGGGTATGATTACCATGAACCAAACGCTGGGCGACCTGTATATCCAAAAGAAGATTACTTTCCAGGAAGCAATTTTACACTCCAGCGATCCTTCCGGCCTGAAAGGCTATCTTCAGCAGAAAACCGGGCAAACGCATTTCAAATAAGCGTTCGCTTTTTATACTAAACCCCGCTTTTAAGCGGGGTTTTTTATAGATAAATTCATAATGTTTACTCTAAACCCTCAAGAAGCAGGAGCCCGGCCTTCCATAAGAAAGCGGGATTTTTATAAGGTTTTTTGACGGGCGAAGTTGAGCGAAGAAAAAATTTTGAAATAAAAGAAATGCCGGCTAAAGCTTGGAGTATATGAATTTTTGCGCAGATATATATTTCTGCCGCAATGCTTGGGCTGGGCAGGTTGTATGGCGCGCGTTTTTTAATAAACAGAAGTTTGTAGAAAATAAGTTGGGTATCTCTTTTAAAAATTAACATGTGCCCGGGAAGAGCGGCGGTTTTTACAGGTGGGGCAATAAATGGCGTGCGCCCGTAGCTCCTCTATAGTAACCGAAAAGTCCTTTTTTATTGTGTCGGAAAACTAGGGCTTTTTTTGCTCTTCCGCAGAGGGGGGTGGGGGCAGGTGGCCTTCATTGGAAATGGAAGCTTTGTCACGCAGTTTGCGGTGGTAAGTGACGGCGAAGCGGTGCACTTCGTCGCGTATTTCCATCAGCAGGCTCAATGCCGGGTCCCCCAGCGGCAGTTTAATACTGTTTTCTTCCCCGGGAACATAAATCCCCTCATGCGTTTCGGCCAGTGAAATCATGGGGATATACAGCCCGGCTTTCTCGCAGGCGTTTAAAGCGGCGGTAATTTGGGCCTTGCCCCCATCTAATAAAAATAAGTCCGGCTTTTGTGTTGGGTCGCGCTTGATTTGGCGCAGGCGGCGGTAGACGCTTTCCTGCATCATCGTAAAGTCGCTGCCGCCGGTGGTGGGCAGCGGGGAGCGGATTTTAAAGCGGCGGTAATGCTCGTGGTTTTTTTCTCCGTTAATATAGCACACCATGCAGCCTACGGCTTCGCGCCCAAAAAGATGGGAGTTGTCAAACGCTTCTATATGCGCCGGCAGGCGCGTTAAGCCCACAATGTGGGCCAGGCGTTTTAATTTGTCGGAATTAGCAATCGCTTGCGTAATTTTTTCATCTTGATATTGGCTGACAATCACGCGTTCGCGCATATGGTCCAGCGCGTGCAGAAAATTGCGGTACACGGCGGCTTTTTCATATTGCATGGCGTCGGAGCATTGTTTCATCTGCGCGGTGATTTTTTGGGAGATTTCTTTAAAATCCCCTTCCAAAAACAGCGCCATGCGCTGGGCGATTTGGCGGTAATCTTCGTAGGACATTTTGCCTGCACATGGGGCCGGACATAAACCGGTATGAAAATATAGGCACGAATTTATCTTGCGCTCTTCCAGCGGTTTTTGGCGGGAGAAGTTCCATTTGCAGGGCCGCAGCGGGGCGTACTTGCTTTTCCACAAAAAACGCATTAAGCTGCGCACCATGCTGGATTTGGGGTAAGGGCCAAAATATAAATCTTTGCCCGGCGTGCGTTTGCGCACCACGGAAAGACGGGGGAAATCTTCCGACATGGAAAGTTTTAAAAAGGGGTAGCGTTTATCGTCTTTCCCTAATGAATTGAAGAAAGGCTGGTATTTTTTTATCAGCTTTTCTTCCAGCACCAACGCGTCGCGTTCGGAAGCAGTAGTTACATAGTCTATTTTCCAAATCAGCGGCAGCAGACTGGGCAGTTTCCAGCCGCGGGAATAGAGGTTACTGTCTTGAAAGTATTGCTTGACCCGGTCGGAGAGGTTCTTGGCTTTTCCGACGTAAATAACCGTCCCCTCGCGGGAGCGCATAATATATACGCCGGGTTTTTTAGGCAGCAGTTCTATTCTGGGGTCCATGCTTTATTCTAACATTTAATTTTACTGGACCAAAAGTGCGTAAAAAGGTTTACTGGAAGAGGCGGAGAGAAATTTCCCCCTTGTGGGTCCGGCGGGAAAATTTGACCCCGCCCTCTAAATAGGGTAAAATATATACCAAGAGAGATTTTCTCGCGAGGAAAAGTATAATGGCAAAATTGAAAACCGGAAGACATACCGGCGCTTTAAAAGCGCAAAGACAAGCTGAGAAGAGAACTTCTCAGAATAAAGGCCTGATGAAAAAAGTGCGCACGGCCACCAAAAAGGTGCTCGCCGCCGTCAAGGCCGAAGCCGCCACCGTGGCGGAAGACTTGAAAGCCGCAGCTGCCAGCATTGATAAGGCGGCCAAGAAAAAAACCATTCATTGGAAAACCGCCGCGCGCAAAAAATCGCGCTTGGCTAAAGCCGTAAACAAAGGCAAAAAAGCTCCGGCTAAAAAAACCGCCGCTAAAGCCAAATAAACGGTTGCTTTAAATTTAAACCCGCGTTCTGCAGAGCGCGGGTTTTTTTATGTAAATTGTACCACTTTGTATCTTAGAATTTTTCCTACCGGTAAGTAGAATTTATTATCGTAAAAGTGTATAATATCTGTATATGAAAAAAATTATTTGCTTGCTAGTGCTGTTTTTATTTGCGTGTGGAAACATATTTGCCGACAATTTATCCCATCAGGATGGGGAGTGGAATGCCGGTTTGTCTATCAAAACTAGTACGCCCGGTTTGGGGACGGATTGGGGAGAGTTTAATGTGGAAGATGAAACCAGCCATATCTGTCATGACGCTAAACCCGGTACAACCAGTATAGGATATGATTTGCAGGTGCTTTATTTTATCACGGATCGGGTGGCACTGGGCGTTTCGGTGGGAGATGAATACTTTGACTATGATGTAACCAGCGGTTTAGAAATGGACGTGGACACCCGCGTGAATAATTATATGTTGGTGGGGCGTATTTTTTTAACTCCGCAGAGCAAATATAAACTTTATATTCCTTTGGGGGTAGGTTTGGGGCACGTGATGTCTGAGATAGATATGTCTCCGGACGAGCATTTTCATTACACGGGCTTTGCCGGAAACATTGGTATAGGGGTGGAGCGTCTGCTGAGTCAGAACTGGGGCCTGGCGGCAGAATTGCGCTATAACTACAATAAGTTCCACAATACACAAGTTAATGCCCATGGACATAAAATTTATGTTTATCCTTCTTTAAATTACATCTCTTTTTCTATACGGATAGACCGACGTTTTTAAACGGGGGGTATTTGTTGAGAAAGTAAAAAAGAGCTCCTGCGTGGCAGGAGCTCTTTTTGTATAAGTAAACTTATTTGCCGGCAAACAGCGTAAGCAATACCCCTTTAATGGTGGTTTTGGGGTCAGAGGAAGTGGAGGTCTTAAAGGCTTTATCCGCCTCAATAATGCGGTCTAATGTTTTAAGAAACGTTTCCTCAGAGGGGAAATGGCGCGCATTATTGACTAAACTGCTCTCCCAAAACATCAGCCCCGCCGCGCGGGTAATTTCCGTCGGGGACATGCCAGCGTTAACCATGCGTTTAATGCGTGCCATTTTAAGCACCGGATAAGAAATTTTGCCCAGCACACCCACGGGGTCCTCTCCGCTGTCTAAGAGTTTGTCTGTCAGAGCCAGGGCGCGGTTTTTGTTCATATATTGCACCGCGTTGGAAAGAGCAAAAGGATTTTCTTCTTTAGAGAAGCCCACCCCGGCCAAGACATCTTCTTTAGAAATATTTTTATCTTCCCGGTCGGCCGTATACAGGGCCAGTTTTTCTATTTCCTGTGCCAAGGCGTTTAAGTCCCCGCCGACGGCCTCACACAGCGTTTCCACCGCGTCAAATGTGCCGTTTAGGCCTTGTTCTTTAAGCCGGTTTTTGACCCACATGGCCAGCTCTTCATGTTTCAGTTCATCAAAGTTAGCCAGCTGCCCATGTTCGGTGGCTGCGGCGGAGAGGGCTTTTTCCGTTTTAAATTTTTTGCTGTCGTCGTGCGTTAAAATAAGTACGGTGGTGTCTAACGGGTTTTCCAAATAGCGTATGAGGGCTTCTTTGGGGTCTTTACGCAGTTTCTCAATGCCGGTCAAAATAACTAGGCGGCGGTCTGAAAATACCGGGGCGGTGTTGGCCAGGGCCAGCGCTTCGCCCAAGTCTGCTTTGTCGGCGGCTGAGGAATAGATGTTAAAATCGTCCGGGTGCACCGCGGCGGTAATGTGGCGGATTATTTCCTGCTTGCGGAACAAATCTTCCCCCGTCAGTAAATAGACGGGGGAAATATCGTTTTTAGCAATGGATTGCGCCAGTTTGGCCGCGGTAGTCTTAGGCATTATTGGGTAATGGTGGTGTATTCGGGGTTTTGCATGACTTTCTTTTTATTTTCGCTCATCACAGAGCCAAACCCGTCCACCGTGCGTTTGACAATGTCTTTAGAAAGCTTTTCCCACACGCGTTCGCGCGCCTGTTGTTCGGTCAAGCCGCCGGGCAGCGTGGAGGCGGAATAAGTCTGCGTGCCCAAAAAAGCCGGCTCACGCCAAACGGGGGTGTTGGTGGATTTGTCCATCAGCACCACGTCTAACCATACGTCCATTTTATACACAGTAGGGATTAACTGGCTGTCATACTGGACGGGCACATTTAAATAGCGGGTAATGGTGGTGACGATGACGCCTTCGGCGCCGTTGTCCTCACTGACGATTTGGTAGCTGCCGTTTTTAAGAAATTCATCATACAAGGCCAAATACAGTTTGTCTTCCATGGCAAAAATTTCGGTCTTGTTTAGAATAGGTCTGATGGCAATTTTTTTTATGTGCTGGGGCATAATCTGGGCCTGGGGCTTGTAATAGGCCCCTTCCGTGCCGCAGGCCAGCGTCAGCAGTGCACAGAAAGCGGGCAGAAATAGTTTTTTCATAGTGTCTCCTTACTTTTTCGGCGCGGCGATCAGGCTGATAATGCGCGCCGGCACGACGATAATTTTCTTAATTTCCATTCCTTGCAAATTGCGCTGTATTTTTTCTGAGGCCAAGGCCGCCTTTTCCATTTCTTCTTTAGACGCACTGGCGGATATTTTGATACGGTCGCGCACTTTGCCGTTGATCTGCACCGCCACTTCTACGGTTTCCTGGGAAATCAGGTCCGCATCGGCTTTGGGCCAGGGCTGTTTGACTAAAAAGCCGCTGTGCCCGCTGGTTTGCCAGATTTCTTCGGTGATATGCGGAGCAAACGGGTGCAGCAGTTTGAGGAAGGTGTCAAAAGTATCCTGGCTGATGGTTTCCAGTTTGCTGATTTCATTAAACATCACCATCAGCGAAGAGATAGCCGTATTAAAGTGGAAGGTTTCTATGTCTTCGGTCACTTTGGCTATGGTTTTATTCTTTAAAATTTCAATTTCCTTAGGGTTGCTGGCGGTGGTGAGTTTTACCGATTCATTCCACGCCATAATGCGCCGCAGGAAACGGGCAATGCCTTCAATGCCTTTCATGTCCCAGGGTTTGCTGGCCTCAAAGGGGCCCATAAACATCTCATACATGCGGAATGCGTCGGCCCCGTACTGGGAAAGAATGTCGTCTGGATTGATGACGTTTTTCTTAGACTTAGACATCTTTTCCACCATAGGGGAGAGCTTTTCCCCGGTGGCTTTTAAGAAGGCTTTGCCGTCTTTAAAATCTATATCCTCGTAGCCGTGATATGCGCCCATTTTGTCGCGGTAAGAGAAAGCCAAAATCATACCCTGGTGGCGCAGTTTTTGGAAAGGCTCTTTGGTATGCACTACGCCCAAATCATACAGCACCTTGTGCCAAAAGCGCGCATAAAGCAGGTGCAGTACGGCGTGTTCGGCTCCGCCAATGTAGCAGTCCACCGGGCCGTAGGCTTTTTCAATTTCCGGGTCCACCAAGGCCTGGTCATTGTGCGGGTCCATATAGCGCAAATAATACCAGCAGGAGCCGGCCCATTGCGGCATAGTGTTAGTTTCCCGTTTGGCCGGGCCGCCGCATTTAGGGCAGGTGGTATGGAGCCATTCGGTGGCGTTTGCCAACGGGGACTCGCCGGTGCCGGACGGCTCAAAATTTTTCATATCGGGCAGCTTCAGCGGCAGCTGGTCCTCCGGCAGAGGCACGACGCCGCATTTTTCACAATGCACCAGAGGAATAGGCTCGCCCCAGTAGCGCTGGCGGGCAAACACCCAGTCGCGCAGCTTATAGGTGGTCTTGCCTTGGCCGAGGCCTTTTTCTTTAAGCCACTCAATCATCTTGGCTTTAGACTCGCGCACGCGCAGCCCGTCCAAGAAGCCGGAGTTTATCAATTCTCCGTCCCCGGTAAAGGCGGCCTCTTTGACGCCTTGTTCGGACTTAGTCCCTTCTATGATTCCCAAGCCGAATTTTTTGGCAAAGGCTTAGTCGCGCTCATCGTGTGCGGGCACCGCCATAATGGCGCCGGTGCCATAGCCCATCAGTACATAGTCTGAGGTCCAAATGGGAATTTTTTTGCCGTTGACCGGGTTAATGGCGTATGCGCCGGTAAATACGCCGGTTTTGTCCTTGTTTAAATCGGCGCGTTCCAAATCACTCTTAGAAGCGGCCTGCGCCTGATAGTCGGCTACGGCTTGTTTTTGCTCCTGCGTTACAATACGCTGCAAAATGGGGTGCTCCGGAGAGACGACCATATACGTCGCTCCAAAAAGCGTGTCCGGACGGGTGGTGAATACGGTCAGTTTGTCTTTAGTGCCGTCCACCTGGAAAATCACTTCCGCCCCTTTGCTCTTGCCAATCCAGTTTTTCTGCATCAGCAGGGTGCTTTCGGGCCAGTCCAGCCCGTCTAAATCTTCCAGCAGGCGCTCTGCATAAGCGGTAATTTTTAAAATCCACTGGCGCAGTTTTTTGCGTTCAATGGTGTGGCCGCAGCGTTCGCATTTGCCGTTGAACACTTCTTCGTTGGCAAGGCCCGTTTTGCAGGAGGGACACCAGTTTATAGGTACGGTGGATTCATAAGCCAGCCCTTTTTTAAATAACTGCAAGAAAATCCACTGCGTCCATTTATAATAGTTGGGATCGGTGGTGTTGATTTCCCGGTTCCAATCGTAGGCTAAGCCTAAGGATTTAATCTGGCGGCGGAAATTATCCACGTTTTTCTGCGTGGTAATAGCCGGGTGAATGCCCGTGGCGATGGCGTAGTTTTCCGCCGGCAGGCCAAAGGCGTCCCAGCCCATAGGGTGGAGTACGTCAAATCCGTTCATTAGTTTAAAGCGCGTTAGTATGTCGGAAGCGGTGTAGCCTTCAGGGTGGCCTACGTGCAGACCCGCTCCGGACGGGTAAGGAAACATGTCCAAGCAATAGAATTTTTTGCCTTTGGGCATGCGGGGGCTGGCAAAGAGGTTTTCTTTTTCCCAGCGCGCTTGTTGTTTTTTATCAATGTCTTGGATATTATCGGTACTCATAGGTTTATTCTAACAATTTTCAAGGCAAAAAATAAGCCCCCTTTGTGCAGTGACAGAAAGGGCTTGCATTGTTTTTTTTTTTTGATAAATTTTGCTTGTATGCAAAATTTATCAAAAAACATATTTATTAAGAAAAACCTTTTAGAACGCAAATTAAGCGGTTTTACAGGTGAGCTGGTCAGTGCAGAGTCAAATCAAAAGGCCGGCCCCTTTCAAACGGCCTCTTCCGCCGCGGTACACCGCGGCTTTACGCTGATAGAACTTTTGGTGGTGGTGCTGATAATAGGTGTCTTAGCGGCTATTGCCTATCCGCAATATCGCAAAGCAGTGCTTAAAAGCCGTTTTGCGGAAGTTAGGCTTAAAATGAACGAAGCCACAAAGGCTTTATCTGTAGGATTTATGGAGGGCGGAGGCACTATCAATATGGTAGATAGTACCACTTATTTTACGGGGACTACGGCCCAGCCTCTTTCTTTAGATTTTACATCTGGCATGAAGTGTGACTGGAGTACCAGCTGTCACAGCGATTATTTTACCCTGCATGTATTTTGTACATCTGAAGGCCGTTTATGTACAGTTAAGTCTTATTTGTATGGGAGGAGTAACTTGCAAGATGGGTTGGCTATATTAGATATGTCCGTCCGGGCCAGTGGCGTGACAAGGAGAAATTGTTATTACTTAAATGATTTAGGGGAGTATTTTTGTAAGGGGTTGGAACAAGAAGGCTGGATTTCAGCCCCTAGTACCTAAAAGGCTCTTAACCATGCGGGTGGAATTTTTTGTGTTTTTCTTTTAAATCGCTTACATCTAAATGGGTGTAAATTTGCGTGGTGGTCAAATTGGCGTGGCCCAGCATTTCCTGCAAACTGCGCAGGTCTGCCCCGCCCTGCAGCAGGTGGCTGGCAAATGTGTGGCGGAACAAATGCGGGTGCAGCGGCTGGGAAATGCCGGCCTTGCGGCCCAGCGCCGCCAAGTCTTTCCATACGCTTTGGCGGCTGATTTTTTTGCCGGCGCGGTTTAAGAACAGCTCAGAGCCCACATCGCTTTTGCTGGCAAAGTGCGCTTCGCGCACGGAAAGGTAGTATTTTAAACGCTGGCAGCAAGCCGGATGCAGCGGCACGAAGCGCTGTTTGCCCCCTTTGCCAAAGGCCAGCACCCACCCTTCATTGACATCTACATTTTCCAGCTGCAGGTTAATAAGCTCACTCACTCGCAGGCCGGCGGCGTATAACAGCTCCACAATGGTCAGTGTGCGCACCTCGTCAAATTTTTCGGCAGGGTATGAAAGCAGACGTTCCATTTCTTGGCGAGAAAGTTGCTCCGGCATACGCTGGGGCAACTTGGGCGATTTGAGAAAGCGGGTGGGGTCTTCTTTAATTTGCCCTTCCAAAAGCAGAAATTTGTAAAAGCATTTGACCGCTTCCAGTTTGCGGAACACGCTGGCGGCGGAGAGCTTCTCTATCACGCGCAGCTGATAGGTGTATTGGTCTAAAAAAGCCGGTTCTATGGCGGCGGGGGCTTTTTCGGCAGCGGCGCAGTATTCCAGGTAGTGAGCCACGTCCGATACATACGCCGCCAGCGTGTTGGGGCTGAGCTGGCGTTCAAAAGAGAGATGGCTTTTAAAATCCTGAAATAAGGCTTCGTTCATAATCAAAGGCTGCTTGGCTGACTTTTAGCAGCTCAAGTTAACATAATATTACATTATAAATATTTTTTTGCGTCTGGGCAGTGCGGCGGGAGTTTGAAAGGAGTTACTGAAAAATCACCCCGTTTGAATGAAGAAAAGGGGGCCAATAGCTGTGTGTAGGGCGAGAGAGCCAGAAGGCCTTGCATTGTTTTTTTTTTTTGATAAATTTTGCTTGTATGCAAAATTTATCAAAAAAGAGGGCAAAGTATGGAAAAACGTTTTAAAAGGCAATTAGGCGGCTTTACGCTGATAGAGCTTTTGGTGGTGGTGCTGATTATTGGCATATTATCGGCCATTGCCTTGCCTCAATATGAAAAAGCCGTGGAGAAAAGTCGTTTTTCAGAGGCATTAGTTAATTTGCGTTCCGTTGCGCAAGCTCATAAAGTCTGTTATTTGGAAAAAGGGGAGAGTTGTACATTTGAAGAATTAAGTATAGATTTGGCCGAGGACGGACAAAGTGGGGTTGGTGGATGGGAGGATATTAGCCGGAGTCAAAATAATTTTACTTATATAGTAGATCGAAATGATTGTAATGGGATAGAGGGATGGGCTAGAGTGCAATATCAAAAAGAAGATGTGTGTATCTGTTACAAAGAGAATGGGGATTTGGTGTTGGCGCAAGATGTGGGCAATGGGAAAACGCCGCGTTTTGATTATGCCAAATTGCTTAATTTGCCCGATGTGGGTTATGACGGATGTTGTTGTTATTAAAAAAATGCCCCGCTGTCAGCGGGGCATTTTTATGTTTGGGCAGAATTTATTTTTTGGCAGTTTTAGGCGCTTTCGCTTCGGCCGGTTTTTCTTCGGCTTCGGCTTTGCCGCCGTTGTAATGGTGGCCTAAATATTTGACGTAGAGCTTGTCTTCTATTTCAGCCGCCAGCTGCGGGTTATCCTTTAAATACTGGCGGGCGTTTTCTGCCCCCTGGCCCAGCTTTTCATCTCCATAGAGGAACCAGCTGCCGCTTTTTTCCAAAATGCCCGACTCTACCCCTTTATCAAGCAGGCACGCCTCGCGGGAAATGCCTTCCCCGTGCAGCATCGTAAATTCGGCCTGGCGGTACGGGGGCGCCACTTTGTTCTTGGTCACTTTGGCGCGCACGCGGGTGCCGATGATTTCGTCGCCTTTTTTGAGGTTTTCAATGCGGCGCACATCAATGCGCACCGACGAGTAAAATTTCAAGGCCAGCCCGCCCGGGGTGGTTTCGGGGTTGCCAAACATCACGCCGATTTTTTGGCGCAGCTGGTTGATGAAAATAATGCTCGTTTTGGTTTTGTTTAGAATGCTGGTCAGTTTGCGCAGGGCTTGGCTCATCAGACGGGCCTGCAGACCGACGTGCGCGTCGCCCATTTCGCCTTCAATTTCGGCTTTAGGCACCAGGGCGGCTACGGAGTCAATAATAATCAAATCCACCGCGCCGGAGCGCACCAGTTTTTCGGCAATTTCCAGGGCTTGCTCGCCGGAGTCCGGCTGGGAAATGAGCAGCTCGTCCACATTAACCCCGATAGAGGACGCATATACCGGGTCCAATGCGTGTTCGGCGTCAATAAACGCCACCACACCGCCGTTTTTCTGCGCTTGCGCCGCCACGTGCAATGAAAGGGTGGTTTTGCCGCCGGCTTCGGGACCGTAAATTTCAATCACGCGCCCGCGGGGAATGCCGCCCACGCCCAAGGCCAAGTCCAAAGACAAAGCCCCGGTGGGAATGGCGTCCACTTTCTTGACGTTGGCGCTGCCCAGGGTGGTGATGGCTTCTTTACCAAAGGCCTTTTCAATCTGCCCCAGGGCCAAATCCAATGCTTTTTGTTTGTTTGCGTCCATGTTTCCTCCAAGATGTAAAACCAATTACGCCGCCACCGGCTGTACGGCGGCTGCGTTTGAAAAACTGAGTTTTTGGGTTTCTTTATTTAAGTCTACAATAATTTGGGTGCCGGCAGGATAGCCATTGAGCAGAATGTTTTCCGCCAGCGGGTCTTCCAGCAGGCGCTGCAGCGTGCGCAAAAGCGGGCGCGCGCCGTATTTTTCGTCAAAGCCTTGGTCTATTAAGAACTGCCGCGCCTGCGGGGTCAGCTCCAGCGTCAGCTGGCGGTCCTGCAGTTTGGCGGCCACTTTTTTAAGCTGCAGGTCCAAAATAGCGCCAATGTTCTCTTTGGTCAAAGAATGGAACACCACGATTTCATCAATACGGTTGATAAATTCGGGGTTGAAAGTTTTTTTGACCTCTTCCATGACGGACTTGCGCATTTCTTCGTGCTGTTGCTCCTGCGTGGCCGAAGCGGTAAAGCCCAGGCCGGAGCCTTTGTTGGTAATTTCCCGCGCGCCGACATTGGAAGTCATAATAATTACGCAGTTTTTAAAGCTGACTTTATGGCCCAAATTGTCAGACAGGGCCCCTTCGTCCAGCACTTGCAGCAAGATATTGTAAATGTCCGGGTGGGCTTTTTCCAGCTCGTCCAACACCACTACGCTGTAGGGGCGGCGGCGGACGGCTTCCGTCAGCTGGCCGCCTTCTTCATAACCCACATAGCCCGGGGGCGCGCCAATCAGGCGCGACACAGCGAACTTTTCCATATATTCAGACATATCAATACGCACCATGGCTTCTTCATCGCCAAAAAGGAACATTGCCAGGCTTTTTGCCAGCTCCGTCTTACCCACGCCGGTGGGCCCCAGGAACAAAAAGCCCCCAATCGGCCGGTGCGGATTGCCCAGGCCGGTGCGGTTGCGGCGAATGGATTGCGACACCACACGCACCGCCTCTTCCTGCCCGATAATGCGCTCGTGCAGGTGCTCTTCCATATGCAAAATTTTGTCCGTTTCGCTTTGGGTCAAGCGGGTGACAGGAATGCCCGTCCATTTGGACGCCACCAGCGCAATGTCCTCTTCCGTCACTTCTACGGTTTTGGCGTTGCGTTCGGCTTGCCATTTTTCTTTGAGTTTATCCAGGCGTTTTTTAAGCTGGTCCTCTTTGGTTTTGGCTTGGGCTGCTTTTTCAAATTCTTTGCTGCGGATAGCGGCGTCTTTCTCCGCGGCGGCAGCTTGGTATTTTTGCTGCTGCTCACGGATTTCCGGCGGCAGGGCCGCGTTTTTAAGGCGGGCGCGGGCGCCGGCCTCGTCAAAGAGGTCTATGGCTTTGTCGGGCAAAGCGCGGTCGGTGATATAGCGGTCCGCAATCGCCGCCGCGGCGTGCAGTGCGCCGTCTGTATAATGCACGCGGTGGTGCTCTTCGTATTTAGGGGCAATGCCACGCAAAATGATGACGGTTTGCTCTACGTCCGGCGGATCCACCGTAACGGGCTGGAAGCGGCGCTCAAAGGCGGTGTCCTCTTCTATGTATTTGCGGTATTCGTCAAAAGTAGTGGCGCCGATGCATTGTATCTCGCCGCGGGCCAGGGCGGGCTTGAGCATGTTGGAGGCGTCTATAGAGCCTTCCGCCGCGCCTGCTCCGATAAGCGTGTGCAGCTCGTCAATAAAGATAATGCTGTTTTTGTCGTCTGAGGCTTCATCAATGATGTTTTTAAGGCGTTGTTCAAATTCGCCGCGGTATTTGGTGCCGGCTACGACGGAAGCCAAGTCCAAAGCCAGCAGGCGCTTGCCGCTCAGAACTTCGGAAATGTCGTCTTTAGCCATGCGCTGGGCCAAGCCCTCTACAATGGCGGTCTTGCCTACGCCCGGCTCTCCGATTAAAACGGGGTTGTTTTTGGTGCGCCGGGCCAAAATTTGCACCAAGCGCTCTATTTCTTCGTCACGCCCAATGACCGGGTCCAGCGCGCCTTTGGCGGCCAGGGCAGTCAAATCCCTCGTGTATTCGTCCAGCGTCGGGGTTTTGCTTTTGGCGTTTTTGGCGGGGCGTGCTGCGCGCGGGGCTTGCGTATGCGGCTCCGGCTCTTCGGCTTCTTCTTCCAGTTGGGAAGAGGTAAACGTTTCCGTCAAATCACCGGGCTGCGCTCCTTCCAAAAAGGAAAGCGTGCTCTCCCGCACAGCACTCAGCGTGGTGCCTAAATTTTGCAAAATGGTGCTGGCCATGCCTTCTTCTTCACGCACCAGGCCGAGCAAAATGTGCTCGGTGCCGATGTGTTCCATGCCTAAGGATTGGGACTCTTCCACTGCATATTCCAACACTTTTTTGGCGCGCGGCGTGAACGGGATTTCCCCCAGCAGCATAATCGCGTCCCCCACGCCCACCATTTTTTCAATCTCCAAGCGTACTTTGCGGAAAGTAACGCCCAAAGAAGATAAAATTTTGTTAGATACGGTGCCGTCCAAGGCGGTCAGCCCTAATAAAATATGTTCGGTACCAACGTAGTCGTGATTTAAACGTTTGGCTTCTTCCTGCGCAATGAGAATAATTTTTTGCGCGTTTTCGGTAAATCGTTTGGCCATCTCAAAACCCCTTATAAAAGTAGTATTTATATTATATAAAATACGCGGCGGAGTGACAGTGCGCCAAAAAGCCCGTCCAGTTTTTGGCCATTTTGTGCCCACTAATGGAAAACCTGTTTAGATGGCTGAGAAGGTACAGACACTTTCTAAAGAGATAAAGCACTGTTTTTTTGGCAGAGGCCGTCCGCCCTGTGGCGGGGCTTTTTGCTATAATAGGTATATATGAATGAAGAGCTTTTGGCGCGTGCGCGCAAAATTAAAATAGTTTTAAACGATGTGGACGGCATTTGGACGGACGGAAAGCTTAATTTCTTCCTGACCCCGGAGGGCAAAGTGGAAGAAATGAAGTCTTTTAACGCCCTAGACGGCATAGCCGTAATGCTTTTGCGCTGTGCCGGCGTCAAAAGCGGCGTAATTACGGGCCGCCGCCACGAAACCACACTGACCCGCGCGCGCAATTTAGGCATGGATTATTTTTATCAGGGATTTTTAACTAAGCTGGGCCCCCTGCAGGATATTATGAAGCGGGAAAACGTGACCGCAGAGGAAGTGGCCTTTATCGGAGATGACCTGACGGATTTGCCGCTTTTGGAAAAAGTGGGCCTGGCGGTAACTGTGCCCAATGC
>CALVFA010000043.1 GCA_944326725.1 uncultured Elusimicrobiales bacterium | reverse complement strand
GGCGACAATGCTGAGATAGAAGTGAAGCTGATTACGCCTGTGGCTATGGAAGAAGGGTTGCGCTTTGCAATCCGCGAAGGCGGCCACACGGTGGGAGCCGGCGTAGTTACCAAAATTATTGAGTAGTTTTTCATACGCCAAAAAACCGCGCTTTCGGGCGCGGTTTTTTTATAGGTAGTTCTTATCATAAACTTGAAATGCGGTGCCGCGGAATGGAATGGGAAACTGCCACAAGAAGAGGAGCTTCTGAAAAAAGTTTAGCGGCGGGTAAAAAGGCGAAAAGGGAATTTTAAAACACAGGCGTCCCTAGCTTAGCCGGGGAGCTGATATGTAAATAGAGCTTAAATAAGGGTATCGGTTGTATGGCATATCCTTTATATGAAAGTAAAAATATTTCAGGTAATTATTTCCTTGACGGAAATAGTATAATATATTCCAAGAGGAGAGCGTTTTATGAAAAAAACTGTTATTTTTTCTGTTTTGTGTGCTTTTTGTGCTGCAGTGTCCGGTTGCGCTTCTACCGCCATTCACACCAAAGACCCGGATTTGGTGGCTAAATACCAGCAGAAACTGTTGGAAAGCAAAGCCTGCCAAACGGATGCCGATTGTGTGGCTATCGCTAAGGGGTGCTGTTTGTGTGACGGGCAGGAAGCCGTCAATAAACAATTCCAAACGGAACTGGATAAACAGCGCGAAGACGCCTGCGGCATTGGCCCTTGCACGCTGCAAATGTGCTATACAGATATTGATGTAGCCTGCGTGGACCATGTCTGCACGGGTACGCTCAAACCGATGAGCTCTTATTACGCAGAATAAAATGGGAGAAACCATGAAAAAAGTGCTTTTTGTTGTAGCCAGTTTGGCTGTTTTAGCCGCTTGTTCTTCTGCCCCCAAACAGGTGGGTATCAATGCCGTACCGGAAAAACTGAGCACGGCTATTACCAAAGCAGCCCGCACCTGCACTACCCATGAAGATTGTGTAGCAGTGCAAAAAGGCTGCTGCGAATGTGCCGGTTATGCGGCGGTAAATGCCAAATCCGCTGAAAAAATAAAGAAAATTTGGCAAAATGAGTGCCAAAACGCCCCCTGCACCCGCGAAATGTGCTATGTGCAAATTGAGCCGGAATGCCAGCAGGGTATTTGCGTGGGCCACCCCAAAACGATGGACAGCTATTTCGGTAAATAAACGGAAAAGGGAGCTTAATGAAAAGGGCCGGACTATTATTTTTCTTGGTTTTGTTGGGAGGGAGTGTATTTGGATATGAATTCCGCCTTTCTCCGATTATAACTACCGGGCCATTGGCTGTGCAGTAGCAACGGCTGGACGATAACGGAACTGCATGCGGCTTGTTGTATGTGGAGACAAATATTTCGGACCTGGATGTCCAATTGTCCATGTTGGGTGGCTGTGGGGTGGAAAAAGTGCCCGGGGGATATAATATATCTTGCCTATGGCACAAATACCCTTTCTTTGGCTGCTCCGCAATTTAAGCCGCTGCATTGGGAGTTCGGAGAGATACAAGCATTGCAGTATAAAGTCCGGGTGGAGCCAGCGGGTTCGGACCCAAAATCTTTTTCTTCGGCTACCCATGCCTTGCAAGGACGATTTTGGTTTTCTGAATTGGGGTTGTACAGCCGATATATGAATGAGGAGACTGCTACCCTGATTGTGAATACAGATCTTCCTTTTGAAGTATTAGAAAAGGAAGTGTTGGCTCCTCAGTCCTATTCCGTCTATTCTTCTGTTGAAAAGGCGCCATACTATTTAAAAATTAAACCCGGCACAGAGCTAAAAGACATTATCCGCCCCGCTTCTTTACAGGGAGAACTACCCTGGAATGAAAAACTGGAAAGGCTTAATGACTATGTGCTGGATTTGAGCTGGGAGCCAAATCCCAGCGATGTAAAACAAAAGATGCAAGATATTAAAAACCAATTAAAGCAAGAAATTAAAACTACTTTAAACCGGACTTTATAAGGCCGGTTTTTAATTTGTCCACTTTTGGCGGAGATGTTCTTTGGTCCTTTGGTGGTTTTGGGTTTTGTCTGGTCCTTGCATGAGAGAAAGCTTTTTGCAATAAGATGTGGATTATTGTACAATATATCTAAGCAGAAATTAGCGCCGCGCGTTTTTGAACCGGCAGGGTGAAAACCAAAGTAAAAAACCTGGCGCAAACCCGTCTGAATATAGTATAATATTTATACGTATCGGACTTTAGGTGGCAAATTCCGCCCGGCTCGTCGGAGAACGATGAGCCAGTGTGGGATTTACTGCCGATAATTTTTTATTTACAAGAAGTTCTAAGGAACAAAAAATGGCAGAAAAAACTGAAAAAAAGGCTAAAATTCTCAGCCAGGAAAGAATCCGCATTAAACTGCGCTCTTACGACCATCGCATGCTTGACAACAGTGTTGCCCGCATCGTGGAAACCGCGCAGAAAACCGGCGCGATTGTTGCCGGCCCGGTTCTCCTTCCGGTACGCATTAAGAAGTACACTGTGCTTCGCTCTCCGCATACCGACAAGAAATCCCGTGAGCAGTTTGAAATGCGCATTCACAAACGGCTGATTGACTTGAAGAGTCCCACCTCTAAGACGGTAGATGAACTGATGAAATTAGATCTTCCCGCCGGCGTAGATGTGGCAATTAAAAGCAACTAATTAAGGAAAACGAAAGGTTATGGCAGAAGAAAACAAACAAGCTGCTGGCGCCCAAGAGGCAACGGCTCCCGTTGCTGAAGCGGCCAAAGCAGAAACTGTCAAAGAAGCTCCGGCTACGTTCCGTTTTGTAATCGGCGAAAAAGTGGGCATGACCCAGCTCTTTGATGAAAAAGGCAACCTGCATGGCGTGTCCGTAGTAAAAGCGGGCCCCTGCAAAGTTGTACGCGTCAGAACCCAGGAAAAAGACGGCTACAACGCTGTCTGCATTGGTTTTGGCGAAGTGAAAGAAAGCAAATTGAATAAACCCGAGCTTGGGTATTTCAAAAAAGCCAACACGACCCCTGTCCGCCACCTCAAAGAACACCGCGTGGCAGATGTGAACGGTTTCGAAATCGGTCAGGTCATTTCACTCGAAAAAATTTTTAAACCCGGCGATTACGTTGATGTGCAGGGCAGCATTAAAGGCCACGGCTTTGCCGGCGCGATGAAACGCCACGGCTTTGCTGGGCAGCCCGCCAGCCACGGTGCCTCTGACAGAGAAAGAGCACCCGGCGGCTTGGCTTCCCGCCGCTCTTTGGGTAAAGTTTTGTCCGGCCAGCGCATGGCGGGGCATTACGGCACCACGACTCATACCGTCGCCAAAATTGAAGTTATCAAAGTGGACAATGAGAACAACCTGCTTTTCTTAAAAGGCTCCGTTCCCGGCGCCAAAGGCAGCATCGTGTCCGTATTGGAAACTTCCAAGAACAGAAAACACGTAGTGGCTCCGATCGTGCAGAAAATCTCTGCTTCTAAAGCCGCTAACAAGAAGTAAGGACTTTGACCATGGAAACTAAAGTTTTAGATATCAAAGGTAAAGAACAGGGCACCATCGAATTGCCGGAAAGTTTGTTCTCCGTCAAGCCGAACCCGACCTTCCTTCACGAAGTCATCACCGCCTTCCTGGCTAACCAGAGAAGCGGCAGCGCGGACGTAAAGACCCGCTCCGAAGTATCCGGCACCGGTAAAAAACCGTGGAAACAGAAAGGCACCGGCCGCGCCCGCCAGGGCAGCTTGCGTGCTCCGCAGTTCCGCCACGGCGGTGTTGCTTTCGGGCCTACCCCGCACTCTTTCCGCCAATATCTGCCTGTTGCCAAACGCCGCGCGGCCATCGCGCAGTCTTTGTCGGCCAAATTTGCCGAAGGCAACATCGTGGTATTGGACAGCTTGACGATTAAGGAACCCAAGACCAAAGCGTTTGCCGAAGTGCTTAATGTGCTCTCTGCCGGGCGCAAACCCCTGGTGCTGGCGCATATGGATGAAACGACCCGCTTGGCTTCCCGCAACGTCGCCGGCCTGACCCAAATGGCGCCTGAACACGCCAACGCCTATGCCGTGCTCAACAGCAGCAAAGTCATCTTGACCAAAGACTCTGTGGAAGCGCTGGCTAAGACTTTTGTTAAGGAGGCCAAATAATGAGAACGTACAGCATCTTAAAGAAGCCTCTTTTGACTGAAAAGAGCTTAATTGAACGCGACAATAAAAACCGCTACGGCTTTGTCGTAGCCAAAGACGCGTCCAAAGGCGAAATCAAAACGGCCGTAGAAAAGATTTTCAACGTCACCGTGACCAAGATTAACACCATTTCCGTGCGCGGCAAGATGCACAGAATGGGCCGGTTTGAAGGGAAGAGACCGGATTACAAAAAAGCTTTCGTGACCTTGAAAGAAGGCGATAAAATCGAAGTGGTGGAAACCACGGCGAAGTAGAATAAGGAGAACTACTAACTATGCCTATCAAGACATTTAGACCTTACACTCCTTCCAGGAGAACCATCACGGTGGCCGACTTCTCCGAGATCACCAAGACGACTCCGGAAAAGAGACTGACCAAAGGTCTGCGCAAAACCGGCGGACGCAACAACACCGGTATGATTATGGTGCGCCACATCGGCGGAGGCCATAAACGCGCATACAGACAAATTGATTTTAAGAGAGAAAAACACGGCGTGCCCGCGACGGTCGTTTCCATTGAATACGATCCGAACAGAAGCGCGCGCATTTGCCTCTTAAAATATGCCGACGGCGACAAACGCTACATCCTGCACCCCATTGGCGTAAAAGTGGGTGATGTGTTGATGAGCGGTCCGCAAGCCGATATTAAAGTGGGTAACTGCCTTGCACTCAAAAACATTCCTGAAGGTACTTTTATCCACGCCATCGAACTCAAAGTCGGCAAAGGCGCGCAGTTGGCGCGCAGCGCCGGTTCCCAGGGCCAGTTAATGGCTAAAGAATCGGACTATGCCCACATCAAGATGCCGTCTGGCGAAATCCGCCTGGTTCCCAGCGCTTGCTGCGCTACCATCGGCCAGGTGGGTAACATTGACCACGCCAACGTGGTCATCGGCAACGCCGGTCGCAACCGCCACCGCGGTGAAAAACCGACCGTGCGCGGCAGCGCGATGAACGCGGTAGACCACCCGATGGGCGGCGGCCGCGGTCATGGTAAAGGCGGCAACATTCCGCGCTCTCCGTGGAACCAGCCTGCCCGTGGCTTGAAGACCCGCTCCACCAAGAAAGTATGGGGCTGGATGATCGTCAGCGACAGAAGAAAAAACAAGGTTAAATAACTATGGGAAGATCAACTAAAAAAGGTCCTTATGTGGATTTAAACCTGTTGGAAAAGGTTCAGAAGATGAACGCCTCCA
>CALVFA010000042.1 GCA_944326725.1 uncultured Elusimicrobiales bacterium | reverse complement strand
TGGAAGAAGGACTGGCTATTGTTTCCCGTTTTGTCAATCCGGCGGTCAGCCGCGATGAAATTACCAATCATTTAGATTCTTTTTGCATTATGCTCCGCCCGCTGCTGGCCAACTGCACCGGCCCGGCAGAAATAAGCAATACCCTCAGCCGTTTCTTTTTCCGCGCGCAGAGCTTTACCGTATTGCCTTCGGCACACGATATCAAAGACGTATCTTTTGGCCGCTTTGCGCAAAAAAAACAAGGCTCTGCCTTGTGCATGGCCTGTTTGTACGCCGTCATCGGTTCGCGCTTTGGTTTAGACAGCGGCGTGGTGGATATGGCGGGGCGCATATTAGCCTGCTTTACGCCTGACAACGGGGAAGAAATGTTGTTTTCAGACCCGGCGGACCAGGGCAAACTGCTTTCTTTAAACGATTGCAAAGATTATATCTATTCGCGCAACCTGGAATGGAGCGACGCTTTTGCCATGCCGCTTTCTTCCCGCGCGCTGCTGCGGCGCTTTTTAGCCAATATGATTTTTATCCTCAACAAACTGCGCGATGAACGGCGGCTCTCTTACCTGCGCCGCTATATGGACATTTTAAAAAATTAGTTTTCCCGTAAGGAGGAAAAAGTGGCTTATTACGTCTATCTTATCTTGGGCGTGATGTGTTTTATAGGCGAATTGTTCACCATGGACTTTTCGCTGACGTGTTTTGGGCTGGGGCTGTTGGGCGCGTCTTTGGCATCTTGGCTGGGATTAGGCCTGGGATGGCAGGTAGTGATTTTTATTGCCTTGTCCCTGGCTTTGTTTGTGGGCATACGCCCGCTGGCCTTAAAACATCTCTATCACAAAAATAAAAATGTAAAAATGAATGTGGACGCGCTGATTGGGCGCACGGTGATTGTGCTGGCTGAGCCGGAAGGGCAAGACAATATCGGCCGCGTACAAACCGACGGGGATAACTGGCGCGCCTGCTTTGCCGCGCCGGCGCAGAAAGGGGCCGAAGTGCGCGTAGAAAAAGTGGAAGGAAATACGCTTTTTGTAACACCTATTCAAAACGGAGGAGAAAAATAATGACGGATCTGTATGTCGTCTTTTTGGCAGTACTGGTTTTTTTCGCCATTGTGCTGATTGTAAAAGGTATCAAAATTGTGGATCAGGCACAGGTGGTTATTGTGGAGCGCTTCGGTAAATTTCACGGGGTGCTTTATCCGGGCATTAACTGGATTATCCCCATTATGGATAAGCCGCACCTGATGGAATGGCGCAGCAGCCGCGAATTTTTAGACGCCAGCGGCCGCCCGCATTCTGTGCCGTATATGGAAATGCGCAGCGTTATTGATATGCGTGAAACGGTGTATGATTTCCCGCGCCAAAGCGTCATCACCCGCGACAATGCCACCATTGAAATCAGCGCGGTATTGTACTTCCAAATTACAGACCCGGTCAAAGCTTCTTATGAAGTAGAATCTTTGCCCACCGCCATTGAAAAACTGACGCAGACCACGCTGCGTAACATCTTTGGTGAATTGGACTTGGACCAGACTTACACCGCCCGCGAAAAAATCAACAGCAAGCTGTTGGTTACGCTGGACAATGCGTCCAACAAATGGGGCGTAAAAGTGAACCGCGTGGAATTGCAGGACATCATTCCCCCTTCTGCCATTCGTGAAGCGATGGAAAAACAAATGAAAGCCGAGCGCGACCGCCGCGCCACCGTAACAGAAGCGGAAGGGTTGAAAACTTCCCAAATTTTAAAGGCGGAAGCCGTGCGCGAAGCAGAAATTAAAAAAGCCGAAGGTATGAAACAGGCCGCCATTTTGCAGGCGGAAGGTATCGCGGAAGCGAAAATTAAAGTAGCCAACGCCGAAGCCGAGGCCGTACGCATCATTGCCTCCGGCATTGGCCAAAGCGCCAACCCCGCCAGCTATCAAGTGTCATTGAAATATATTGAAGCCTTGACCAAAATGACCGACGGCAAAGACAATAAGATTATTTATATGCCTTATGAAGCCAGCAATGTGCTGGGCGCCGTAGCCGCCATTAAAGACTTAACCGGCGGTGCACCGCAAACCAAATAAAATTGTCTTTTACACAAAAACCCCGCTTCGGCGGGGTTTTTTATGTTTCAGAGCAGAGAGAAGCCCATTTAAATCGTGTCCTTTTCTGCAAAGCCCCAAAGGGGCGAACTAACCTCGGCCCCCCTCTCAGCCAAGGGCCAGACAGCCCCGCTGCGTGCTCCTCGTGCAATAACGGATTGGGCCCCTTGCAAAAGTTTTCGCTGGACGCATCTTACCTCAAACAAAAGTTATGTTATTCTGTATACTGTTCACTGTGGCGCTGTACGCTGTACGCTGTACGCTGTACGCTGTACGCTGTTCACTGTACGCTGTTCACTGTACGCTGTGCGTTGTTCACTATACGCTGTTCACTGTACGCTGTGCGTTGTTCATTGTACGCTGTGCGCTAGTAGCCTTCCGCCCCCCCGCCGCACACCAAGCAGTTGGTGTGCTTCTTGGCTTAAAGTACTTTACATGTTCGCGGCCCCAGTTGCCCAACAAAAAAGCCCGCTAAAGCGGGCTTTAAAATAAGCCAAGACGGGGGATCGAACCCCGGACCTGCCGCTTACGAAGCGGCTGCTCTACCAGCTGAGCTATCTTGGCAAAATCGGTTTTAACTACAGATATATTTTACAAAAAACGGACAGACTTTGCACTCGTTTCTTATGTCCTCAGACGGGAAACGGGGCAGTCCTTTCCGCCCACAACCCACGCGCCCCAACGAAAAACCGCCTGCACAAATTCTACTTTTTTCTTGTGGCAATCTGCCTGAGAAACCTACAAAAAACTATTTTTCCGGGCGGTAATTAAACGGCGGCTGGCGCAAGCGCTGCTCCATTTGCGCCAAACGCGGCTCGTGTTGGTGGGTCTGCAAAAAGTCCGGCTCGGTTACTCCCTCCGGGCCGCGGCGGTAAGCGTCTATCCAAGCTTGCGCGCCTGCCGGGTCCCGCTCCATCATGGAAATGCTGGTCATATGCACATAAGTTGCCGCATTGACGGGGTCTATGAGCAAAGAGCGGCGGAAGCTTTTTTTAGCCAGTTCCATATTTTCTACGGCTTTCTTTTCATATTCCGCCCGCTGGTAGGCCAGCGGAGCCGTCTGGGAAAGCTGGGTAAACAACACCGCATATGTATAATAAAACTCTCCAAACGCCTGGTGCAAAAGGGCATGGTTGGGGGCCCGTTGCAAAACGATGTTCAAATCCCGCAAAGCGCGGTCATAATCCGTAAACAGCTCTTGACCGGCGGAGGGTTTTTCATCTCCTTTAAACGGAGAATACGAACGCTGCAAATCCTGCGTCTGGCGCAAAATATAAGAGCGGTACTGATGATAAGAAGCCACCAGCGGATTGTACTTTATCGCCTTGCCGTAATACTCCAGCGCCCCGTCAAAAAGCTGCCGGCGCGAAAACTCCGCCGCTATGCCGTAAAAATGGTCAGAAAGGAAAAAGCCGTACACAAACTGCAAAGGCCAAATGCTAAGCAGCAAAATAAACGGCACCCGCGCCCACTTGGCTAAAAAGGCCGCCCGCACATACAGCCACACGCCGCCAAGCGCCAGCAAACACAACACTCCCCACGCCGTCGCGCGCAGCAGCCCTTCCCCTATATTTTTCACGCCGGCATTACCCGCCGTTTGGGCAAACATATAAATATAATATCCAGCCAGCCACACCACTGCTCCCGCCAAAACCAAACGCCACAGCCACAGCCACCCCTTATGGCGCGACGGAACGTCTGCTCCGCAGCAAGGCTGCGCCATATCCGCCGGCATAGACAAACGCACAATCAGCGCGGCAAAGAGCGCAAAGAAAAGCCCCGTAGACACAAAGCGGATACTGATATCAAAAAATCCATGTACAATAATGCCAAAAAACGCCGCCAAATACCCTAAAATCCACCAAGAAACCTCGTCCCATTTCTTCCCCGTAGACAGGGCACTCTGCGTTTGGCTCTTTAACGCGCGCACCCCGCTGTAAAGCACAAAAAATAAAAGCCACAAGAAAATAGCCAGCCCCACCGTGCCCGCCGTGGCCCATTGTTCCAGATATTCATTTTCAGCGTGCTGGGTTTCATTATTATGCGCTTTTTCTATATAAAAAATCTGCGGCTTGCGGTACGCCGGGTAAATGGTTTTAAAACTGCCCACCCCGGTGCCCATGACCGGGCTGTCCTGCACCATGCCCCAGGTGGCCGCCCAAGTGTAAGCGCGGAAACTGACCGACTGGAAACGCTTGGCCGCATATACCCCCACCAGCAAAGCCGCCCCCAACAGTAAAACAGCGGCAGATATATTAATCAAACGCAAATGTTTGCGCGCCCAGCCCCCGGCGCAGTTGGTAAACAGCGCGGCAAAAAATGCCGCAGACGCGGCAAAGCCCACCCAGGCGCCTTTGCTTTCGGTAAAAAATAAATCCACCGCCGCCACCCCCAAAAGAAGCAGCAGCCGTTTCTGTTTGGTGCGTAAAAATTCCACCAAAACGATAAAAGAAGAAAAGACCAAAAAATCGGCAAAAAAGTTAGGATTTGCATGCGTGGAAAAAATGCGCGTGCCGAAAAATCCTCTCCACGGCAGCATGTCTACGCCCGGCAGCCAGCGGTCCAGCACCTGCACAAACCCATACAGCGCAGAAATCCACGCCGCCAGCACAATACATTTGGTTACTATGCGTACAGAGTCTTTGGTAAAACGGTCCAGCACACACCAGCCCAAAAGAAAATACAGCACATAGCGCAAAAACTCATCAAAGCCTTCTGCTTTGTACGGCGAAACAGCATAGACAAAAAAGTTCCACCCAAAATACATCACAAACGGCAGCAACCACGGCCAGCTGCGGCGGGAAAAGGGCCAGCGCTTCTGCGACGCCAACAAAGAAATCCATAAAGCAGACAAAATAATCCCGCCCGTTTGCAGCAAGGTAATTTTGACAAAAGCCGTATCATACGTGCCCGTATAAAAACTGACCGATACAAACAAACACAAAAGCCCCAGCCCCCAAGAAAGAGCTTGGTCTATAAAAGAAACAAAACGCTGGGAAGCGCCTGGAACGCTGGCAGAGGCACGCGGCATCGGCAAAGATTGCCGAACCGCCTCCGCCTTTAAGGTTGTACGGGCTGGGGGCATACCGGCAGAAGCGTGATTTCTTTTGTTTTTGGTGGAATGTTTGGCCATAGTTATATGGTATCAATTTTTCCCTTTTGCTCCAAATAATACAAATCCTTGATAATTTAGGTATTTATGCTAAACTCTATTGGGTAGATATAAGTCTTTATATCTACTCAATATTTCTTTATTTCTTGAGTTTTTGTTATACTTAAACAAACACCCTCAGATGTAGTTATTTTGTGTTTAGAGGAGAGCGTTATGAATAAAGGTTTTACCTTGATTGAATTGCTGGTAGTGGTGCTCATTATCGGCATTCTGTCCGCTATTGCCTTGCCGCAATATCAAAGAGCCGTATTAAAAGCCCGCGTACCAGAGGCAATGGTCCTTATGGACAAAATCCATAAAGAAGCAGAACTTTACCGGCTCACTAACGGGGACTGGCCTTCCAACTTAAATCTTTTAGAGGCGCAAACCACCGGAAAATACTATTCAATCAGTCTGATGTCTTATCAGAATCCTTTCTCTGTGGTTGCTTTTCCTATTGGCATAGATCAAAGTGATTCCAATTTCTATACTCTATACCAAGAGGTTTTCCGCGATGAAACGACCGGCACGATGACCCCTTCACGTTACTGTATGGGAAGCACCTCTGTCTGCAAAGCTATTTCCGGAGTTGCCAATTGTGACTCCCAGAGCTTTTCAGGCACCCGTTGCACTTTCTAAAGCAGAAAGCGTTTTGGGGGTCTAAACCCAGCCCAACAAAAAACAATCTAAACTTAACAAAGACACCCAAGCAGCACGTAGAGTTTAAGATTTTTCTTTATGTTGCTTTTTTTTATTTTTTTGCTATACTATTTAAGAGCACTAAATGTGCCTATTTTGTAACTAAAGGAGAGAGTTATGAATAAAGGTTTTACCTTAATTGAATTGCTGGTAGTGGTACTCATTATCGGCATTTTGTCTGCTATTGCATTGCCGCAATATACGACTGCCGTAGAAAAAGCCCGCTCCGCAGAAGCCATCAGCTTAATGGGAAGCATGCGCTATGCGGCAGAGCGCGGTTATTTGCAGTCCTCCAAATGGCCGGCCATTGATGAAATGGATATTGAAATTCCGTCTGTTTCTTCCGGTACGGGAAGCACTGCGACTACTTCCTATCGCACGAAAAACTTTAACATTTCTGTAACGGGTGCTGGCGGAACCGGGGATTATGTCATCACATTTACCCGCGCTAACGATGGTACGGCTGTCGAAGGAGATTCTGCCTATTCATTAAAAACTACTGTTAAAACGGACGGCACGGCTGTACGCGAATGCACCGGCAGTACTACTCTGTGCAAAGCCATTACCAGCGGCAAAAGCTATTCCGGCTGCACTAGCTGTTCTGCTGGCTTCTAATATTTGTTTTACAACAAAAGAAAACGGATTTGACTTCATGTCAAATCCGTTTTTTTATTTGCAAGTAACCGCCAAAGCCGCTCTTTGGCCGGGGCCATTCAACCAGGGTTGCATAGCCGCATAAGGCGCGGTAAGTGCGTCGCCTTCTGCACCTAGCCGTATACTCAGCCTTTTGCCCGCAACTAAGGGCGGCATATCTCTTTATAGGCTGCCAAGGCATGCAGATTTTGCAGATTGAGCTGTTCCAGCCCCTCATCCGTATAGTCAAACTGCACGCGGCAGACGGCGGCATTACTTCTGAGCGCCACGCAGCCGCTCAAGGCACTCATCCCGGCTAAAATTAGCATAAGCGGCAATAATTTTATCCACTTTGGCATTTTCTTTTTCCCGCTCTTTAAGCGCTTGGTTTTGCGCGCTTTTGCGTCCGGCGCGGTACATAACCGCGCCAAACGCGCAAAGCCCCCCGCATACTGCCGCTACCGTCAGGGCCGTCCACATTATTTTTTACCTATGAACGAGCCGTCTGGGTTGCACAGCGACAGGGCCGAAAGTACTTTTAGCACCTGCGCCCATACGGTGTCGTCTTTGTCGGTGGAGGTTAGCTTGACCACAACGGTAATAATCAAAATCACCGCGCCAATAATGCTGAGCAAATCACTCCAGTTTGTCTGTATCCATTCCATTCTTATTTCTCCTTTTCCCCCGCATTTTGCGGAATTAACTTTTTATTTCAATGTGCGGATAGTCCTTTAAACTGGTCCAGTCCGCGCCATATTCAAATTCGCTTTCTATTTCCCCGCGCTCCCGCATGAGCCGCGCCAGCGCGTCAAAGCGGCAGAGCATTTCCCGAAAGCGGTACAAATTGCCCCAGTCTATCGGGTACGGGGCGATATCCACCGCCAGAGCGGGCTTGCTGTTGTGCTTGCTCTGCGGGTAAATCAGGCGGCTGCGGCCTGCGTCAAAAGCGGCGTTTTGCTCGGCTTTGTTTCGGTGCCCGCACAGCACAGCAAAGTCGTACTGTTTGATGAGTTCGCGGCACACCGCCTGCAAATCCGGGTGGCAGGTGCTTAAACACTGCTCGCTTTTTTTGCTAAACGCCGCCATTATTGCACCCCCTGCGAAATCAGCGTTTTGACATCAGAGCGCAGCTCAGACACCAAAGAGGTCAGATTCTTAATGTCTGCCGAAGTGACCGCATACTGTGCGCGGATTTCAGAAAGAGTGGTTTCAGCGGAGCGGATTTTGCTTTTCACTTCCACAATGTCGGAGCGGTGGTTTTGCTCCATTTTGTCTAAGTTCTTTTCCGCCGCCTGCAGGCGCGTGGACAGGTTCTCCAGCTTCTTATGCAAAGC
>CALVFA010000041.1 GCA_944326725.1 uncultured Elusimicrobiales bacterium | reverse complement strand
TTAAACGGATTCCACATACAATCTAAAACTCCTTAAACAAATTAGTGAAGTAAGTTCTCTACGAAATTTTTAATAATCTCGGCCTTTTCAAAATAATGTTTGCTGCGCGGAACGACCAGGCGGTTTGGGTGTTTTTCCCAAATTTTGAGGATTTTATCGTCAATTTCAAACGCCTGCTGTAATGTTTCCGTGCGTACATTGGTAGCCTGGTAGAAATCTTTTTCCGGCGGAGGGGAAAGATGGATTACCGCGTCGTAGCGGGCCAGCTCCGCCTCTAAACTGCTGTTCATCGCTTTAAAGAAATCTTCCGGTCCTTTGGGCCAATAAACCGCGCCGTCAATAGACCCGCGGTCGCACACAATCAGCGGCGCAGAAGAAGTTACATCGGCCAGTTGTTCGAGCTGGTGTACGGTGTAAAAAATAATGCGCTGGGCGTGTTCAATATGCAGCGGGCTGTTGTCTTTGCGCGGGAAGCCGCCGCTATAAATCAATGTAGCCGCTTCCTGTACTAACTCTATTTTGTTGCCGAACGTTTCCTTTAAAATGGACAACGCCGTAGTTTTGCCGCCGCTGGGGCCGCCGGTTAAAACGATTTTCTTTTTGGTCATTTTTTCTCCTCCTGGGGAAGAAGAGTTTCTATAAAGTCTTTAATGATGCCGGCCTTTTGGAAAAAATGGTCCATAGAGGGCAGCACCATGCGGTTGGGGTGTTTTTCCCAAATTTTTAAAATTTTGCGGTCAATGCGTGACGCTTCCTCCAGCGTTTCGGTGCGCACGCGGGTGGACTGGTAAAACTCTGCTCTTAGCGGGGGAGAGAGATGGATTACCGCGTCATAGCGGGCGATTTGCTCTTCCAGCGTAGTACCCATGTGCGCAAAGAAGTCCTCTATCCCTTCCGGCCAATAGACGGCGGCGTCTACGGTGCCGCGGTCGCACACGATAAGGTCGGCCGAAGTGGTTTGCATGGCCAAACTTTCCATTTGCTGGGTGGCGTAAAAAATAATACGCTGGGCGGCGTGCACGTGTTCCGCGCTGCCGTCTTTGCGCGGGAAACCGCCGCTGAAAATCATGGTGGCCGCTTCCGGCACCACTTCTATTCTGCTGCCAAATGTCTCTTTAAGCACCGATAGGGCGGTAGTTTTCCCGCCGTTAGGGCCTCCGGTAATGGCAATGCGTTTTGTCATTGGGCCTCCTGCGTGTTTACGGCATCTTGCGCCGGCGGCAAGGCTTTTGCCAGCGCTTCATTTAAAGCTTGCACATAAAGCTCTTTTACTTCTTCGAAGTCTTCCCGCTGTTCTTTAGGCACAGAGCGCAGCGCCGAGTTGCGGTTTTTCATCTTTAAAAAGTCTATAAATTTATTGTTCTGTTTAATGCGGAAATCCAAATGCGGCCCGGTGGAAAGCCCAGTGCTGCCCACATAAGCAATGGTGTCGCCCTGCATGACTTTGGCGCCTTTTTTGGTTTTTTTGGCAAAGCGACTTAAATGCCCGTAAGAAGTAACGTAATTGTTGGCGTGGCGCACTTCCACATAATTGCCAAAGCCGCCTTTGCGCCCCGCAAACGTGACTACCCCGTCCGCCACCACTTGCACCGGCGTGCCGGTGGGGGCGGCATAGTCTATGCCCAAATGCGGGCGGCGGATACGCAAAATGGGGTGCATGCGGTTGGGATTAAAACGGGAAGAAATGCGTACCCCGCGGAAACTGATGGGGGATTTTAAGAACATTTTTTTGGTAATCTTGCCCGTTTTGTCAAAGAATTCATCGTTGTAATAAAAAGCGTAGTTTTCGCCGGTTACCTGGCCTTTGTACATAGCCGCCACCAGGTCTTGGCCGGTAATGACGCCGTCGCGGGTGTAATGCTCTTCCCACACGGCGGCAAATTGGTCGCCGTTGCGGGTTTCGGTGTTAAAGTCTATATTCCAAGAGAAAGCGTCCGTCAAATCTACAATGAGCGGGACGGTTACATCGTCTTTAAGCATGGATTCAAACAGGGAATTTTGAATTTCTCCAGCGGTACTTTTGACGCGGGTTAAAATTTCTACGTCGGATTTGCCTGCCACCAGCTGTCCGCCGGCGTCTGCCACGAAATAGCGCGTCAGCCCCTGGTTTAACAACAGCATGGCAAACTGCCCGTTGGTGGTGGTGGAAATGGAATATTCATCGTCCGGTTGCAGCTTGCGGGTATCGGTTACGGAATTTAATTTATCTACAATTTCAGATACTTCGCGGTTGTCCAGTCCCGCCTCTTGCAAGGCCACATAAATGGGTTTTTGTTTTACGGTAAAATCGGTAACGTGTATTTCTTTTTCGCGGGAATTGACCAGCTCACGCTGGTTTTTATCGCGCGTAACGGCTATGGTCAGCACGGTGGTCAGCACAATGACCGCCAGCGTCAGCGAATAGAACATCAAATCGTGATAGCGGCGGTAATGGCGGTTAAAAAAAGCAATCAGTTTCTTATACATGGGCACACAAAGGCGGCCGGAGGTTTTATCCGGCCGCCCTTTTTAGTTTATATTATTTTTGGTCTTTTAAGAAAGAGCACAACGCAATGGCGTTGAGTTTGACTTTCGGGTCATCGGCGCGGGAAGGCAAGATGACCGGTATGATCGGCCCTACCAAAATGGCGGCCGCTTCCATATGATCGCCAAAGAAAGCCAGCGCTTTGTAAAGCGGATTGGCCGCGTCCAGGTCCGGCAGCATTAAAATATCGGCGTCTCCGGCTACTTGTTTGCCTGTAATGCCTTTTTCAGCTGCTTTTTGGGCAGAGAGAGAAATGTACAAATCATACGGCCCTTCCACCGTGCAACCCGTGATTTTTCCCTCGGCGTTCATTTGGGCCAGCGCCGCCGCTTCCACCGTGCTGGGGATTTTTTCGTTCACTTTTTCCACCGGGCAGACGCAGGACACTTTGGGGTGTTCTAAGCCCAGTTTGTGCATGGTGTTGACGGCGTTTTGAATGATTTTGGCTTTTTGTTCTAGCGTAGGCGCAATGACGACGGCGGAGTCGGTTACGGCAAAAGGCTTTTTGTATTTAGGCGTGCTGAACAGCACAAAGTGAGACAGAAGCGCCCCTTCCGGCACCAGGTGTGCCTCTTTATTTAAGATGGCTTTCATATAATACTTGGTGTCCACCAACCCTTTAATCAAGAAATCGCCTTTGCCGGCTAAAATCTGGTCCACCGCCAGTTTGCACATGGTGGGTACGTCTTCACAGTCAATAAATTCAAATTTATCTTCTTTCAGGCCGGCCGCTTTAACCATTTCTTTTACTTGGGCGATCGGGCCGATTAAAATGCCGTGGGAGATAAGGCCGTTGTCGTCGGCCATTTTAATGGCTTGCAATGCTTCTGCATTGTTGGCACCGGGTACGACTACGCGGTTGGATTTGCCTTTTACCTGATTAATCAGGTCTTCAAAACTATTAAACTTCATATGTGCAGCTCCTTAAGAATAATGTTTAACTATAGAGGGATTTTCCAAAGCGCGGCGGGCCGCGTCGCGCAAGGCGTCTTTTTCTTCGCTGCCCGGGAACACGTAAATGGGGGCTATCCAGCCCACCTGCCGGGCAATTTCGTGTGGGATATATTTGCTGTGCATCAGCCCTCCCGTAAGGGCGATAAAATCTACTTTTCCTTCCAGCACTACGGCCTGCGCACCGATTTCTTTGGACATTTGGTAAATCATGGCGTCTAAGGCTTCTTTGGCCTTTTCGCGGGTGCAGGAAATTAAAGAGCCCGGGCGTTTTTTGCCGTTTTGTATAAATTCTTCCAGCTCTTTGACGTCGTATGTGCCGGTGTAGGCGGCCAGGCCGCCTTTGCCGCGCATTTTGAGGCGGATATCTTTTTGTGTGTATTTGCCGGAAAAGCACATGGCAGTCAATCCGGCGCATGGTACCGTGCCGCTGCGCTGCGGAGTCATGGGACCTTCCCCTTCGTAGCCGTTGCTGACGTCTACCACTTTGCCTTTGCGGTGCGCCCCAATAGAAATGCCGCCCCCGCCATGGCAGACAATGCAGTTTACTTTTTCATAAATAGTGCCTTGCTTTTCGGCAATTAAGCGGGCTACGCGTTTTTGGCTTAAGGCGTGAAAAATGGAAATGCGCGGGTTTTCCGGCATGCCGCTGTAGCGCGCCAGCGGCTGCAGTTCGTCAATGACCACCGGGTTGGCAATAAAGCTGGGGCATTTGGCATATTTGGCAATTTCGCGCGCCAAAATGCCGCCTAAATTGCATGGGTGAATACCGCCGTAGCGGCCGGTTTCTAAGTCGGAGACCATTTGGTCGTTGACTTCATATACGCCGCCTGCCACGGAGCGGATAAACCCGCCGCGTCCGATGACGGCATCTATTTCTTTAAGGGGTACTTTGTGGTCTATCAGGTAGTCTAAAATCAGTTTTTTGCGAAGAGGCAGCTGCTCAGTAACGTTTTTGCCTTCGTAAGGCTCCAGGTCGGTTAAAGAATAGCGCACGGTTACTTCAAAGACGGGTTTATTGCCCCGGTAGTAACCGATGTCGTCTGAAGTGGAGCCCGGATTAATAACCAAAATGTTGGGTTGCATAGAAACGGCGCCTCTTTGTTTTCTATATTCTAACATTTTACGCGCTCTTGCGCCTGCCGGGCCCAGTGCGCGGGCTTTTTTCTTGATTTTACCTAGGATATCCTTGGGGTCAATGGTCATGGGGCTCCTCCTGTAAATGGCCGTGGACGTAAAACGCAAAGTTTTTGATAAAGAATAAATCGTTTTTTGAAAAATTGCTTTTGCGCAGCAGAATGCGCATAATTTCTTTGCGCTGGGCCGGGGTATAATCGTATTTAAAGCCGCTGGCCTGCATTAGGCTTTCCAATTCCTCCACCACCCGTTCCGTTTCGGCAAAGGTGGCTTTGATGTTTTTGGGCTCTTTATGCGGCAGCGGCTGGCTTTGGCGGGCCAGCTCATAGCAGGTTAAAATAACTGCTTGTGCCAGGTTGATCGAGGGCTGTTTGGCGGTGGTGGGGATATTGAGCACCGCGCCGCACAGCTCTATATCTTCGTTGGAAAGGCCCGTTTTTTCGTTGCCAAACACCAGCGCTGTTTTCCCTTCCGGCTGGGTTTGCAGCCAATCTGGCAAATGCGGCAGGGTAACAAAATTTTGGTTTAAGCGGCGGTTGCGCAAAGCAGACGTAGCTAAAGAGAGCGGACAGTCTGCCAGCGCCTGCGGCAAGGTGTCAAAGATACGGGCCTTTTTTAAAATATCCTGTGCCCCCACCGCGCTCACGGCGTCTTGGAAAGCAACGGTAAAAGGGTCCACCAGGCGCAGCTCAGAGAGACCAAAATTCGCCATCGCCCGCGCGGCGGCCCCGATATTGTTGGGGTCGCGCGGGCGGACGAGAATAACAACAAAGGGGCGGGTCATCGGACTAAAGCGTCTCCAATTGCTTCGCTGACAGTTGGGTGCGGGAAAATGACCTGCTGTAATTGCTCTGCCGTAAATCCCGCTTGCAGCGCTACAGTAAAAGCGCTGATAATTTCCGAAGCGTTCGGCCCTGCCAGCGTGGCCCCCAACAGGCGGCCGGTATTTTTATCACTAATGATTTCTACAAATCCTTCCGCCGCCGCCATGGTCAGCGCGCGTCCGTTGGCCAGCATAAATACTTTTTGGGCTTTTACTTCCAGCCCTTGCGCCTGAGCCTGCGCGCGGGTCAGGCCCACGCCGGCCACTTCCGGCACAGTATAAACGGCATTGGGCACCCATTCATTATGATAGGTTTGGCTTTTGCCGCACATGTTATGCGCTGCCACTACCCCCTGGCGCGTGCCGGCGTGGGCCAACAGCGCCAGCCCGGTTACATCGCCGGCGGCGTAAATATGGTCTTTTACCTGCAGGGTGCGGGGGTTGACGCCCACTATGCCTTTGCGGTTCCATTCAAGGCCGATATTTTCCAGATGTAAATCCGCTAAATTGCATTGGCGCCCAATGGCGACCAGTACAGCCTCAGCCTCCAGTGTGCCGCTTTGGTCCAGGGTTAAAACGGCTTTGTCTGCTTCGGTGTGGGCGTCTGTTACGCTTTTGCCCAGCCACAGGGTGACGCCGTGCTTTTGCAGGCTTTGGGCAATCAGGCGTGAAACAGCTTCGTCCATATTGGGCAGCAGGCGCGGCTGCATTTCCACCAGGTGCACTTCTACGCCTAGAGAAGACATCAGCGTGGCAAACTCACAGCCGATGGCCCCTCCGCCCACAATCACCAGCCGTTTGGGCAGCTGAGGGATTTGGAAAATGGTGCTGTTGTCATATACGCGGTCTTTTATTTTGTCAAACGGGGGCGGTACAAACGCCGTACTGCCGGCGGCGATGATAACAGAGTCAAAAGAGAGCTCCTGGCTTTGGTCTTTTTGCGTTATATGCAGGCTGTGGGCGTCTTTAAAAGAGGCCACCCCCTCTATATACTGTATTTTAGCCTGGCGAAACATAGCCAAAATGCCGGCGGCCAGTTTTTGGCTGACCAGCTGCTGGCGTTTTTGGATTTTGGGCCAATCCAGCGCTTTTAAAATTTCCTCTGCGGCGGTGGCGGCGGTGGGCTGGCACAAGGCGGCAATATCGCGCACCGCGTCAAAGCGGTGGGCTGCGTCTAAAAGAGATTTAGACGGAATGCAGCCACTGTGCAGGCACACCCCTCCGGCGAGGGCTTTTTCCACTACGGTTACTTCCGCCCCCAGTTTGGCGGCGGTCAATGCTGCGGGATAGCCGGCTGGCCCGGCCCCGATGACGGCTATTTTGAGGGACATAGAATCTCCAAAATATTATAAAAGGTATATTTTCTTGTATTCTACCATTAAAAACAGCAGGAAAAAACATATAATTAGATTATGCCGCAAAATCAAAAACCTTCCTACTTGGGCCACCGCCAGCGCATACGGGAAAAGTTCGCCGCGGGCGGGCTGGATCATTTTTTGGATCATGAAACGTTGGAGCTGCTGCTGACCTATTGCATCGCCCGGCGTGACACCAAGCCCACGGCTTGGGCGCTGGTGCGGCGGTTTGGCAGTTTGGCTGCGGTGTTGGACGCGTCGGTGGAAGAATTGTGCCGTATTGACGGCATGGGCGTGCAAAGCGCGCAGTTTTTGAAACTCATCCGGGCGGTATTTAAAAAATATTCGTTGGAAGAAGTAAAACAAAAAATTACTGTGCGTACGCCCGAGCAGGTGCTGGAATATTGCAAGGCTTCTCTGGCGGGCAATGCAGATGAATGTTTGGAGCTGATTTTTCTGTCCGTGCGCAATACGATTATCGGCACGGAAGTTGTATCACAGGGCAGTTTGGACCGCGTCAGCGTTTCTCCGCGCAAGATTGTGGAGCGGGCTTTGGCGGCTAAAGCGGCGGCGTTGATTTTGGTGCACAATCATCCGTCCGGCGACCCTACCCCTTCTATGGAAGATGTGGTATTAACCAAAGAAGTAGCCCGCGCAGCTGCTTTGTTGGGTATTACTGTGCACGACCATATTATTATTGGCAAAGGCGCGCATTACAGTTTAAAGGCCAACGGGAAGATATAATGAACGTACTTAAAGAAGTGTTAAAAAACCAAGTATATCCGGCTATGGGCTGTACAGAGCCCGTATCCGTGGCGCTGTGCGGCGCGTATGCGGCAGAGCTTTTGGACCAACCGGTAGAACGGGCTGTATTCCGCTTAGATCCCGGCACCTATAAAAATGGCTGCGGGGTGCGTATTCCAAATACAGACGGAGAGAAAGGCAATTTGCTGGCGGCGGCTTTGGGGCTTTTGATTGCCCGGCCGCAGCTGCAAATGGAAATTCTATCCGGCGCCAACGCCGCCCTGCTTGCGCAAGCCAAAGAGCTGGTGGCGCAGAAAAAAGTGCGCTTGGAAGTAGCCACAGAGCAACACGGATTTTATATAGAAGCGGATGTGCGCGGTCAAAACGGGGTGCGCGTGCAATGCATAATTGCCGGCAGTCATACAGATGTGGTGTTTTTGGCTAAAGATGAAAAAATCATCAAAGACCTGCGTCGAAAAGAAGAGAAATCTTCCGCTTCCGGCGCCGCTTTTAAAGCGGAGCTTAAAAAAGCCAAACTGGCTGATTTGGTGGCTTGGGCCGAGGCGGCGGACGCGCAGGATTTAGCCTATATTAAACAAGGCGTAGAGATGAATTTAAAAGCGGCGCAGTGGGGGCAGGCATTGCATAAAGTGGGCTTTTATATAAAGGAGCTGGTGCGCAAAAACTTGCTGCAAATGGATTTGCTCTCTTCCACTAAAATTTTGACCGCCTGCGCCGCAGACGCGCGTATGGACGGGCAGCCGGTGGCGGTGATGAGCAGCGGTGAGTCCGGCAACCAGGGAGTAGTGACCATTTTGGTCCCCTGGAAAGTGGGACAGGAAATGCACGTGCCGGAAGAAACTATACTGAAAAGTATCGCTCTTTCCCATTTGTTAAACGGCTATGTCAAAGTATTTACCGGGGAGCTGGCCCCCATTTGCGGCTGTGCTATTGCCGCGGGAGTGGGCGCGGCGGCCGCGATTGTGTATCAACAGCGCGGGGCCGATACGGCGGCTATGACGCTGGCTATTAATAACATTATCAGCGACATCGGCGGTATGCTTTGTGACGGGGCCAAAAGCGGCTGTGCGCTTAAAGTGGTCAGCTCTACAGACGCCGCCATACGCGCCGCATTTATGGGTATACACGACTACGGCATTACCGAGGTGGAAGGCTTTGTGGGTAAAAGCGCAGAAGAAACCATACAAAACCTGGGCAACATCTCTACGGTGGGCATGAGAGCGGTAGACCCGATGATTGTGGATATTATGGAAGAAAAACTGAAATAATTTTTCTTCTGCAAGCTCTTAAATCCCCGTGGCAAAACGCGGGGATTTTTGTGTAAGAGTCTTTAAAATAGAAGTTTCCTAAGTAAAGCAAAAAATGAAATTATACATGCAAAGGGACGAATTATAGGTTTTTTATTATAATACTAATTATGAAAAAACATAGAATAAAAGGTTTTACTTTAATAGAACTGCTTGTAGTGGTGTTGATTATTGGTATTTTAGCTTCCATTGCTTTGCCTTCCTACAATCGTGCGG
>CALVFA010000040.1 GCA_944326725.1 uncultured Elusimicrobiales bacterium | reverse complement strand
CAGATGATTCTCCCTATTATTTGCAGATTAACGGATCCGACGCAGAGCCAGTGCTCTATTGCATAGATAATGAGGAACACTGTTCGGATTTTCTTCCTTGTGCCGCCTCAACGGAAGACGGTTGCCGGTTAAACTAATTTCTGTCCACAAAAACCCCGCCTTGAATGCGGGGTTTTTATTTGTTATTTCCTTCATATCGCGTGTTGGGTCATGTATAGCCTAATTCTGTCAACGGAATAAACGAGGCTGCCGGCATATGGAGGCAACAGAAAGGCCTTGTATTGTTTTTTCTCTTTTTGATACATTTTATCTATGGATAAAAAGTATCAAAAAAGGATTTTCAACGGCAAAATCCTTTCTAAACATAAATTTAGCGGCTTAACTCTTGTTACTTTAAGGGCCTTTTTTTGTATGAGGCGTTGTCCTTTTTTACGGTGTGCCGGTTTTACTTTGCTTGAGCTATTGGTGGTGGTGCTGATTATTGGCATTTTGGCGGCGGTGGCGGTGCCGCAGTACCAGAAAGCGGTGCTTTCTTCTCGGTCAGCCCAATTGGAAATGTGGGCTGGCGAACTAAAAAAATCTATACAAAACTACATGATGGCTAATGGAAAGAATACATTATATTTTGAAGATTTAGATATTTATTCGGAGCAGAAATTCCCCATTCGGGAACCTTCAGATTCCGGCTGTGCCGCATATGGTAATTTTAAAACCGGGGACGGGGCGAATGATTTTTATATCAGTTTTTGTTATGGCCCGCGGGTTGTATTTGCTGCGGGAGAATACAAGGACCTGGGGTTTGGAATTTGTGATTGGAATACGGAAAACGCCCGTATATGCGGGTTGGCAAATGCCTGTAAAAGCGGAGTTTCTGATTCTGCTGCCAAAAAGTGGCGCAGCGTGCTGGAAAGCAAAGGATACAAAACGGTAACAGGGAATTATGGTTGTTATTTGTGGATGGCAAAATAGGCCGCCGGATCTTTTTTGTGTTAGGGTCTTATAGCGTAACTTCTGTATTTTTATCAAACGCCCCGGATTTATAGCCCCGGGAATTGATTTCGAATCCTTGTCTGGCATTGTTTTGCAGGTTGCAAAATTACTTGTAATAAAAATCCATTTTTTTGAGATGATTTGTTGGAGTCTATTCCCCGGGTATGCGCCCGGGGTTTTGTTATTTCAAAATTTCTGCTTTACTGCGTTTGGCCCGCTAAGCAGTTCCTTATAAGAGCTGCCCAGTTTTTTTCTGGCGGCTGACTCCTTTCACGCATGGCTTATGGCTGTAGTTTAGTGCGAGGAGTGTTAAAAACCCCTCCGCTTTAGGCGGAGGGGTTTATTTACAGTTTTTTACAAAACCGCTCAAAGGCCTCTTGGCCCTGCGGAGTGCGCTTATATACGCCGGCGTATTCCAGCACCTTGGCAAACACCAAGCCCACTTCTTTTTGCAAAATGCTTTTGGCATTTTTGGCGGTAAACTTATATTTTTTAAGCAGTTCTTCCGCCCAAGCCGCGTGTTTGTTAAGGGCCGGGTCTTTTTGTATGGCTTGGAGGTCTTTTTTAACCAGCAGCTTTTCCAGCGCCGTCAGTTCCGCCGCCAGCCGCGCCGGCAGTACCGCTAGGCCCATGACCTCAATGAGGCCGATGTTTTCCTTTTTAATGTGGTGCACTTCTGCGTGCGGGTGGAAAATGCCCAGCGGGAACTCTTGGGAGGTGCGGTTGTTGCGCAAGACGAGGTCTATTTCAAACAATTTGCCGCGGCGGCGTGCAATAGGCGTAATGGTATTGTGCGGGGTTTTGCCCGTAAAGGCCAAGATGTCGGCCTGCGGGTCGCTGTAAGAGCGCCATTTTTTAAGGATATAATCGGAGGCTTCTATCAGGTCTTTTTTGCTGCCGTTTAAGCGGATTACGCTCATCGGCCAGCGTACGATACCGGCTTTGACGCGGGGGAATTGTTTGATTTTAAACGGTTTTTCCACCGGGGCCAGCTCCATAGCAAAGGTGTATCGGCCTCCTTGGAAATGGTCGTGCGTGAGGATAGAGCCACCTACAATGGGCAAGTCTGCATTGGAGCCGATAAAATAGTGCGGCAAGAGCTCTACAAAACTCAGCAGCCGGGTAAAGCTGTTTTTGGTCAGCTTCATCGGCTCATGCTTGTCTGAGAGGCAAATGCAGTGCTCGTTATAATACACATAAGGCGAGTATTGCAGATACCACGGCCGTCCGTCTTTGAGTAAATCCAGCGGGATCAGGCGCAGGTTTTGGCGGGCGGGGTGTGCGGCGTGCCCGGCGTAGCCCTCGTTTTCTTTGCACAGTAGACAGGCGGGATAGCCGGAAGCTTTGACCTGCAAAGCCGCGGCAATGTCTTTGGGGTCTTTTTCCGGCTTGGACATATTAATGGTAATGTCTAATTTGCCGTAGGGGGTGGCGGCTTTCCAAACCTGGTTTTTAGCCACGCGGTCGGTGCGGATATAATTCAGCGCGCGGGCGTCGTGGTAAAACTTGTCTGTGGCGGCCTGGGGGCCCTGTGTTTTATACAGTACGGCAAATTCGCTGATGACTTCTGAGGGGCGCGCGGCAAACACATTCATCAGGCGCGTATCAAACAAATCACGCTGGGTGATAGTGTCTGGCGTAATCAGCCCATGCGCGGCGGCCCAATCACAAATAGGCTGCAGGGCTTCTGCGGCGCTTTTGGGGGTTTTGGTTTTTTTGCCGGGTTTATAATCCGTCAGCCCCAAAACAGAGAGCACCTCATTGCGGGCCCAAAGGGTATCTTCCGCTTCAATCAGCCCATTATGAAGGGCATAAGCTACCAGCTGGTCGGTTAAAGTGTAAATATCTGTCATAGTCTCTCCGTTAATCAATAATTTCCCGCGCGCCGTCTTCGGCAGAGGCAATATAGAAATCCGGCTTGTAGCCGGTTTTGGCCTCATATTCTGTGGCAACGTTTTGTTTGAACACTTCGATATTTTCGTTTTTGACCAAAGCCACCACGCAGCCGCCAAACCCGCCGCCCGTCATGCGCGCGCCCAACACGCCGGGCTGTTTCCAGGCGGCCTCTGCCATAGCGTCCAGCTCGGCACCGGTCACTTCATAATCGTCGCGCAGGGAAACGTGCGATGCATTCATAAATTGCCCAAATTGGGCCAAGTCGCCCCTTTTAAGAGCCTGCTCCGCCTGCAGGGTGCGCTGGTTTTCATAGACGGCGTGTTTGGCGCGTTTGCGTTCCACCGGGTCGGCAATCAGCTCTTTATTGGCTTCAAATTCTTCTTCGCTCAGCTCACCCAGTGCGTGTATTTTTAATTTGCTTTGCAGTTCTTTTAAGGCGTGTTCGCTCTGGGCGCGGCGTTCATTGTATTTGGATTCAATGAGGTTGTGGGGTTTGTTGGTATTGCAAATCAAAATAGATACGCCCTTTAAATCCAGCGGGGCATATTCATATTTTAAGGTGTTGCAATCCAGCAAAATGGCGTGATTCTTTTTGCCCATGGCAGAGGCAAACTGGTCCATAATGCCGCAGTTCATACCCACAAATTTATTTTCCGCTTCCTGCCCAATTTTGGCCAGCTCCGTCTGCGGCACGTTTAAATCAAACAGCGTGTTTAAAGTTACGGCGGTGGCCAACTCTATGGAAGCCGAAGAAGACAGCCCCGCCCCCAGCGGCACATCGCCCCAAAACAGCAGGTCCGCCCCGCCCAGCGCCAGCCCCCGCTGCTGCATAGCCCAAAAGACCCCCAACGGGTAGTTGGCCCAGTCCTGCTTTTTGTCAAAAGCCAGGTGCTGGGTGTCTGTTTCTATCAGACCCATTTTTTCAAAATTCAGGGAATAGAGGCGTATTTTGCTGTCTGTGCGTTTGGCGGCGGCTACATAGGTGTTAAAAGAAAGCGCACAGGGAAATACGTGCCCGCCGTTGTAGTCGGTATGTTCTCCAATTAAATTAACGCGGGCCGGCGCGCAAAACAGCCGTGGCTTAGATTGCGCGCCAAATAGTTCAGTAAATTTTTGTTTCAGTTCTTTTACGTTCATAAAGACTCCTGACTGACAATCATTTTAAAATTCCATTCGTATTTGCCTTTGGGCGGGCAGACGGCGGTGCGGCGGATTTTATGCGCCACGTAAATATCGTCCCATTCCCCGGTGCAGGGCTCTAAGGCCAGGTTGTAGTCGCCGCGGTAGCCGCCCTGTGTTTTCCACACCGCCAGATAAGGCACTTTGTCTGCGTCGTAGCGGTAGGTCAGGGTGTCGCCGTTGTCTTGGTGGGTAATGGCGCACCAGCCCTGGGTATTTTTTTGCGTAAAATAAAATTTTTCGCAGGATTGGTCCGTGACCGGGCGCGTTTGGGCCAAGTCCAGCGTTTGGCCGCTTACACAAGTGGTATGCGGGTAGCTGTGGCGCGTGCCCCAGGGGCCCAATGTTTTGGTGCTGTGCTCTACGGTGATAATCTCAGTTAAGTTATCCGGCAGGACCAAACGGGTCTGCGTAGAACAGTTGAGCAGGCAGTGCGGCGTCCAGATAAAAGGAAAGGGGGCATCTGATAAATTTTCCAGCGTATAATGCAGCCGAATTTCCGCCCCGCACAAGGTTAAACCCCGCGTGAACTGATAGGGCAGCTTGGGGCTTTTGACCCAGGCAGTAAGGCCGTTTTGGTCCGGGTGCAGGCGGTGCTGCCAGGGCAGGGCCCACACTTCCCCATGGTCTGGCACCGGCGTGCCCTGAAAAGGGCCGCAGGGGTAAGGAGCGGCGTCTATAGAGGGCAGCACTTCGTCAAACCCGCTGGAATCATAGGCCGAAAACGCCGCGCCATACGGCGGCGGCGTGAGGCGGGTTTGTTTGCTTTGAAACAGAAATTCCCGCCCGCTGTTTTTCTTTACTAGGCTGGCCATTTTGCAGGCATAGTCCGGCAGAAAAATCAAAGATAGAACTTCATTTTCCAGCTGCAGGGCGTTGAGCCCTTTATATTGGATAGTTTCCACGCACACCCCCATATAAAAAAGGCGCGGCTCAAGCGCGCCTGAAAAGAGTTTATTCTCCCGGTTTTAGAAAAGGCAAAGGAAGCAAGTCTTTAAGTTTCTTTTTGAGGACTTTAATTTGCCCTTTTTTCGTAACCGCCACCAGCAGAATGGGAGCGTCCAGCTTCATAAATTCCGCCATGACCTGGCGGCAAGCGCCGCAGGGGGTGCCAAAACCTTCTTCCACCGGGTCTGTGCAGACGGCTAAGGCCACAAATTGTTTTTGTCCTTCACATACCCCCCGGAACATGGCGTTGCGCTCCGCGCAAACTGTTAAGCCATAAGAAGCATTTTCAATATTGGTGCCGGCATAAATCTGTCCGTCCGGTGCCAGCACGGCAGCCCCTACTTTAAAATGAGAATAGGGCGAATAGGAATTCTTTTTTACCGCCACGGCGGCGTGAACTAAAGCATCCAAGGTCTTGTTGTCTAGTTTTTTCTTCATACTTCTATTCTAGCTTTGTAGCGGGAAAAGTCAAGCCCT
>CALVFA010000039.1 GCA_944326725.1 uncultured Elusimicrobiales bacterium | reverse complement strand
ATAAATTTTATCAGAAGATAAAATTTATCAAAAAAGGAGCCGGAAGTGAAAAAGCACTTTAAGAGCCATTTAGGTGGCTTTACGCTTATTGAGCTGTTGGTGGTGGTGCTGATTATTGGCATTTTGGTAGCCATTGCTTACCCTAAATATGAGATAGCCGTAATGAAAAGTAAAATGAATACAGCTTTGCCACTTATGCGCGCTATTAAAGATGCCAACGAGCGTTATTATATGAACAATGGCAAATATACCGATGACTTGGGGCTGTTAGATGTTGACATACCTGAAGCAGATATTCGTTATAATGAAACGGCAGGCCAGGCGTGTTTTTCAAATGGAACAGGGTTTGACAATCTAAATGGAACCTATACTCCTAATGCTTTTATAGTTGGGGGGAGTGGATGTTATTGGAGTAATGACAAAACTTGTTGGATAACTATGTATTATAACCATTCCAGCAAAGCAGGAACTATAGCGTGCGGCACCAATTATAGCACTCACCCTAAATGTGAACAAGTTTGTAAAAGTTTGGGTTATTAAACCCGGTCTTTCAGGTTTTGTTTGTGTATAAAAACCCCCGGCTTAGGCCGGGGGATATTTTATAAATATCCCACAGCAAAAATCCCGGGCACAAGCCCGGCAAGTAGGGAGCGAAACGCAACAAAAGAAAAGCCGTTTTTTGTCCGGAATTTTGTGGCAGGCAAAATGGTACGAAGGGAAAATTTTGAAATAAAAACCCCCGGCTTAGGCCGGGGGGTTTTTGTGCTGCAACTTTATTTATATTGGTTTAACACCGCATCTTTGGCCGCGGAAGAATAGACATTGTAGTCTATTTGTTGGAAAATAGAGTCGCTATTTTCCAAGCCGTACACATAGCCTTCGTCAATGCGGTTGTGCTTTACTTGCTCGTAGAGCTCGTTAAAGCGTTTGATGTGGTCTTTGGTCCGCTTGGTGGAATATTCCTTGGCGGTGCCGGTAGTCATCAAGAACGCCCAGTCCGAAGACTGCATCAGCAGCAGCTCACGCGCCATTTGGTTTAAGGTGCGTTTGAGCAGGCCGTCTGCGTTGGGATAGCGGTTGGCCAGCTCCGTCATGCGCTCAGCCGATTTAATGAGGTGGCGGTAAATCCAGTCGTTGCCGGCGTTAAGCCATACATCGTGGTAGCCTTTGTCCCCCCAAGAGGACATAGACGGCTGCACCGTTTGGTTGACCGGATACATTTCCAAATATTCCATCGGGGTAACCAGTTTGATGTCGGTCTGGTCGTAGTAAATTTTCTTGAACAAAAATTCCAAGAAATCAATCCCTTCATACCACCAGTGTCCGTACAGCTCTGCGTCGTACATAGACACCACCAGCGGTTTGCGGTCCATCAGCGTGGAAAGATATTCAATCTGCTTTTGGCGGTTGAACATAAAGTTGCCTGCGTGGGTGGCGGCTACATCACGCGCTTCGTGCGGATTGTAGGGGGCTTTTTCGTTCAAGGGCACTTTGCCGGTAATTTTGCAGTATTTCATGCCGATATTGCGCCGCACGCCGTCGCTGTGCAGGTAGGGCTTAATATAATCGTAGTCCAAATCATAGCCCAAATCGCGGTAGAACTCGCGGTAGCGGGCGTCGCCGGGGTAGCCGGAGTCGGCACTCCACACCTGCTGGGCAGATTCCATATCGCGTGCAAAAGCGGCCACGCCGGTTTGCGGGCAATACACCGGGGCGTAAATGCCGTATTTGGGGCGCGGGGTGCCATGCAAAATGCCGTGCGATTCCAAGAAGAAAAAGCGGATGCCTTCATCCCGCAGGAATTTATCGTCCCCGGGGTTATAAGCGCATTCGCCCAGCCAAATGCCGCGCGGGCTTCTGCCAAAGCGCAGGCGGTAATCGGCCGCAGCCACTTTGACTTGTGCGTTAACGCTTTCTTTATGCACCATTAGCGGCAAATAGCCGTGGGTGGCGCCGCAGGTGATAATTTCCAGTTTGCCCATATCCTGGAATTTTTTGAATCCTTCCAAAATATGGTCGTGGTAAACGTTTTCAAAGAGGTCTTTGAAGCGGCGGAATTTGTCGTAATACATATGCGCCACGGCTTCAAATTCGGTGCCTTTGGTGCGTTCTATCTCTTTGCCGGAAAGTTCCACCCGCTGATTAAGATAATGTTTAAAGCGGTCTATGAGCAGCGGGTCGCTCATCATATTGCACAAAGGCGGCGTGACGGACATCGTCAGCCGGAAGTCCACCCCTTCCGCCGTCAGTTTTTCAAATACGTTGAGCAGCGGCAGATAGGTTTCCACCATGGCTTCGTAGAACCAGTCTTCTTCCAAAAAGTCAGGATATTCCGGATGTTTGATAAACGGTAAGTGCGCATGTAACATCAGCGCCAGATAACCTTTTTCCTGTCCCATAATTATTTCCCCTGTTCGCGCAAGGCTTTAATATGTACCTGGCGGGTCTTGTCGCCTTGTTTGTTGCTGGCTTTAATGGGCAAATCCAGCACCGCGCCGGCCGGCAGGGCCTGGCGGAGAGAGAATTTGCCGTTTTGCAATTTAATTTCTTTGCCGTTAATGGTCACAAAAGCATTGGGGGAAGCAGAGCCGTAGACAATAATTTCACAGTCGGCTTGCAGCCAAATGTCTTCATCTTCCTGCGGCGCCGGGGCCGGCACCGTGTGCAGGGCAAAAGAAGTCCAGGAAGAGCGGGCGGAGCTGGGTGCATTGCCTGCGCCGGCCAACTCGGTCAGCCGCCAGCGCTGGTCCACCACTTGCATCAGTTCGCTGGCGCCCATGCCAATGCGGTCTGCGCCGGAGAGCTGCAACAGTTTAATAAAATCGCCCTCCACGCTCATCCATTTATCGTCAATGACGTCGGACACTTTGCCCGGCGGCAAGGTAATCATATTGCTGCGGGTGAGCAAAATAAACTGGCCCTGCGGGGTAATGAAACCCAAGTCGGCAATATAGCCGCGCCCTGCCTGCGGGGCGTGGATATACCAGCTTTTGGCGTCAAAAATGACGGGCATATCATAGTAAGCGTTGGCGTTGGTGCCGTCAAAATATTCCACTCCGGTTACATCGTAGAGGCGGATGACCGTGCGGGAATGGTCCAGCACGTCGGCTCCATACTGTCCGCGGACATAGTCAAATGTTTCATTGGTGATTTCCCAAAACAAGAACATCCAAGCCGGATCTTTCGGCAGCAGGTAGCTTTCGGTGGTGCCGTAGCCGGAAGGAATATCTCCCTGTTCCTGGGGCACCGAGGGCCGCACTTGGTTAAACGCGGCGGAAGATAAGTTTTTCTCCATAATAAAACCTCACCCTTTTTTAACTAAAAATAGGAAACTATTACATTCTTTATTATTTTAGCATTTATAAAAGCAAAAAGGGACTTGAAATCACAGTCTTTAAATTCCGTATAATAGGTGTAGTCAGCAGTTGTTGGAGCAGAAAGATGAATAAAAAAGGATATGGCTTAATAGGCCTGCTGCTGGGGGCGGTGTTGGTAGCGGTGTTAGCGGCGGTGGTGTTGAAGCAGTACACCGTCCGTATAACCCCGCCGCGTTCTGCTTCCGTCCGGACGCAAAGTACTGGACAAAGTTCGGCTCCGGCGCAAAACGCGGGACAAAGCCCAGCCCCGGCCAGCGGGGCGGAGCAAACCCCATGCAACGGCAGAAAAGTGGGCAATATGTGTATTCCCACCCGGCTGCAGAGCAGCAGTTTGGACGCATTTGAAAAAATAAACCAATAGGCGCTATATTCTGTTGGCGCAGAGCGGCAATTAATGTAGAATGGAGAAAAGCGGCCCGCCTGCCGGGCCCGGAGGCACCATGAAAGCACTATGCAAAACGAAGCCTGCCAAAGGCGCGCAGTTTATAGATGTAGACATTCCTAAAATTCAGAAAGACGAACTTCTGGTCAAAATTTACAGAACTTCCATTTGCGGCAGCGATATCCCGGTCTATAATTATACCGGCTGGGCGCCGCAGCGCATACCCATTCCCTTTATTTTTGGGCACGAGTTGTGCGGCACGGTGGTGGAAGTGGGAGCCGACGCACACGGTTTTGAAAAAGGCGATTTTATTTCCATTGAGTCGCACGTTTGGTGCGGCAAATGCTATGAGTGCCGCAACAATCACCGCGATGTGTGCGCCCATAACCAGACTATTGGCTTAGACCGCCCCGGCGGCTTTGCCGAATACGCCGCCATTCCCGCCCGCTGCGGCTGGAAACACAAAGACGACAGTTTAAAAGATATTGCCTCTATTATGGAGCCGCTGGGCAACGCCGTCTATGCCACGCTGGCAAACGACATTGCGGGTAAAGTGGTGTTAATCAGCGGTATGGGGGCGCAGGGTTTGTTCGCCGCCAACATTGCCAAAGCCTGCGGTGCGGCCAAAGTGATCGCGACGGAAATGTCCTCTTTCCGCAAAAAACTGGCCGAGCAAATGGGCGCCGACGTCATCATTGACCCGACCGAAGCGGGCGCTTTGGAAAAAATCATCAAAGCTTCCGGCGATGAAAAAGGGGTGGACGTGGTAATAGAAATGTCGGGCCACCCTTCCGGCATAGATTTAGCGTTGCACGCCATTAAACCGGCGGGGCACTTTGTGGCGTTTGGTCTGCCCGGCGGCCCGGTGACGATAGATTATGCCAATTTAATCGTATTTAAAGGCGTGCGGGTGCAGGGGCTGACCGGGCGCAAAATTTATGAAAGCTGGTACACGATGGACGCCCTTTTGCGCAGCGGCAAAATCAATCCGCGCCCCGTCATTACCCACGAATTTGAGATGAAAGATTTTGAAAAAGCCTTTGCCGCTATGACCGACCCCGAACATAAATGCGGCAAAGTCATTATGGTGCCGTAAGGAGAAACTATGAACGAAAAGTTTGCTTTTTTAGATGAAGAAATTGCCCAGCTAAAGGCGGAAAACCGCTTTATTAAACTGCATATTTTACAGTCGGCACAGTCCCCGGTGGCGGTGATTGACGGCAAAGAAGTAGTCAATCTGACCTCCAACAATTACCTTAATTTAACCACCCACCCCGCGGTGAAAAAGGCCGCCGTGGAAGCGGTGGAAAAATACGGCATCGGCACCGCCGCAGTGCGCACCATTATCGGCACGATGACCATGCACGAAGAGTTGGAAAAACGCCTGGCCGCCTTTAAAGGGGCCGAAGCGGCTATTTTGACCCAGTCCGGTTTTACCGCCAACACCGCTACCTGCCAGTGCCTGATGACCTCGCCGGAAGATGTGCTGATTTCCGACGAGCTCAACCACGCCTCTATTATTGACGGCGGACGTTTGGCTAAAGCCAAAAAGAAAGTCTACCGCCACAGCGATATGGCGCACCTGAAAGAAATTTTGGAAAGCGACGACGTCAAACACGCCCGGCGCAAACTGCTGGTTACCGACGGCGTGTTTAGCATGGACGGCGACATTTGCAACCTGCCCGACATTGTGGAACTGTGCAACAAACATGGCGTTATTACCATGATTGACGATGCGCACGCCTCTGGCGTGTTGGGCGAGCATGGGCACGGCACCGTAGAGCATTTTAAAATGCAGGGGCAGGTGGACATTCAAATCGGTACCCTGTCCAAAGCGTTTGCCGCTGTGGGCGGCTATGTAGCGGGCCCGCAGAAACTGCGTGATTATATGGTGTCCACCGCGCGCCCGTTCTTGTTCTCCAGCTCCCAGCCGCCCTCTGTCATTGCCACCTGTTTGGCGGGCCTGGACGTGATTGAAAATGAACCGCAGCGGCTTAAAAAACTGTGGGACAATACCCATTACTTCAAAACCGCTTTGCAGAAAGCCGGCTTTGACACCGGCCACAGCCAAACCCCCGTCACCCCCGTCATGGTGGGCGACAGTGCCAAAGCGCAGCAGTTTAGCCAGCGGCTGTTTGAAGAGGGCGTGTTTGCGCTGGCTATTGTGTTCCCCACGGTGCCGCGCGGCAAAGAACGTCTGCGCACCATTGTAACGGCGGGGCACGAACTTAAAGACCTGGAATTTGCCGCCGCCAAGTTTGCCAAAGTGGGCAAAGAAATGGGTATTATTAAATAAGCTGTTTCTTTCATCTTGCCGTTATGTACGCCGCCGTGCCCTGTTGAAAGGGCACGGCTTTTTGTCTTTTGCCCCCGGCGTGTACGGCAGGGATATTTAGGGGCGTGCCCGCTTTGCCCCGGCCTTGCTAAAAGGAAATGCATTTTCGGTGGCCGGGCGGCGGGCTGATGTGCTAAATTACTATGACCCTGGTGTTGGCGGGTTTTGCCCGAGTTGACCACCAAGGCCTTTTTATGTTTAACGGGTCTGTTTCTTGATTTGTAGGAAGGCGCTTGCATCAAAAACTATATATAAAATTTTTGTCGGTTGGCCGCTGAAACTAGGGAGCCTTGCATTGTTTTTTTTTTTTGATAAATTTTGCGTATGTGCAAAATGTATCAAAAAATGATTCCCGGCAGTAAACTCCCCGCTCAAAGCAAATTTGGCGGTTTTCTATCTGTTTCTTTTAAGCTGAGCGGCCAAAATGTCCGCCCGCTTAGCTTGGGCGGTTTTACGCTCATTGAGCTGTTGGTGGTGGTGCTGATTATTGGCATATTAGCCGCCATTGCTTACCCCAAATATGAAAAATCAGTAGAAAAAGCAAAAATAATGAGATATCTGCCGGTTTTGCGCAGTACAATAACGGCAGCTGACATATATCAAATAAATACAGGAGAAAACGCAACCGATTTTTCCGTTTTAGATGTCCACTTTCCTATTTCCTCGGCTTCTGCTACTTGTGATATTGGCCCGGTAAGCTTGGGGCAAAATAAGAAACAATGGGTATTGGAAAAAGATATTTCTTTGTTTCTTAATCTCAGTTGGGGGAAAAACGGCGTATTTTTATGCCGTTATTCGTCTACCTATAATACATATATGATTTCTAATGATATATGGAACCATAGCGGCAAACTAGTCTGTTATAACAAAAGGGGCAATCAGTTTCCGCAAGTGTGTAAAGATTTATTGGGTGGGATAGAATTTGACAATCTCTATGCCGCCAATGAAAGATTTTATTATTTGCCTTACTAGAATTTTTGTTTTTATCCCGCGGCTTTTATGAAGCCGCGGGATTTTTACGCCCTAGTAAAATGCTAGAATACTTACAATATAGGCCGCGGGGGAATGTATGCAGAAAAAAATAACAGCTATTGTACTTCTTTTAATTTTAGC
>CALVFA010000038.1 GCA_944326725.1 uncultured Elusimicrobiales bacterium | reverse complement strand
AAGGTATCTTCCATATCCGGGCCGGTGGAAATAAGGGCCAGCTTCGGATGCGGATACACCTGGCGCGAAAGTTCGCGTATGCTTTCCAAGAATTCCTGGGCCTGCGGCGTAAAATCAGTATAGCTTTTGATATGGTCGTTGCCTTCAAACATATCAATATGCGTAATGGCGATTTTGGTGGCGTTGTTAATCATAATCGCACGCGAAGCAGAGCGCTTTTCAAACGCTCCCACGCGGCGCAGCCGTTTGCTTACGCTGCCAATTTCGTGCCCTTTGGTGTGGTACACTTCCAGATCTTTTTCATCGGTCATTTCTTTTTCCAGCGGGCCAGGGCCGACGCGGGTAATGTAGGGTTTAAACACCACATACACGTCGCGCACGCTCTTGGGGCCCAAACCAGCTTCGCCCAAGAAAGTGGAGGCCGTTGTATCGCGTGAAGTGACAAACGGATATTCCCCGTGCAGCAGAGAAAGTTTAATCCCTTGCGTGCCTTCCAGCAAAATATGTTGCCCTTTGTCTAAAGCGCTGTTTAACAGCTCCGGCACGTCTTGAATAAATTCTTTAAGCAGCGGCTCGTCTTTGGCAAACTTGACGGCGCGGCGTTCAATGCGGTCTTTGACCGCCTGCCCCAGCCCCGTGCCCACGCTGCCGATATGCTGCATAAAGTGGCTGGCGCCCTTTTCCGCGGCGGTTTCTTCATCGGTAATTAATACGGCGTACGGGTCAATAATCAAACGGTCTGCCGTGCCCGTCAGCTCTACTTCTTTGAGCAGCCATTCCGTTTTGGTATAAGCGCCCGCACCCAAGACCAGCTTGGTGGCGGGGTTTAAAAAGCCCGACGGAATATTTTTAAGCGTGTAGGACTTACCGTCCGCCACCACCGTATGCCCGGCGTTGGGGCCGCCCACGCGCACGCAATACTCATAATCGCCTTTATAAGACAAATAAGCAGAAATCTTCCCTTTTCCTTCATCGCCGGCCTGTCCGCCGCACACAATATCTATCATTTCTTTCCTCCCGCCTGCTCTACAGCCAGCCCAAGGTAAGACTCGGCCTCCAAAGCCAGCAGTTTTTGTTTGGTTTTTTCGTTTAGCTCTAAACTTTGCACAAATTGTTTAAAATCTGCCGCCGTCACCGTATGACCGCGCGTAAGGGCCTTGAGTTTTTCGTAGGCGCTATCCACCCCGGCGGCGCGCAAAACCGTTTGATACGCCTCTGCCAGCACTTCCGGGTGAGCCGCCAGTTCCGCACGCGCGGCGCGGGCGTCAAAATCCGTCTTAGCCAGGCCTTTAAGCAAAGAGCGGCAGGCCAGCACGCTGTGCCCCAGCGCCACCGGGATATTGCGCAATACCGTAGAGTCAGACAAATCCCGCTGCAGGCGCGAAAGGGGCAATTTCTCGCTCAGGAAAGCCAGCAAAGCATTAGACAAACCCAAATTGCCTTCCGCATTTTCAAAATCTATCGGATTTACTTTTTGCGGCATAGTAGAGGACCCTACTTCCCCCGCTTTGACACGCTGTTTGACCAGCCCGGCGGAAATATAACGCCACATATCTTGGCACAGCCCCAGCAAAATAATATGAATGCGCCGCAGGGCATCAAAGGTTTCGGCGTAGCTGTCGCGGTTGTCTATTTGCGTAGAAACCGGGCTGATAAAAAGCTTTATTTTGCGTCCTTTATTCAGCCGCGCCACCAGCTGCTGCGCCGCGCGGGGCCAATTGACCTCAGCAAACGCCGCCACATGGGCGTTATAGGCGCCCACTGCGCCGCCGGCTTTGCAGGAAATCTGCTGTTTTTTAAGCTGCTGCAGCTGGCGGCAGAGGCGGCTTTCAAACACTTTGAGTTCTTTGCCAAACGTAGTCGGCACCGCCGGCTGCCCGTGCGTACGGGCCAACATCACGCCGCGCGCATACTTGCGCGCGCGCAACTGCAAAGCTCTGCGCACCTCTTCCAAAAGGGGCAAAATTACTTCTTCCAACGCTGCCGATAAAATTTGCGCATAAGCCAGGCTGTTTATATCTTCGCTGGTCAGCGCGAAATGCACCCACCGGGAACGCGCGGCAAAACCGTATTGGGTCAACTTGTCTGCGATAAAATATTCCACCGCTTTTACGTCATGATTGGTGGCCGGGCGGCCGCAGGCGCCCTGAAATTCTATCTTCTCCAGCAAATCCAAATCCGTTTCACTCAGGCGGGGTAAATTTTCCAGCAAGGCTTTCTCTTTGGCGCACAGCGGTTTAAAGCCCGGCAAACGCAGCCCCTCCAGCGTCAGCAGCCAGGTCGTTTCCGCACGCACGCGCGCACAGGAAAAAGCCGCCGGGCCGCACACGGCAGCCAGGACTTCCAGCTCTTTTCGGTAGCGCCCGTCTAAGGGACTAAGCGGAGCAATTTTTTCCATACGCTTTTATTTTAGCAAATTAGAATATTTTTCTTTGTTATTACGCTTCTTTTAGAAATGCAGCATAAAAAACGGCCTTTTAAAAGGCCGTTTATAGTTTATAGATTTTGTAAAATATCCCCGCCATTATCCCTTGTAAACGGCGTAAATACCGGCCTGCGGAACGGATACCCCAGTCCAAAACCTTCAGACCCGCCCTCCCCGTTTAACGCAATCACACGCCTGCCTATAAACACCGGCTCTCCAAACTGCCGCTCCCGAAAAGCATTTTTTAATGAAAAACCGCTCATCTCTTTTGTCAACGAGCCCAAATACCAACCCCTTTTGCCAAGAAACACAAATTCTTGCTCTAAAGCAGTATTACGCGTGCCGGATAAATTATACCCAAACTGTCCCAACACTCCTTCCCCTTCCGAAACAGACAACTCTGCCGGACTAAGCCCTTCAGTTAAATTCAACTTTGGCATGGGCCAATAAACAAAAGATTTAGCCACAACCGGCTTTAAAAAAGCCCCATAAATATACCCGTTGGCAAAATAAAAAAACACTTTATCCTGTTTTGCGTTTAGATCTGCTTTTTTTGGTTGACGCAAACAATTTACGTGCGAAACCAAATATTTGCCATTATGAATCAACACGCCCTTGCACAAGCCCCTTACCAAAGAGCCGTCTTCATTGCGCCAGTATTGCTCTATTTGCACCACGCTGGTGCGGGCTACTTCCAGCAAACTGTTATCTATGGCTTCCTGCACCGACTTTAAAACACGTCGGCGCATAATGGAGCTCTCAGAAGGATAAGCCGCCCACAAAGAAGCTCCCGTAAAGAATAGAATCATCAAAAGGGCAAGGCATTTTTTTTGCACAAAATTTCTCCTGTCATGGTATATAACTTATTATTCCATCTTTCCCGACATGGTGCAAGGGTAAAAAGACCCATTGTCCGATAGGTCCTTTTTTCTTTTTAAGGCTTTCTATGCACAATAAAAAACGGCCCCGCAGGGCCGTTTTATTTATTTTTCTGTATCTTGTGGCTGCTTGGTATCAGCAGGGGTAGTCGACAACGCTTGTTTTTCTTCTTCAGCCGCGGCGGCTGCTGCGGCTTTTTCTTCTGCGTTTCGCTGTTCAAAAGCGGCGCGCTCGGATTCTACTTGCGCTTCAAACGGGCCAAAGCCGCATTTTTCGTCCCACCCGCCGCCAAAAGCTTTGGAGAGGCTGATTAAAGCCAGTAGCTCGTTTTGGCGCGCGGTAGCCAAATCCATTTCAGACTGAAGCAAATTGCGCTCCACGTCCAAAAGCTCCATGGTGCCAATCAAACCGGCATCTTCTTGCTTTTTGGTCAGCTCATAACCGCGGCGCAAGGCCTTGGTTTGAGCCAGGCGGATTTCAAAAATATCGCGGTTAATACGGTTGCTGTTAAGCGCGTCCAACGCTTCTTTAAAAGCCGTTTGCACCGTTTTTTCATACGAGGCCAACATTTCCTCATACTGGGCTTTGGCGGCTTTGTTTTGAGCCAGAATACGCCCGCCGGCAAAAATCGGCTGGACCAACTGCCCCGCAAAGGCCCACATGCCAGAAGGCCCGCGGAAGAGTTCATTTAACTGATAGCTGGCATAACCGGCGGCCCCGGTCAATGTAATATCCGGGAAAAACGCTGCACGTGCCGCGCCGATACGCGCATTGGCGGCTATTAACTGCCCCTCCGCACTGCGCACATCGGGCCGGCGGGCCAAAAAGCGCGAAGGTACGCCAGAGGGCACATTAGGCATCAGCACCGCATCGCGCAGGTGTCCCTCACGCGGTCCCATGCCTTCTACGATCTGCCGCGGGGAACGCCCCGCCAGCACAGACAAAGCCGTTTCCGTTGTCTTGACCGCCAGCTCCAAGGTCTTGGCAGTAGCTGCCACGGAATACATATCCGCTTCTACGCGGCGCAAATCCACCTCGGTGGCATAGCCGGCATTATAACGGCTGGTATAAATGCGTACGCTTTCTTTGCGGGTATCTAAGGTGCGTTTGGCAATCTCTAACTGGGCGTCTAACGTGCGCAAAGTAAAATAGGTAGAAGCCACTTCCGCCGTCAGCGCCAAAAGCACGGTGTCTTTAGCCGCCATGCTGGAAAGCAGGTCCGCCCGGGCGGCCTCACTTAAACGGCGGTATTTGCCCCATAAATCCAACTCAAACGAAGCTACCACCGTGCCGGTACTCAGTGTTTGGCCTGAGCCTATATAGTTGCCGGCACGCCCGCTGCCGCCTTGTGCGGCAATGGTGGGCAGTTGGTCCGCCACCGCGCTGGTAACGGCTGCGCGGGCTTGGTCTACGCGGGCTACGGCTTGGCGCAGGTCACGGTTATAAAGCAAGGCTTCCGTTTCCAGCTTATTAAGCTGCGGGTCTTCAAACATTTCCCACCACTGATAATTTTGGAAAATGCTGAAATCTTCCCCCGGTTGGGTAGAAGGCAAATCCATCTCCGGACGTTTATAGTCCGGCCCCATCATACAGCCTGACAACATTACGGCGCACGCCAGCGCGCCGGCTAATTTCTTAAATATCATGCATAGCCTCCGGTTTGGCACCTTGGGCGTTGGGATCATTTTTTTCTTTCCAACCGCCCGAAATAAGATAGAAGAACAGCGGCACAAACAACGGTGCAAGAGCCGTAGCGCCCAACATACCGCACACCACAGCCGTACCGATAGAATGGCGGCTGGCGGCGCCGGCACCCGTACTGACAGCCAGCGGCACGCAGCCTAAAATAAAAGCCAAAGAGGTCATAATAATGGGGCGGAAACGCAACTTAAGCGCCTGTAATGCCGCCTCATAAGCCGTGGCCCCCTGCTCACGCACCAGCACGGCAAACTCTACAATCAAAATGGCGTTTTTAGCCGCCAAGCCGACCAGGGCCACCAGCGCGATCTGGAAATAAATATCATTATCCAGCCCGCGCAAATAGGTACCCAAAAACGCGCCGAAAATACCAAACGGCACCGCCAAAATAACTGCAAACGGCAGCCCCCATCTTTCATACTGGGCCGCCAAAATCAGAAACACCACCAACATGCCCAACAGCAAGGCAATAGTGGAAGAGCTGCCGCTGATAGTTTCCTGATAGGTGGTACCCGTCCAGGCCAAAGTATATTCTTCCCCTAAGGTTTCGCGGGCCACTTCTTCCATAGCGGCAATGGCCTGACCGGAGCTGTAACCGTCTGCCGGGGTAGCCATTACTTTAGCGGCGGGGAACGCGTTAAAACGTTCCACCATATCCGGGCCCAAAATGGGCGTCAGCGTGATAAAAGCAGACAGCGGCACCATGTCCCCCGAATTGGAACGCACATAGATTTCACCCAATTGTTCGGGGCGGGCACGGTAATCTCCTTCCGCCTGCATCATTACCTTAAAGCTGCGGCTGAATTTGGTAAAGTCGTTGACATAGGCCGTACCAAATGTGCCTTGAATGGTGGAGTAAAGCTCCGACAAAGACACATTCATAGCCATAGCTTTAATTTCGTCTACTTTCAAATTATATTGCGGAGTAGAAGCAGAGAACGTAGTGCTCACGCTGGCAAGCTCGGGCCGTTTCTGCGCAGCAGCGATAAATTCATTTACTTTGCCTTGCAAAGCATCACTGCCCGAACCGGCACGGTTCTGAACATAGCCTTCCAAACCGCCGGTGGTACTCATACCCATAACCGGAGGCGGGTTGAAAGGCATCACCAGCGCGCCCGGTATTTTGGCTGCCGCCAGTTTGCCGATGGCAGCAATGGTACCAAAAGAAGATAAGGCTTCCGTTTCGCGCTCTTTCCAGGGTTTGAGCGCCACGAAAGAAGCAATGGAGCTGCTCTTCATCGTGCTGCTGAGCATATCATAACCAGCAAAGGTCAGCTCTTCTTTTACCGCCGGCTGCTGCAGAATGATTTCCTCCACTTGCTCTGCCACTTTGGCAGTATTAGACAAAGAAGTGGAAGGATCCAGCATCGTGGCTATCATAACCATACCCTGGTCTTCATCCGGCAGCAAGCTGCCCGGCACAATTTTAAACAAGCCAAGCGCCGCCGCCCACAGCAACACCACACACAAAACGGCCACCGGTATGCGCCGCAGGAAAAAGCCGGCCAGCCCGGTATATTTATCGGTCATTTTGCTAAACCACTGGTCAAAGCGGTAGAAGAATCCGCTGGTGCGGGGTTTCATTTCTTTTAATAAGAGCACGCACAGGGCCGGGGTCAGCGTCAAAGCCACCAAACCGGAAATAATCACAGACACCGCAATCGTAATAGCAAACTGCTGGTACATCACCCCGGTAAAGCCGCCCATAAATGCCACCGGCACAAACACCGAACACAACACCAGCACGATGGCCACGACCGGGCCGGTTACCTCGTCCATAGCCTTAATGGTGGCTTCCTTGACGGGCAGGTGTTCCTCGTGCATAATACGTTCCACGTTTTCAATCACCACGATGGCGTCGTCCACCACAATACCAATGGCCAGCACCAAACCAAACAGCGTCAGCGTATTGATAGAAAAACCCATCAGCAGCATGCCGGCAAAGGCACCTACAATAGACACCGGCACCGCCAAGCACGGAATTAATGTGGCACGCCAGTCATGCAAGAACAAATACATAACCAAGAACACCAAAATCATAGCCTCAATCAAGGTATGGATTACTTCTTCAATAGAGGCATTCACAAACAGCGTCGTATCGTAAGCGACTTTATATTCTATTCCCCCCGGGAAGTTGGCAGAGAGCTCTTTCATGCGCTGGTCCACCGCTTTTGCGGTAGCCACGGCGTTGGCCCCCGGAGAAAGGAATACGCCAATAGGCACGGCCGACTGGTTGTTATAGTTGCCGGAAAATTCATAGGTTTGGCTGCCCAATTCCACCCGGGCCACGTCTTTTAAACGCAAAGAAGTACCGTCAGGATTGGCGCGCAAAATGATTTCTTCAAATTCTTCAGGAGTTTTCAAACGGCCCGGCGCCACAATGGTAAACATTCTGTCTACAGACTGGGTCAGCGGCGGCTGGCCGATTTTACCGGCGGCGCGCTGTACGTTCTGCGCCTGTACCGCTGCCATGACATCCGTTACGGACACACCCAGCTGGCTCATCACATCAGGTTTGAGCCAAATACGGATAGAATAGTCGTTGGCGGACATCACCTGCGCGTCCCCTACGCCGTTGATACGTTTTAAGTCGTCCACCACGTTGACTAATGCATAGTTGCCTATATAAGTGGTGTCGTACACCCCGGACGGGGAATACATGGTAATCAACTGCAAAATGGCGGAAGATTTTTTTTCTACCGTTATCCCGTAGCGGCGCACGTCCTCAGGCAAAGAAGTCGTGGCAGCCTGCACACGGTTGTTGACGTTAATCATCGCCTGGTCTGGGTCGGTGCCCACTTCAAAATACACCAAAAGATTCATGTCGCCGTTGGCGGAAGAGGTGGAGTTCATATACAACATATCTTCCACCCCGTTGATTTGCTGTTCAAGCGGAGCGGCCACCGTATCGGCAATGACTTCCGGACTGGCGCCGGGATATTGGGCCGACACCTGCACCGACGGAGGAGTCAGGTCCGGATATTGCTCAATAGGCAGGTTGATAATAGACACTATACCCGCCAGCAAAATAAGCAGGGAAACTACAGTAGAAAAAATGGGCCGGTTAATAAAGAATTTAGAAAACATAGCCGCCTCTTATTAATCCTGCTGCCCCAGCAAGGCGTCTGTCACGGCGTCGCTTTTGCGTTGCTTTTCACTGCGGATATCTTGCTTGTCCGGAGCAATATCTTTGCCGATAGCTTCATCAAACGAGCCCACGTCCATAACCGTAGCCGTGCTGGGAGCCACCGGTTCGGTATAGGAAGGGATTTCAAAAGGCTGTATTTGTGGAGTCACTTTCATACCCGGGCGGATTTTAATCAGGCCGGCAGAAATCACTGTTTCGCCGCCTTCCAGCCCCTCGCTGACGATATACATATCGTCCTGCAGCTGCGCCGTAACCGTTTTTGCCTGTGTGGTACCGTCTTCTCCCACCACATAGACCAGGTTGCCCGTCGGCGTGCTTAACACGGCAGAAGAAGGAATTAAGACCGCATCTTTATAAGTGGCGCCCACCAAGCGCACCCGCACAAACTGTCCGGGCATTAACATACGCTGGTTTTTGGGGTTTGGAAATTCGGCTTTGATTGCTAAAGAAGCGGTTTTGACGTCTTCCGTACTGTCAAAGAAAATAATGGTTCCTTTTTCCGGGTAAACGCGCCCGTCGGAGGTAACCGCTTCCACATACAGGGGGTGTTCCCCTTTGGCGTCTAAAGAAATCGTGCCGGAGAGATAGCCGCTGGCCAATTTATAAAACTGCGCGCTGGGCATAGAAAAATTGACCCACAGCGGATTAATCTGCACCATCGTAGTCAGCAGGCCGTTGCCCGCCGGAGAAATCAGACTGCCCACAGACTGAGCTTCTTTGCCGGTGATACCGGAAATGGGAGCCAAAACGCGGGTATATTCCAAATTAATTTTCGCTTCATTCACGCCAGCTTCGGCCACTTTGACGGATGCTTGGGCGGCTTCGTATGCGGAAAGAGAGTCGTCGTAGTCTTTTTGGCTCACGGCATTATCGGCGCGCAATTTTTTCATGCGTTCAAAATCGCGGCGGGTGCGGCTCTCTTCACTGCGGGCTTGAGACAAAGAGCCTTCCGCACGCTGCAGCGCTACCTCATATTCCTTGGGGTCAATCTGAAAAAGCTGCGTGTCTTTTTTTACATAGGCGCCCTCATCAAACAAACGCGCCTGCAAAATGCCGCCCACTTGCGCGCGTACCTGGATTTCCAAAGAACCCGCCACCTGGGCCGGGTATTCAATATTCCACGGCAAATCCGTTTTCAACACTTTTACGGCAGAAACAGGCACAGCCGCAGAAGCGTCCTGTTGCTCTTGTTTTTTGCAGGCGTTTAATGAGGCCAAACAAAAAGCCATCACCAAAACGATAAAAAACCGCATACTTTTATTCATGTAACAACCTCTCTTTATATGATACACATAAACGACATTACTTACCTACCGGTAAGTATATTATACAAAAGACTTCCTTTCTTTGCACAGATATCATTTATATAGATATTTTCATTGTATAATATTTCTCTCTTTTTATTACACACAGATAAACTCTATATTTTAACTATACCTAAAATTGCTACAATGAAGCCATGAGCGAAAAAGAAAACATGCTGGCCGGGCTTTTTTATAACGCCTCCGACCCGGAACTGCTGCAAGAGCGGCAGCAGGCCCGCCGCCTGCTTTGGCAATACAACGCCACTGACCCCGCCGATGAAGCCAAACGGCGCGAGCTGGCACAGCAGTTGTTTGGGCAAACAGGAGAGAAATTAAACATAGAGCCGCCTTTCTTTTGCGATTACGGATGCAATATTTTCTTTGGCAATAATGTATTTATTAATTTTAACTGCGTGATTTTAGACTGCGCCCGCGTGGATATTGGTGACGGCACCCAAATCGGTCCTGCCGTACAAATTTACACCGCCACCCACCCGCTGGAGCCCAATGCCCGCAGAGAAGGCAAAGAATTTGCCGCGCCGATCAAAATAGGCAAAAACGTATGGATAGGCGGCGGAGCCATTATCCTGCCTGGCATTACCATTGGAGATAATGCCGTCATTGGCGCCGGCTCTGTGGTCACACGCGACGTTAAGGCCTTTGCCGTGGTGGCGGGCAATCCGGCCCGGCAGCGCAGGCAATTTTATGATTTTAAAAAAGGGGAACCTACCCCCGAGGCTAACTAATTTTTTCAGCCGCCTGCTGGCGGCTGTATGTTATATAAGGAAATAAAGGGGGAAGCATATGAAAACTGTATTTTTTGATGTAGACAAAATTACCAGAGATTACCTGGAAAAACAATCCATCTGCAGCGGAGATGTGACCCTGCTGGAAGAGAGCATGGAAAACATTTCCCAGCAGCAATACGAAAAAATCAAAGACGCGGAAATTATTTCCGTCTTTGTGCACACCGCATTAAAGATGACTAAAGAAACGCTGGACAAATACGCCAACCTCAAGCTGATTGCCACGCGTTCCACTGGTTTTGACCATATTGATTTAAATTACTGCAAGAGCCGCGGTATTGAAGTAGTTAACGTTCCTAAATACGGTGAAGCCACGGTGGCTGAATTTACTTTTGGGGTGCTTTTGTCTTTGGCGCGCCATATTATCCAGGCCCGCACGGACATGAAAAACAACTACGTGCGCATGAATGAATACATCGGCTTTGACCTTTATGGGCACACCATGGGCATTATCGGCACCGGGGCCATCGGACGGCATGTGGCCAAACTGGCGCGCGGCTTTGGCATGGAAGTATTGGCCTATGACCTCTACCCCAATGAAGAATTCCAACGCATTTACAATATTCATTATGTAGGCTTGGACGAGCTATACGCCAAATCCGACGTAGTCACTTTGCACGCCCCCGCCACCAAAGACAATTACCATTTATTAAATGATGAAGCATTCAAAAAAATGAAAGACGGGGTCATCATCGTCAATACCGCCCGCGGCAGTTTGGTAGACCCCGAAGCGCTCTACCGCGCGCTGGTCAGCGGCAAAGTCAAAGGAGCGGCGCTGGACGTGCTGGAGAATGAAGATTTTATCATTCACGACGATATTATCTTAAAATCGCAGGACATCCCTATGGATTACGCCATGAACACCATTATCAACGCACGCCTGATGCAAATGAAAAACGTGCTCATTACGCCGCACATTGGCTTTAACTCCATAGACGCGGTGCACCGCATATTGCACACCACGATTGAAAACATCAATCACTTCTGCGCCGGACAGATACAGAACTCCGTGCTGAAATAGGACGCCTATGCCTTACGCCAAAGATTTGACCCAACTGATTGGCAACACGCCCCTGGTGCAGATTACCAAAATCAATCCGGGCCCGGGGCGGGTATTTGCCAAGCTGGAAATGTTTAATCCTTTTAGCGTCAAAGACCGCGCCGCGCTGTCTATGCTGCATGCGGCGGAAAAATCCGGCGCACTGGTGCCGGGCGGCACGATTATAGAGGCCACCAGCGGCAACACCGGCATTGGGCTGGCTTTTCTTTGTGCGGTAAAAGGCTATCATATGATTTTAGTCATGCCGGAAAATATGAGCCCGGAGCGGGTGCAGCTGGTACGCGCGCTGGGCGCACAAGTGGAGCTGACGCCGGCGGCGCAAGGCATGAGCGGCGCCATTGCCAAAGCAGAGCAGCTGCTGCAGGCTATTCCCCACTCTTATATGCCCCGCCAATTTGAAAACGCCGCCAATGCTGCCGCCCACACCCAAACCGGGCAGGAAATTTGGCAAGATTTAGACGGAAAAGTGGACGCCTTTGTAGCTGGTGTGGGCACCGGCGGCACCATAACAGGCGTGGGGCGGTTTTTAAAACGACAAAACCCGCAGGTAAAAATTATCGCAGTGGAGCCAGCCTCTTCGGCGGTACTGTCCGACCAACCGGCAGGACCCCATAAAATACAGGGTATTGGGGCCGGATTTGTACCCAAAATTTTACAGCGGGAGCTTCTGGACCAAATTGTCCCTGTTACCAATGAACAGGCCGCCCAAACGGCCCGCGCGCTGGCCCAAAGAGAAGGCATTTTAGCCGGTATCAGCTCCGGCGCGGCCATGTATGCCGCATTGCAAACGGCCCAGCGGCCCGAATATGCGGGCAAAAACATTGTGGTATTGCTGCCAGACAGCGGCGAGCGGTACTTAAGTACCGGGCTGTTTGCTCCTGCCGAAAAGTCCTGATAATCAGCCGATATCTTTGGTGGAGCCGGGGAAGAAAATTTATTTTTCCCCCGCGCTATCGCCCCGGCAAGCAAGGCGCTCTAGGTGGCTTTTCTAGCAAGCGGCCCTTAAGCCGCGCTGGGCCTTTTTCTTTTCCCCCAAAAAGCAAACGCCGTTTGGGGGCTTTTTCTCTTTCTTTTTACCCCAAAAATGCTAGACTAAGCGCATGAAGCATTTAGCCGCTGTTACCTGTTTGCTGTGGGTGGCGGGCGCAGTTGCCTCGCCGGCCTTTGCCCAACAGCCGGAAATTATTATAGAAATGCACGGGGAAGACACCGCCCCCGCGGCTCCTTCTTTATGGGATTACAACGCGCCCCAGCTTACGCGCAAACTGCGCGGCAAAACGCGCGAATATGTGCTCTACACCATGCCCATGGTATCAGACAAAGACCGCATTGTCCGCAGCAGCAGTGCCGAATACGCCCTGGTGGAGTATGACGACGGGGGCAACTTCCGCAAATTTTTATTTAAGGCCGAAAGCCCGCAAACTTTTATCACCGCCGCCGCCAACGCCGCAGATGTATTGGCAGTCAATAAAAAATACGGCATTAACATGGGGCTAAGCCAACGCGCTTTTGAGAATTTCTATCAAGACAAAGCCTCTTTGGAAAATACCGAGGCGCTGCCTCCGCAAGCCGCCCTGTACAAACTGCTCTACATAGACGTCAACACCCCCACCCCCACAGAGCGCTGGTTTCTCTTTGAAAATAAAGAGCTGAGCCGCACATTTGAAACCGCCACCGAAAAAGACGCTTACCTGGCTTCTTTGCAGCCGGCCCAGACAGTGCCCGCCGCACCGGCACGCACCCAGGCCGCCGCTCCCACGCGCACGGTGCGCAAAGCACTTATTTCCGGCGGTACGGAATGGGACAAAGCCACCCTGCCCCGTGTGGTCAACCCTAAGCCCCTGCTGATTGCCCCCGTGCAAAAAAAGAACACTTCCCAAAACTAATATTGTATTTTTCAGCAAAACAAACCAATAATTTATAGGATAGTAAGGGGGTGTATATGGAACTGTTATCTTTTTCCGTAGCTGGTTTTTTACTGCTTGTACTGCATATAAGCGTAACCATACATATTATTTTGCATAAAGACGATGTACCCAGCGCCATCGGCTGGACGGGCTTGGTGTGGCTGGCGCCGGTGATTGGCTGTATTGTGTATGTCATTTTAGGCATCAACCGCGTGCGGCGCAAAGCATTGCGCCTGCATAATCATGGGGCGGACATTTTTACCGTCACGGGCAAAACCCCGCAGGAAATAGAAAAACAAGTTCCTCCGGCACTTTGGCAAATGCTGCGCCTGGGGTACAAAGTGCACCCCCAGCATTTATCTTTGGGCAATGCAATCCGCCCGCTCATTAACGGGGACGAAGCCTACCCGCTGATGTGTGCCGCCATTTCCCAGGCCAAAAAAGAAGTCCTCATCGCCAGCTATATTTTTAACAATGACAAAGCCGGTCAACTGTTTATCCCCGCGCTAAAACAAGCGGTACAAAACGGAGCCGTCGTGCGTATGCTGATAGACGGGGTGGGTCTCAATTACAGCCGGCCCAATATCCAGGCCGCAGTTAAGAAAATACGCGGGGTGCAGTTCTCCGTCTTTTTGCCCAGCAAAAGCCCGGTCAATCTGCCCTTTGTTAATTTGCGCAACCACCGCAAAATGATGATTATAGACGGCAAAGTGGCCTTTTTTGGCGGTATGAACGTGGCAGAAGGGGACTTGGTCAGCCAGCACCCCAAAGACCCCATACAAGATGTGACTTTTGAAGTCAAAGGGCCGCTTATCAACCAAATTGCGCGTCTGTTTGAAGAGGATTGGATTTTCTCCGGCAAAAAGCCGTTTCTGCCCACTTCGGCGCGCTGCCCCCAAGACAGCCCCTGCCTCGGCAAAACCGCCGCGCGCATTATCCCGGACGGGCCGGACGCCGACTATGGCAAAATAGAACGCCTGTGCCTGGGCGCGCTGGCCTGCGCGCAAAAAAGCGCCCGCATTGTTACGCCGTATTTCTTGCCGGAGAACAATATCCTCTCTGCGCTGGAAACAGCCGCCATGCGCGGGGTGGAGGTGGAAATTATTCTGCCACAGAAGAGCAATATTTTTGGTATGGACTGGGCAATGGAGGCCAACTTCCACCGTTTGCTTTCCAAAGGGGTCAAAATCTACCGCACCCAGCCGCCCTTTGACCACAGCAAACTCTTTTTGGTAGACGACCTGTGGCTCTTTGCCGGTTCTGCCAACTGGGACGTGCGCAGCTTTAAACTGAATTTTGAAAGCAACATGGAATGCTTTGACCCGGAGCTGGCAAAGCAAGTACGCCAAATTATTGAACAGAAAAAAGCCCAAGCGCAGCCCGTGCATTACCGGCATATGCGCCCGCCGCTTTTGCGCACGCTGCGCAACAATGCCCTGCGCCTCTTAACGCCATATTATTAATATGAAAAATTTTCTGCTGCCCGAAGTTCCGCTGTTACAAGCCGGCCCCGCACCCAGCCTACAGACTTTGCCACGGCAGTTTCGGCTCAGCGTATGGAATTTCCAAAAAGAAAAACAACCGCTGTGGCGGCAGGATTTTCTGTCGCTATGTGAGCAGAGCGATTTGTTTTTGGCACAGGAAACCCGGCTGGACGCGCCCTGCACAGAAGCGGTAGCGCAAAGTGGGCTGCATTGGCATGCGGCAATCAGTTTCCTTTCCCCTTGGGGCAAATATCCCACCGGCATCGCCGCAGGCTGCCGCGCCCCGGCGCAGGAAATTGCCTTTGACGCTTCCGCAAAAGAGCCGTTTCTGACTATTCCTAAAATGTCTATGCGGCTGGTATATCCCTTGCAGCAGACGCAGCTTTTGGTAATCAATATACACGCGGTAAATTTTAGCACTATCAGCCCTTTTAAACACCACTTGGAAAAAGCCGCCAGCTTGGTGGCTTCGTTTCCGGGCCCGGTTATCGTAGCAGGAGATTTCAACGCTTGGAACCAAAAACGCCACACGGAACTTTTGCATATGGCAGAACGGCTGGAACTAAAAGAAGTGCTTTTTCAGCCCGATCTGCGCACCCGCTATCTGCACCGCACCGTAGATTACATCTTTGTGCGCGGACTGAAAACCGTTTCTTCCGCCGTGTTGGAGCTGGCTTCTTCAGACCATCGGCCTTTAACCGCCGTTCTGCGCTTGCCCTAAGTCCGACTATTTCAAAGACCCTTAGGGCGAGCGCGGCCTTTTACCGCCGCTCTACACTTGCCCTAATCTAGCCATGGTTTGTCAGACTGTATCACGGCGAATAGAGAGTGAACTATTGAGCCGTTTCCCCCGCCGCCACGCGGCCTTTGCATACTGGGAGGCAGGGTTAAATATGGTAAAATATAAATAATATGAACGATAACAAAGCCCTCGGATTTAAAAGACAAGCCCTGCGCAAAGTCATAGAAGCTTTTGACGCAGGCACTTTGGAAACTGCGGCCTACCGCATTCCCTACAACGTCATCCCGCGCGACGCTAAGCTAGACGTGCGCTGCTGCGTTTATAAAGAACGCGCCGTTTTCCGCGCACGCACATTAGCCGCGCTGGGTTGCTCCGTAGAAGCCGACGACGAAGCCACCTCTTTAAATGATTATGCCAAACAAGCGCTTTTACGCAAAGACACGCCGGAAAGTCCGCTGACTGTACTAGACATCGCCTGCAAAGGCTGTGTCAAAGCCCGCCATATCGTAACGGAAGCCTGCCAAGGCTGTTTGGCGCGCGCCTGCGAAACCGCCTGTAAATTCGGCGCGGTAAAGGTAGTCAACGGAAAAAGCCACATTGACCCGGATAAATGCAAAAACTGCGGCCAATGCAAAGCGGCCTGTCCCTACAACGCCATTACTTATGTGCCGGTACCGTGCGAACAGGCCTGCCCTGTGGACGCCATTCACAAAGGTGAAAACGGCTTTGCGCAAATTGATTTTGACAAATGTATTTCCTGCGGTCAATGTATGGGCGCCTGCCCGTTTGGCGCTATTATGGAACGCAGCCAGCTGATTGATATTTTAGGCGCTATGAAAAGCACCCGCAAGGTATGCGCGGTAGTGGCTCCGTCTATCGTGGGCCAATTTAACGCTACCCTGCCGCAGCTGCTCACCGCCATAAAAAAAGCCGGCTTTGACAAAGTAAGCGAAGTGGCCGAAGGAGCCGACGTAACCACCCAGCACGAAGCCAAAGAGCTTATTGAACGCTTGGAACGCGGCGACAAATTTATGACCACCTCTTGCTGCTCTGCTTGGATACAGGCCGTCAGAAAACATTTGCCCGCCTTGAAAAAATATGTATCTGACACCCATACGCCAATGTCCTACATAGCCGAGATTGAAAAGAAAAACGGCTACACGGTGGTATTTGTGGGACCCTGCGTGTCCAAACGCGTGGAAGGGCGCGAAGACCCCAATGTAGATTATGTCATGACGTACGAAGAATTGGGCGCCCTTTTAGACGCGCGCGGCATAGACCCCGCCCAATGCGAAGAAACCCCGCTGGACCCCAAAGTTTCCGGTGAGGGCCGCTACTACGGCGTTACCGGCGGCGTAGCCAAAGCGGTGGAAACAGCCATCAACGGGCACCGCCCGATTAAAATGATGACTATTAACGGCTTGGATAAAAAATCCATGCTTATGCTCAACGCATATGCTAAAGGCGTGGGCGACTTCCAGCTCTTGGAAGTCATGAGCTGCAAAGGCGGCTGCATTGGCGGCCCGTGCACTTTGTGCAGCCAGGCCAAAGTCATTAAACCGATTAAAGACTTGGTAGACGCCAGCCCGCATGTGCCCCCCGTCTTTGAAAACAAAAAGGAAGAAAGCAAATAAGTTTTACCCCCGCTTTTAAAGGCGGGGGTTTTCTTTGTAAAACGCCTCCCGAGCATTTTGCTTCTTTCCTCCGCCTATTTATGTAACAACATCTTTATACTTTCGCACTCAAATTACCGTTTCCCTTTTTTCTATTTTTTTGTACATAAAAATTAAAAATAAGAGCGCACGCGGTTCTTTCTCTTCACCTTCAAAAAACCGGGTATAAAAGGCTGAGCTAACGCGCTAGCAGTTTCATCACCAAAACCCCAATGGGTATAAAAAGGCCCCCGGGATGAGAGTACCAGGGGCTTTTCGCAGGGCCGGCAGAAACCGGCCCGTACGGGGGAGGGTATAAAAAAGCAGCTTTTGTTTTTGGAAAGCTTTCACCCATTCCAAAACAAAACTGCTCTCCATGTAATGCTTTACATGGAAAAACAACTTTGTCTTTAGGTGAAAGCTGCCCCAAACACGCGGGGCTGACCCTAAATAGGGCTAAAAACAAAGCATCAATTTATATTTATCCGGCGCACCAAATTGGCGTCGTTTTCAAAAAATAGTTGGGGCCGCCAACTTCCGCCTTCTGCCGCAACACCCAGGCAAAGCCGGGTACTAAAAAAACAAACTGCAAAGAGCTGATTGCGCCGGGTATTGCCCAGCTGAACAACAAAACCGGGTACTAAAAAAACAAACGGTAAAGAACCGGCTGAACAAATGGGGCGCTTACATTGCCCTTCTTTTCTGCACCCCTGCTTTAGCAAAGCTGCCTCGGGACGAACAAACCCGAACCGGTTTACGCCCAAGCCGCGGCCCTTTTTCCGTCCCTAAAGTGGGGAGGAAGTATAGAGCCCCGTTGTGGCGGCCTTGCGCACCAAAGCTTTTTTCGCCCCTAAAATTGAGAGGACTATACAGGCACGCAAAACAACGCACCTATGCCTCTCCGTTTCTCCTGCCTGTCCCGCCGTGCCGCAGCGGGGATATAGCCGCTGCGGCACGCAGCAGAGGGAAAACCCCTGCCGGTACGGGTAAATCCCCCCGAAGAAGTCCAAACCAAAATCTAATTTAGCCAACAAAAAAGGCAACGCTTGCGTTATTGGTAGCTGTCACACAACCAACAACGGCGCTGCCTACTGTGTAATGCGTTACACAGTTAAATGGCGACGCCGCTTTCGGGGTGACAGCTCCCGCAAATCCGGGTGCTCCGCTTACGCGGACCCAAAAACGAGCCGATTTAACGTATAAATTTTCAGCGTATTTACGCTAGAGATATTATGGCAAAAACACGAGCAAAAAGTAAACCCCTTCCCGAAGGAAGGGGTTTATAAAACATTCTCTGCCAAAAACGCTTAACGTTTGGAGAACTGGAAGCGTTTTCTGGCACCCGGCTGACCCGGTTTCTTTCTTTCCACCATACGGGGATCGCGGGTTAAAAAGCCGGCTTTCTTGACGGTCTTTTTCAGCTCTTCGCTGATTTCAGCCACAGAGCGGGCAATGGCGTGGCGCAAAGCGCCGGCCTGAGCGGAAATACCGCCGCCCTGCACTTTGGCGGTCACGTCATATTCTTTTTCCAAGTTGGTCACCGTCAGCGGAGCTTTTACGGTAGCTTGGAATTTTTCATGACCTTTAAAATAGTCAGCCAAGGCTTTGGCGTTTACGGTGATAACGCCGGTGCCTTTTACCAATCTGGCCTGCGCCACAGAAGTTTTGCGGCGGCCGGTTTTAATTTCTTTGGTATTGTTCATAAAACTCTATCCCTCTTATTTGGCAAATCTGCCGGCGAATTCGTGTTCTTCCCCGCTGAACAGGCGCAAGCGTTTGAGGCGCGGCGCGCGCAAGCGGTTGACGTCCAACATGCGTTTCACAGCCAGCTCTAAGACTTTGGTAGAGTCTTTTTCAAACTGGCGGCGAAGCGGCGTTTCTTTGGCGCCTTTGGCGTAGCCGGAATGGGTGAAATAAATTTTTTCGTCCATTTTGTTACCGGTTACTTTGATTTTATCCGTGTTGGTTACAACGACAAAATCACCGCAGTCCATGTGAGGGGTATAGGTTCTTTTGTGTTTGCCCATCAGCAATACCGCCACGCGGGTGGCCAGTCTGCCCAGGGTTTGGCCCGTAGCATCAATGTGATGCCATTTACGGGTGGTTTCAACTTCCTTAACGGAAGGCAGAAAAGTTTTCGTCATAAGTTTATGTTTACCTTTTGTTATTAAAGCGCAGCGGAGTGGTGGCCGCCGCATTAATGACTCGTGGTTTCCTGTATATTATACCAAAACAAAACGCCGCTGTATAGGGGAATAAGAACAAAAGGCTAAAAAACCAGGCTTTTAAAAAGCGCGCGGATATCGACCAGCGTCTCCATACGCACAAAACGGCCGCGCACTTCTGCGGCGTTAGGGAAATCCCGCAGCCAGTAGCCGGCTGTTTTTTTACTGCGTCCGAGGCCTATTTTTTCTCCGTAACGGGCGATGTTTTCTTCTATCAGAGCCAAATAGATTTCCACCCGGCGCCGTTTATCCAGCGGGGCCGGCTGACGGCCTGCCAGCTCTTGCTGTATATCGGTAAAAATAAACGGGTTGCCCACTGCCGCGCGGCCGATCATAATGCCGGCGCAGCCGGCGTCAAAAAATGCTTGGGCGGTTTTGCCGTCATGAATACCGCCGTTTCCGATAACCGGTATTTTTACCGCTTGGCACACCTGGGCCAGGGCATCTAAATTGGGCTCTCCGCTGTGCACGTCTTCTGCGGCGCGGGCGTGCATAATGACCGCCGCCGCACCCGCTTCCTGCGCCACGCGGGCTATTTCCGGCCCCAACAGGACGCCGCGTTTTAAGGCAATGCGGCTCTTAAGCGTAACAGGGACCTTAACGGCTTTGACCGCCGCTTCTACCAAACGGCCCAGGTGGGCGGGGTCTTTCATCAGCACGCAGCCGGCGCCGGCTTTATTGATTTTTTTGACCGGACAGCCGGCATTAATATCTATAATATCAGCCCCGCGTGCTTCTGCGGCGCGGGCCGCCTCGCAAATCGTCTGCTCATCTGAGCCGAAAATTTGCATAGAGACGGGCTTTTCCCGCTCATCTATACGCAGCATACGCAGGCTGCGCGGGTTAGCATAATGCAACGCATGGGCAGACACCATTTCCGCACACACCACCCCGGCTCCGCCGCGCAAACACAATGCGCGGAAAGGCCCGTCCGTTACCCCGGCCATCGGAGCCAGCCAAATGTTATTGGGAGCCGTAAAGGGGCCAATGGAAATTGGTTTTACCGGGGAAGTCATTTTACTTTTCTCCAGCGGCCGCCGGCGGGAGCGGCGGCTTCTTTGCTGCCGGAAAGACATAACCGAAGCGCGGTGCGCACTTCTACGTGGGTATTTTTAAACTCCAAAGAATCAATAAAAGCGTCATGTCCCGCGCCGCCGGCCAGCATATGGTCCGTTACGGCCACTTTGTACACCGCAGAAGAAGCCAGCGGCGCCCCGTTTACCGTCACATAGCGCACGCGCGCCCCGGCGGGTGCGTCTGGATTATAATCCACGCGCATACCGGAAATCTGCGCAAAATTATGCGGCACGTTCAAACCTGCCTCCAAGGCCTGGCGCAAAGCGGCGCCTTTGATGTCCAAAAAAGTGATATGGTCTGCGTAAGGATATAATTCATACAAATCATATTGGGTTACCATACCCGACGGCAAATCGGCGCGCAAGGAATCGGCATTTATGACAGCTACGTCTGTTTTAGCCCATTTGCGTATGCAGTCGGCGGCCCAATCCCCCAAAGCGGACTCTGCATTTAAATTTCCTGTTAAATCTTGAGCCAGCTTGCCGGCAGGCCGGTTCATTTGCCCGCGGGCGGTGCGGCGCACGGAAGCGGTTTGTTCTGCCACTACATCGTCTTCCCCAAAGTCACGCCGGTAAAGCACTTTATCTTCAAAACGCGCATCACTGAAACGGCCGTTTTTATCAAAATACAGACCAATCTGCCCCACCCCGTCCAGCTTAGCCCCCGGATAAACAATCAAGGTGCGGCCCACTGTTTCCGCTTCAGAGGCTTCCCGTCCCAAATTAGAACTTAAAATAATATCTATGCCGGGCACTTCTTCAGCCAGCTGGCTATCAGTCAGCGCACTTTTATCATCAGCAGAGCCTATAGCGCTCATCAGCACGATGACTTGGGCTCCTTTTTGCTGCAGTAGCTGCACTGTCTTTTGGGCGGCGGTTATCTCATCGCTGATTTCCAGCCCGCCCAAACGCCGCTTGCCTTGGGCCGCTTGCCGGCCAACTATGCCCAGTACTCCGACAGAATACTCCCCCGCCTTCACCAGCAGGTAGGGCTTAGCTCCGGCAGGCAGTTTGCCGCCGGAAGTGACATTGGAAAGCACAAAAGGGAAAGGAGAATTTTTAATAATCTGGGACAAAGACCCCCAGCCATAGGCCAAGTCTTTATCTGTAAATAAACGCCCCGCATAAGGCAAAGAAGCGGCAGCGGTATTAAAATAGGCTCCTTTGGATAAGGTGCCTTCCGGCGTTTGAGCGTACCAATTGCCGCCATCCAAAAGCACAAAAGGAAGCGTCTGTTTTTCTAAGAAAGACTTTAAAACAGCCAAGCCGCCCGTCACTTCGTTGCCGTAGCGCGGTTCGGGCCGGGACCAAAAGACGCCTTCTATATCTGAAGTAAAAAACAAGTAAGCGTCCGGCTCTTCTTTGGTAGCACAAGCCCCGCATAACAACAACACCAACAAACAACTAATATAACGGACGGCTTTCATTTTATTTAAATTCTACAATGCGCCCCGTAGGCAGCAATTTCACCGGGGATTGCGTCCTCAGCCCGTTTTCCAGCACACTGCGTATAGTTACGCCGGGCACTTCCTGTTTTTCGTTGTCTTTAATTTTCTTAAAAGGCCAGCCCTCACTGCCACCATGCCCAATATAAGAATTGGTGGCTAATGTGTATGTTTTATGGTTTTCTACCGGCTCGCCGTCTACAAACAGCTGCAAATCCTTGACTTTGCCTTTTTTATTGCGGTAGGTAATGGTCATGCCGGAATACGTGAACAGACTGCGAGGCAACAGCGATTTTTGGACCAGGTATTTTAAAAATTTGCCGTCCACCGTCATTTTCACTATTCCGTTATCAAACGGATGGATATCGGTGGTGTTGCGGCGGGTAACAGGCCCTTGCTCCATGTCTGTACGGGTACCGCCGTTGTTATGCACAAAAATCTGCGTGCCGGCAGCGGTGCGGCCTAAGTCGGCAATCCAGTCATTTAAGGGGCTGTCTTTATGTTCCGGAACCGAGGAAAAACGGCTAATATCCACGGCAGCTTCCCCGAACACCTCATCCATGCCAGGCTCTTTAAGCGATTCGGCATATTTAGCTATTTCTTCATCTTCACCCACCTTTTCAACGATTAGGGGGATAAGCTCTGATTTGGCGGAAACAAATTTGCCGGTTTCATCATCGGTTTCCACCGTGATTTTACTAACGTTCTGGATATAACAGCCACTCTCTACAAATAAAACGCCGTTAATGTATTCATTTTGCACAATATTGTGTACATGTCCGCCCAACACGACATGCACGCGGCCGCCAAATTTTTTACCGATTTTAGCCACATAGCTTTGAGTGCCATGCTTTTCGTCCCGTAATCCGTCGTGCACCAGCACAACGACCACATCCGGGTTTTGCGCCTCTACGTCTTTTAGTGTTTTCTTTAAAGCAGAGAGAGGATTGGTAAATTTATAAGTTTTGTCATCATTGGTCGGCGTGCGGTTGGCTAGGCCAATAACTGCCACATCTACGCCCTCTACATCAAAGATGCGGTACGGAAGTATCCATGGCGGATATTTATCTGTCTTACGCTCAAAGAAGTTTGCAGCCAATACCGGAAATTTTAAATTTTGCACCAACGGCTCTACTCCTGCGTCTCTAAAATCAAATTCGTGGTTGCCAATAGTCGTGGCGTGATAGCCCACCGCATTCATTAAAGCGGCACTTTTGAGACCCTTTGAATTTTTAGTCTCCGCCGTACCGTTGGCAAAATCGCCGCTGTCTAAAAGCAAATAAGGCTGCGGGCCATTTTTCACAACTGAGGCCAAAGCGGCAAAGCCACCTTGTCCTTTTTTAGGATAATAAAAACCATGTGTATCGCTGGTATGATAGATAACAGTCGTCTTGGCAAACAAAGCCGCCGCAACAAATAAAAACACAGACAACAGGGATAGTTTTTTCATAAGTACTCCTCTGTTTAGAAACCGTCGGTACGGTACGTCCCGCCGGTTGATTTTATCCTAGCAAAAACAAACGCCCGCTTCAAGCGCGGGCGTTTATCAAAGACTAACAGCAAACAAATACTCTTAAGCTATACTTTACTGGAATTTATCCATCCACCACTGCTTTCGCTGAGGAGTAATGAGCTTATTAGAGGACAAATCTTCAATAATAGACATCGCTTCCTGGCGAATAATGTCTTTTGTAGCACTGGTAGAGCCAAGATATTTATCATGCAAGGCATTCAAAATATCCATTTCCTGGCGCGCACGCACTGGGGCAATTCTGTTTTCATATTGGACGGCACGTGATTTAAGCAAATTAGCATCAGCCTGGCTCCAATCGGCCACCATATTTTGATACTGGCTATAGCTTTCCGTACGCACAGAGACGTTCCCTTTTGCATCTAAGAAATACATGTTTACATTACGTGCATCTGTGCCGGATTGCTCTACACGCACCAGTCCTTGCTGAAGAATGGGGGATACTTGCCGCGTATTTTTGTTCACCACGGCAGGCACTATTTCCCGTTCCGCCAAACTGCTTACGCGCGTCAGACCAGAACTTTGGATTTCTTTCTGAGCCGCCGTCTGTGCATTTAGACGGGCCATTTTATCCAACTCTGTCTGAGGAACCGGCACCCGCAAGCGTTTGGCCTGAGCCGGAGTTAAATGCTGCACTTTGCCGTCCGCAGAGACAACCTCTATATAATCTCCGTCTATTGCTTTAACAGATGACCAATTTTTGCCTTCTATAGCCTGCAAGCTGGCCTGTTGCTGCGGGCCCAGTCCCTTTAACATCATCTCATACTCATCAGCATACAAACGCACTGGCTTGGCTCTATCTGTATATTGCAGGAACACGTATTTCCCTTCAGGACTGATTTTCTCCAGTCCATACATAAAATCTTTGGATTCCAACCGACTAATCAGCGATTTATTTTCAACCAATCCCTCCGCCCGCATAGCATTATATTCTTCAAATGGAACCACTTTCGTTCCATTTTTATAGCGTAATACCACACTGCCGGGCTGACTGCTTCTATCTATCGCCTCCAAACCACGGAAAAATTCTTTGGCAGCGCCAGGCACAGGTCTTGCAGAAGCGGCCTGCCCCGCTTTGACAGCAGCATTTTCCGCCCCGGAAACCACTTTCCCCACCGTACCAACTGTTTCTCCCGCACGAAGGGCCGCACCAGCGTCTGCTGCCCCGGCAGAAGCTTTGGCCAATTCTGCCAATTTACGCTCTTGGCGCACGGCGCTCCATGCCCCAGGTGCCGGAATGCCCGGCACAGACATCTGCAAAGTATTCGTCGGACGGAGCAAGGCTTTAAAATAATCCTCCACCAAATTCCCCGTATATTTCAGGGCAGATTTTCCTGAAGCCCAAAATTGACTTTCAGGGCCCACTTGCTTGCTTACATTTTGGCCCAGCGCTTTCATCTTTGCATTTAAGGAACCGAACAGACTATTGTCCATTTGGGCCTGAGGAACAGAAGAGAGCTTCGGGCCGTTAAGGGTAGACTTGGACAAAGCCGGCTCTAATTCTGCCATGATCGGCCTCTGCACCGTTTGAGCGGATGCCTCGGCAGCTACACGCCGGGAAGTCGCCACCGCCTGTTGGGCACGTTCGGCGGCAGTTGCTCTAGGCAGCGCAGCAGGCTGAGCTGCGGGTGTAGCCGCCCGTTTAGAAGCAGAAACAGCCGCTTTTCCGGCATTTTGGGCAACCGCCGGCTGCCGAAGAGAAACTAAACGATAGCCAATAAATTTCCGGTTTGCACGCAACCAACGCACGCTATTGGCAAGCCCTTTAGCCATAGAAGGTACAGAAGCCACCAAAGTTACCAGAAATACCGGAATCAGGGCAACATCTGCTCCCTGCGCAATATCCAAAATACGCTTATTATAAACATAGCGTTTCAGTTTTTCTTCATCTTTGACAGGTTTTTTCCAGGTCCAGCCGCGCGCTCTAGCAAATTGCCACGCTTTATAATGCACACGCTGTTGGGTGCCTTCATTCAGGTCCCACCAATCCCCTTTATATAAGAACTCTAATAATTTAGGACTTGGAATATAAATAAAATCTTTCCCCTGCGTCCTCCAACCGTCTAAAATCCCCAACACCACCGGATAATGGATATCTCCAGAGGCATTAATCGTATCCGAATTCTGCCACGCCTTTTTGAAACGCTCTCCTTCCAAATATTTATTGGCCTGTTTAACAATATTCTGCGCCACTTTGGCCGCTTCTTTATTGTCGCCGCTTTCTTCCCCTAACAAACGGCCCACGTCCTCCAGCAAGTTCCCATACGGATACTGAAGCTTTTCATTTTTAAAGGAAGTGTTGCCATAGCCCTGCCGTCCGGCTTCCTGAGCGTCTAAATATTGAAAAGATTCGTTTATGCGGTTTAAATAGCGGAAATTTGCGCCCTGAATATCACTGGCCGCGCCCAAAGCGCCCTTTGCCACCCCTTCCACACTCATTGAATTTAATACATCTCCCACAGCGGTAGGAAGGGACTCTTTCATTAAAAAGTTATATAACGCTTCATACGCCTCTGCCGTACCAATGGTGGCCAACGCCGAGGCCGCCGCTGGTATCACAACACCCGCCGCGGCAGAATTATACTTTTTATTTAACAGCGAAACGATGTTCTTTATAGTGCGAGCTCCATCTGAGGCCGTCGTAGATAACATGGCCGCCCCATAAACCGCGGCCATCTCTTGATTGCACAGATTGGCTTTCCGCTCCGTGGCCTGGCGCGCATCCGCCCGGTGGGAGGAAGAACCATATTCCATGTAGCCCTTGCCACAGTCTTTTTCGGCTTCTTCTATTGCTTGATAGAAGAACGCCAAGGCGGTCTCTTGGTCTTCTTTACTGTGCACCCCATAGGTAATAATCAAACTGGTAAGCGCAGGAATACTGCTCACCAATATTTTGCCTTTATAATAAAGCTCGTCCTTTAATCCCCAATGTATGGCCCCCTGCGCAAAAGCTAACAATGGCACACAATTTTTTCCATCCTCTGAGCAAACTTCCCCTTGCGTCTGATCCCAATTGGCCGCGCGCAAAGCATTAAACGCCATCTCATCAGCGCATTTTAAGCCACCATAACGACACTCTGTTTTAGCCAATTCTTCCCCCGCTTTAAACAACTTATCATCGACTGAGTTGGCCTGCTCTTTAAATTTTTCTTCAAAAACTTGCACCTTCTTCTGCAAATGTTCCGGCCACTGCGTAGTGTCAGACGGAAGCTCTGGGGCAGCGTACAAAGCCCCATTGTCCCCAAGCCAGCGTTTGCCCCCATTGGCAGCCGCCACCGGCTGCCCCTGCGCCACAGGAACAGAAGATAACAATACAGAAAAGCTCAATACAACAGATAAGAATTGACGCATAATTGCTCCATATGTAAATGATGGGTCATGTATAATAAATATAATGGCTTTTTGTATAAAAACAAGGGTCCAGACGACCTACTGCTGCTGTACAGTTACAAATAAATCCGAGCGGTTTAATAAATAAACCAAAGCCCCGCTTAACAATAAAAAGTGAGTCAGTGCCCCCCATAAATTTAATACAACGGAAGCGGCTCCTCCGTTTTCCAAACCAAACGTTGCCAACAGCTGTACCGGGACCCAAACCAAAATCAGCAAAACAACGATAAATAAAGTCCAAAAAATAGGATAACTCCGCACCAATTCCCATCCCTGTTGCATAGCACCGCGAAAGCTTTCTTGCGTGGCAAAACCCAGCGCAAAGCATACGGCCGTCATTTCCCAAACACCCGTCCATAAGTTGCCAAGCAGAGAAGAAGAGGCCAGCGCCGGGATCAAGCTGTATGTAGAGAAATTATTCCACCAACCTAAAAACAGACACAATACCAGCCCACACAGTATATGCAGCCTAAACAACCGTTTCCAAGCGCGTAGCGCCACTACCCACGCGCCTGTTCCCACCCCGGAGCGGACGACCAGTTGATCCAAAAGTCTGTATGTATAGAGCAATACAAAAAAATCCAGCGTCCCCACGACACACAAACCATAAACAAAGCGAATAACAGACTGCAAAGCCCCATACAAAGCCGAGTGCTCCAGCCAAAAAGCAGGCAGCGAACCAGCCCCAAACACCACCGCCACCACCCAGCCTAACACCGGCGGATACACAAAAAACACCAACAAAGCCAACAAACAAAAAGCCCCGCAAAAGCGGAGCAACGTCCTGCGTTTGGGAAAATGAAACTGCTTATAGGGTATGCGTTCTACGGGCACAACAGGCCTCCCAGTGAAAAAATAATAAAGCTTTTTTCTCCTTACATCATGGAAGAAAACGGTGAAATTTTGCGCAGGTTTTCTATAATGCCGGGCATCACTTCCAGCACCTTGTCCACTTCAGCCTCCGTAGTTTGGTCCGACAGAGAAAACCGCACTGATCCGTGCGCAAATTTAAAATCCACCCCCATTGCCCGCAGCACGTGCGACGGCTCCAACGAGCCCGACGTGCACGCAGAGCCCGAAGAGGCACAAATGCCGTATTCATTGAGGTGCATTAAAATCGCTTCCCCTTCCACATAGCCAAAGCTGATGTTGACAGTATTGGGCACGCGGTTCTCCGGGTCGCCGTTTAGTTTGCTGTCGGGGATAGTGCTCAAAAGCCCGTTTTGCAGTTTATCACGCAGGGCCGCCATACGCGCCAGACTGCCGTCAGACAGACGGGTCTTGGCCAGTACAGCCGCCGTGCCCAGCCCCACAATATAAGGCACATTTTCAGTGCCGCCGCGGCGGGCCTTTTCCTGATGTCCGCCCATCATAAATTCCGTAAAACGCGTGCCGCGCCGCACATACAAAGCCCCCACCCCTTTGGGCGCGTGGAACTTGTGCCCGGACAAAGAGAGCATGTCTATTTTTGTGTTTTTTACGTCCAGCGGCATTTTGCCTATAGCTTGTACGGCGTCGGTGTGAAACAGGGCGCCGCGCTCTTTAGCCAAAGCTGCAATTTCCGGTATAGGAAAAATGGTGCCCGTTTCGCTGTTGACCCACATCACAGACACCAAAGCCGTATCATCGGTTAAGGCTTTTTTGTACTGCTGCATATTAAAACGGCCTTGAGCGTCTACGCCGATATAGTCCACCTTATACCCTTGTGACTCCAAATAGCTGCAGGGGTGCAGCACCGCCGGGTGCTCTACGGCAGAGGTAATGATATGTTTTTTCTGTGGGAAACTGCGCACCGCAGAGAAAATGGCGGTATTGTCGCTTTCTGTGGCGCAAGAGGTAAAAATAATTTCATCGGCATAAGCCGCGCCGATTAAATCGGCCACTTCGGCCCGGGCGATGTCCATGGCTTTTTTCGCTTCTGCCGCCAGCGGGTACATAGAAGAAGCATTGCCGTATTTTTCGGTAAAATACGGGGCAATGGCCTCAGCTACGGCAGGGGCCACCTGGGTGGTGGCGTTATTGTCTAAGTAAATGGTTTTCACAACGCGCCTCTTTAGGCCTGCTCCACGGTAAGGGAGGGGTCCAGCTTTTCCTTTAAAGTTTTTTCCACAAAGTTTTTCAGCGTTACCGGGGCCGCCATACAGCCGCTGCACATGCCCAGCAGACGCACTTTAACTGTATTGCCGGCTACATCTACTAACTCCACAGAGCCGCCGTCCATATTCAGCTGGGGGCGGACATCTTCTTCCAGCACTTTTTCAATGCGTTTGATTTTTTCCACAATGGTCAAATCCGCAAATTTTTTATCTTCCGCCTTCAGAGTCTCCGGCACGGCACAGGAATTTACTTTGTCCAAAATTTTCTGTATTTCGCCTTTGCAGCGCCCGCAGCCGCCGCCGGCTTTGGTATAAAAAGTCACCTCTTCCACGGTTTTTAAGTGGTTGGCGCGAATGGCTTTGATAATTGCTTCTTCAGACACATTGAAGCAATGACAGACAATTTTTTCTGCCTGCTGCTCATACACCACCGGTTTGCCGCCTTGGCGGTAGCTCTGCACCGCTGCTTCCAGCGCTTCCATACCCATGACGGAGCAATGCATTTTCTCCGCCGGCAGGGAGCCCAACTCATCGGCAATATCCTGGTTGGTGATTTTAGCGGCCTCTTGCAGTGTTTTGCCTTTAATCATCTCCGTCAATACGGAAGAAGAAGCTATCGCGCTGGCACAGCCGAATGTTTCAAATTTGGCGTCTTCAATGACTTCGGTTTCTTTGTTAATTTTCAGCGTTAGTTTCAACGCGTCGCCGCACACCAAGCTGCCCACCTGGCCGGTAGCGTCTGCATTAGGTATGGCGCCCACATTGCGCGGGTGCCGGAAATGATCCATTACTTTATCGGTATAATCCCACATATAAAATCCTCTCTTTATTATTATACCATTCTTGGCCCGGGGCTAGGCGGACCGCGGCAGGCCCTTTTTGCACTATACGCATTGGTGCGCGGGGGGTGCATATTTTGCTAGAATGAGGTGCTATGAACGTGCGCCAAGTGCTTTTTGTCTGCAATCCCTCCCAGCCAAACGCCGCCCAAACGGCTCAAAGGCTGGCGGATTTTTTGCGCAAAAAGGGCCTGCCTAGCCAAATTATCCAAGACTATCACCAAATAAAAAATCACCCGGGCACAGACCTTTGCGTCAGCCTGGGCGGAGACGGCACCACCCTGCGCTGCGCGCGCGAAACGGCGCCTTTGGGCGTGCCGGTGCTGGCGGTAAACTGCGGCAGTTTGGGCTTTCTCTCCGCCTGTGAAGAGAAAGACGCCCCCGCCTGTTTGGAGCGCATTTTAGACGGGCACTTTCAAATCTCCCGCCGTTTGCTGCTCTGCGCCGATATTGAGCGCGCCGGGCAAGCGCCGCTGCGCAACTTATTGGCTTTTAATGATTGTGTCATCAAGACCGTACAGCCGCGGGCTTTTTCCCTTCGGTTTTTGGCGGGCAAACTGGAATTAAAACGCTATTATGGGGACGGGGTTATCATCTCCACCCCGGCGGGCTCTACGGCTTACTCCCTGGCGGCAGGCGGGCCAATTGTAGAGCCGGATTTAAA
>CALVFA010000037.1 GCA_944326725.1 uncultured Elusimicrobiales bacterium | reverse complement strand
ACCAAAAAGACCATTTTAGCATCGGCGACGTACAACGCATTACCGGCGAGCCGGAATATGCCGTACGCTACTGGAAGGCGGAGTTAGGCCTGATTACACCAATCCGCCTGGAAAGCGGCCACCGCCGCTATACCAAAGAAGATGTTTATACCATCTTAAAAATCAAAGATCTGATTTACAAACATAAACTGACGCTGGAAGGAGCAAAAAAACAGCTCTCCAAGTTCTCCCCCGCCGCCCGCGCACAGGCTAAAACCGCCGCCACAGACGTCAAGTTTCTCTCGGAAATTAAAGAAACCCTTTCCCAACTTCTAAAAGAATGCTAAAATATATGTACAGCAGTAAATTGCATTGACAATTTTTCCGGGGAATGGCTCAGTGGTAGAGTGCTCGCTTGGGGTGCGAGAGACCGCGGGTTCGATTCCCGCTTCCCCGACCATTTAACCATTGTTTTTAACGGGGCGTAGCGCAGCTGGTAGCGCGCACGGTTCGGGACCGTGAGGTCGTGGGTTCAAATCCCGCCGCCCCGACCATTTGAAAAGACACTTCTTACGAAGTGTCTTTTTTTGTTGTCTTATTAGTGATAATACACTTGGATAATAATTATAGTCAAAACTCCATGCTCTATTTTAATACCCCAATTTCTACATGAACAAAATGACATAGACATCGGTACATAAATTTAATACTATTGAGGTAGGTAAATTATATTGACGCTATGTTAAGGAGATCCACATGAAGAAACTATTATTCTTGCTGCTGTGTTTTTTATTTCCCTTGGCGGGATGTGTCATCATGGAAGAAAACTTCCCTGAACTTTCGGAAACAAACATGCAAATGTACGACGAATGGACAGACGTGGCCTTTAAAAGTCTTACTGGAAACGAGGATTTGATTATTAGCCGCAATTTCCAAGATAAGAACAGCTTAAATATTTTAACTCCTGATTATAATCAAGACTTTTTAGTAGTCGTATTGCTCAAAACAGATTGTGAAAAATCTAAAGTAATGGTGCCGTATCTTAACGAGCTGGCGACTCGTATTGTCCCTAAAGCTCACAAAATGAATTATGTGCCGGTATTTTTGGATATTTATGAAGATTCTCCAAATAAAAATGTATCCTGGATAAGCGATCTGTCCAACATAGATTTTTTTATGAACGCCATTACCGTATGCTCGGATAACGCCTGCCAGAATGTTTTTCTCCCGCTGGGCTCAGAGCCTTCAACCGCAAGTGTCTACGTGGTGGACACCCATAATATCACAAAAACCAAAAAAGTCTATGCTTGGGATTTAACAGAAGATCCGCAGGTACAATCTAAGAAAATGGAAAAGGCGTTGGCTCAAGCTGTGGGATTAGCAGAAATATCCTTTGACCCCAATGTAGATGACTGGGACGACGCCGACTCAAGCAATTCCAACATATAATTACAAAGCTACAGCCATTTAGAAAGCCGCTTTTCACTAAGCGGCTTTTTTCTTTTTATCAGAAAGAAATATTCTCAAAAATTTGAGGATAGTGCTTGATATCTGCTTACAGAACAATTTATTTACAAAACACCGTATTCAACTCTCTCCCCTCTTGCGCCTCACAGAGAAGACGCAATATTTATTAAAAGCCTCTCTCTCTTTTTCGCGCAGGACAAAAAATGTCCGCACAGATAATAGACAGCTAAGGCCTTAAAAGCGATATAGGTGCAGTAATTTGTGTGGCTATTAACACCTACTCATCCGTTAGGTATTTATGAAAACACCTATATAAAGAACTCCTTTTGCCGCAACACTTATTAAAAACACGAATGCATATCATATCCTGGCGCCTATTTAAAAAAGCACCTTTTGCAAGGTGTCTTTTTTGTTCTATTTACAGCTAACATCTTGTCAGCCAAATGCTTTAAATAAAGCGGCGTCTATGATATTACGCAAGCCAATGGAGCATCTTTATCTACGCACCGCTTTTATCGTGACACAAGCCCTAATCTGTCCTATTTTAACAACACAATTTCTTGTAATCCGTCCCAATTACATAGCTGCCACAGAGTCTGCTCCGGCAGTTTTTTCCGTCCAGCACTTGCGGATCACCCAGCATTTGCTACAAGGCAGACACCAAGTCCAAATAATGTCCGGCCCCCATTTCCGCAAAGACCACATCATATTGGTTTAATGCGGCGGCTATATTTTCCAGCATAAACTGACTGCGTGCCAAAGAGGTAGCCTGCGTTAAACGATAAAATGGCATCTTGACCACCCATTTTCCCGGATAAATATTTATTAAATCTTGATAGAGTTTTATAAAATCCGTTTTAACAAAGGGTTGTTTATAATGATTTTTAAATTTTAAGTTGGGCCCATTGTGAGGAAAATCCCTTAAAATAGGCTCTTTACCAACTTATAATAGAACTTACTTTACAGTAAATGTCAGCTCTTCAGGCACAGATAAAACCTGAGCTAAATTGGCTTTGATGGAAAATACGGGCTGTGTGTAGTTTTTAAGTATATCCACTTCCTCTTCAGAAATAGGAACTTGCAAAAAGAAACTATCTTTTTGCGTAAAAAATCCTTTAATTTTCAACTCTTTTAAAACAGGCTCTTGCTCCTGAAGCACATCTACTGTAACAGCACGAATCCACGACGGCAGATAATCCCCAGACACCTGCAACATTAAATCGGTGTCTTTCAAATATTCTCTATCCTGTGTAAGCGGTGTTTCTTCTCCCCAATACAAACCCTTTACTTCCAACGGCAGACGGACCGGATTTGCAGAGGTATCTGTTAAAACAATAGGTTGAAGCGGCCCACCTGATAAATGAGTTCTTAAAAAAGAAATCATATCCCGCTGCATAGGCTCATGCTCTATCTTGGGATAAGTATGGGTCTGCACATTAGGGGCAAGCTGTGCCATCAGCACCCGGGCCCGCTCCCAACGATCCTGTACGGTCCCATTCCCAAATACACGTTTTAGCAAAGCGCCATCTTCGGCGCCAAACACAGCAAAAAGCGGGTCGTTGTAATCATACTCCCCGTTTGTCAAAAGAATGGGGACTTTACGCCAGGCTTTTCTATTGAAAGCCTGGCCTGTTACTTCTTTTAAATCAGATACCCCTACCGGGAAAATCAGCTCTTCCCCTTGCCATTTTTCCACTGGCAAAGCCGGATACACTTCTCCGCCCGCCGCCACCGCCAAAATATGCTTTGGCTGCAGCAAGGCTAGCTTCCACCCGAAAGCACCCGCAGAAGAAAAGCCAGCCACCAAAAATTTCTTGCGGCTTTTGATCCCCATTTTTTTAAGCTGTTTACGGGCGTCTTTCAACATTGCAATTGCCTGTTTATCTAAGCGTTTAAACGGCCCGTCTGGAAGCAAGAAGGCCGCTCTATTTAAATCGTGCGAATTGACGGGCCCTCTCTCACGCACAACCAGCGGCAGCACCAACGGCACCCCCAGCTCATAGGCGATATAGTCTTCATTGCCCCGCCCAAAACGCGCGCGGGTGGCGGCTTCCAGCTCTTCAGCAGAGTCAAAAATCCCGCTGTCATTCATGGTAAACAAAATAGGCAGCGTCTTTAATTTATCCAAGCTATCCGGTATATACAACAAATAATCCCACGCAAAACCTGCTTTTGGATTAGCAGAAATAGTGTGTATCTGCCCTGTTGGCTGGGCCCAAGCTGAAAAAGTAAAACACAATAAAAAGAAAACAAGCCAAATTTTCTTCATGCTATTCTCCTGCACACAGACTTTTCACAATATGCTTTGTTTCTAATTCTTATATGTATGGCGGTTGCCCAGCGCGTCTGTATAAGAGCGGTAGGAACTGCCGTCGCTGCCGTAAGTATGGGTAGTACCCAGCGCGTCCGTATAAGAGCGGTAGGAAGTGCCGTCGCTATTATAAGTATGCGTAGTGCCTAAAGCGTCGGTGTAACTGCGCGAGGAAGTGCCGTCACTGCCATAAGTATATGTGGTGCCCAACGGATCCGTATGGGAGCGGTAAGATATGCCGTCGCTGTGATAGGTATGGGTGGTGCCCAAAGCGTCGGTGTAACTGCGCGAAGAACTGCCGTCACTGCCATAAGTATGGGTAGTACCTAAAGAATCCGTATAAGAACGGGAAGCCGTATTTTTGGGGCCTGAAAAAGGGAGTCCGCTATTTCGCTGTTTTTTAGGCTCTTCATTCATCAGCACTGGATACGCCGGGGCAGACGGCTCCGCGGCAGGATTGTAGGATCCGCTCACATAGGTGGTATTGCCTATCGTCGTGGCGGAAAAGCCGTCGGGGCCATAGACAGTATTGCCTATCTTGGTATAAGTGCCGTCCGGGCCGTAAGTAGTATTGCCAATTTGGGTATAAATATCCCCGTTGGGGCCGTAGGTGGTATTGCCTATGCGCGTATAGGTGCCGTTTGGGGTGTAGGTGGTGTTGCCTATGTGGGTGTAAGTGTCCCCATTAGGGCCATAGGTGGTATTGCCCAAACGGGTATACGAACCGCTGGAGAGAGCAGGCGGCTCTTTTTTAGTCGGCAGATTTTGTCCCTGGTATGGGCTCTGCCACGCCTTCAACGGCATAGCACTGAAAAGAAACAAGCCAACAGCCAGCATAAAACATATTCTTTTGTTCATACTCCCCCTGCTAGGCTTATGATAGCAAATTTGCATACAAACAAAATAAAAAAGGAAACATTCAAATCAGATGTTTCCCTGTAATAAATTTTTTGATTGCCCGTTATTTCAGCATATAGGAATGGAGCACAAACCCGCCCCACGCCGCCAGCAGCCCCAGCACCACGCTGCCCCCGGCGTAAAGCATGGCCCAGCCCCAGCGTCCGTCCTGCAACAAATGCAGCATATCAGAAGAGAAACTGGAAAAAGTGGTAAACCCGCCCAACACGCCCACAATCATAAAAATACGCGCCGGGTGGTGCATAGAGAGCCAAAACGGGCTCAGCCAGCCAATGCAAAAACTGCCTATAATATTGACCGCAAACGTAGCCCACGCATAACCGGTGCTGCCGGCAGCGGTGGCTATCCAGGCGCACGCCAAATAGCGCAGCCCCGCCCCCACAAAGCCGCCCGCACCTGCCCACAAAAAACCAAATAAAGTGTTAGTCCCCATACATTACCGCGCGGAACTCCGGCGTTTTATTAATGCCTTTAAACATCCAGCCCTTGCGGTCCTCATCATATAAAGAGTCAAAATCGCGGAAATTGCATTTTAACGCTTTTTCCAAATTGCGGTACACATTGCGTTTATCTTTTTTCTGCAGCCAATACACGCCGGCCAGGTTGATATACGGCGTGGGCAAAGAATCGTCCAGCTTCACCGCCGTTTCAAAATCAGCGCGCGCGGCGTTGTATTTTTTTTGTCTCAAATAAATATACCCGCGGTTGGTGTAGCCAATAGGCCACTTGGGAGAGAGCTCTATGGTTTTATTGTAGTCCGCCAACGCTTTGGAAAGCTGCCCCATCTCCTCATACACCAGCCCGCGGCGGTTGTAAAAAATATCCTGCGGGTCCAGCTCTATCAGGCGGCTGTAATCCTGCGCCGAAGCTTCCAATTCCCCCATATCCTTAAACACCGACGCACGGTAGCGGTAAGCAGGGGCATAATCTTGGTCGCGGTTGATAGCTTTACTGTAAAAAGACACCGCCTCGTCCTGCCGGCCAGCGTTTTGGTGCAAGCGGCCCATCCAATAATACGGCTCCGCTTCCTGCGGATATTCTTCCAGCAGAAAAGAGATTTCTTTTTCCGCCTCTTCATCTTTATACGTGTAAATATAAGCCTGCGCCAGCGCCAAAGAAATGTCCCGCGTTTTTTTGCGGCGGGCCAAATAGCGTTTATAATCAGCCACCGCGGCGCTGTATTTTTCCATAGCCATATTAGCTTTGGCGCGGTATAAATAAAAATCGGGATAATTTTTCTTTAATGAAATGGCCTTTGTTAAATCCGCCTCCGCCTGCGCATACTGGCGTGCGTCCATATAGGCCAGCGCCCGGGCATAATAGCGGAACGGGTCGCGCGGGGTCAGGCGCAAAGCCTGCGTATAATCTGCCAGCGCTTTTTTATAATTTCCGGTTAAGCGGTATGTATCGGCGCGGTAATGCCAGGCAGTAGCTAACTTGGGGGCTTTTTTTACGGCTTGGGTTAATAGGCGTATGCGGGCAGAGGGGTCGCTTTCTTTTCGGGCGCGTTCCACCAGCACGCGGGCCGTTTGCGCGCAAAGCCCCGCCGCACCAAATATCACACACAACAGAAGAATAAAAATATTTCTTTTGTTCATCGTCTTACCATATCAGCCACAAGTCAAATAAAAACACCGCCGCGCCCAGCGCATACAACAGCCACAGCACGCCCGTAGCCAGCCAGCGGAAATTTAAAATCAGCGCGCCCACCAGCGTGGCCCGGCTGGCAAATACTGCCGAAAAACTGACCGTTGTGCCCGACAAGCGGGCCAGCCGCGCCAAAAACACAGACCGCGTCACCCCGGACAGCACCCACACCAGCACCCCCGCCAAAAACGCCGGGGCCGCCTGCCAGCGCAGCTCTTTAAGCGGGGCAAACACTTCGCGCACGCTGTTTTCCAACACCACCCGCGCCTGCTGTTTGGCCAGGCCTTCTTCCATATTGTCTATTTTGCTGCGCACTTTGTCTTTTAAAGACGCAAACACCATATACAAAAAATCTTCTATATTTACCGCCGCACTGCGCAGCGCAAACACCACAGACGCCGCCAGCGCATACAGCATAGCCACTAGCCCATATCCGACAAAAAACAATCCCCCTGCTATCCATGAAAACGGTGCCGCCAACAACGAAATAAACAACTGGTGCACCGCATAAAAAGACAGCGCAAAGAGCACCACCCCCAGCAGTAAATGCGGCAAAAAAATCGTTCGCACCACCACCAGCAGGCCGCCTAAGGCCAGCACAAAAGCCGCTTTCAGCCGCTCTGCTGCCGCCGGGACGGCGCGGGGCTTTATTTCTTTTGCCGGCTCAGTGCTCATGGCAGCAGCCGCAGCACCCGCCGCAAGGGCCCGTGTGGGCTTTTTTAGCGCAGGAAGGCACTTCTTTAGACACCCGCACCACCTTGCCGGTTTTTGGGTCAAATTTATAGGTTCCGGTATTATTTTCTTTCATAAAATTATTATAGCAATTTCCCCCGCGCGTTCTGAGTTTTCGCCGCCGCGGGCCTTGCCCGGGCCAAAAAGACCGGCAAGCCCGCACCGGCCAGCGCCGCAAAAATTTCTACTTTCCCTCTATACCCAAAAAGTACTTGACAATAAATTATACAGATGTATAATAATTATACAGGCGTATAACAAATTAAGGAGCCGCTTATGGGACGTCTTTCTCTTCATACCGATCAAAAACTGCTTTCCTGCGGCATGGCGCTGGCGCGCAAAAAGGGGCTTTCGGGCTTCAGTGTGCGGGAGCTGTGCGCAAAAAGCAAGGTAAACCTCGGCATGTTTCATTATTATTTTAAAACCAAAGAACGCTTTGACCGGGAAGTGCTGCGGGCCATTTACGCGCAGATGATACAAGACATCAGTATTGAAACTTCCCCCCAGCTCTCAGCGCGCAAGAACACAGAGCATATTTTAAAATCCATTCACGCTTTTGTGCGCAAAAACCAGGTATTGCTCTCTGCCCTGGCGGCAGATATTTTAAGCGGGGACAAGCCCACCCTGCAGTTTATCGTCCAGCATTTTACCGAGCATGTATCGCTGCTGCTTAAAGAGCTGCGCCGGGCCAAATTGACTCCGCAGGCCGCCGCTATGCCCATAGGCAGTTTGGCGGTCACTTTGGTGTTACCCGTCGCCCTGCCGCAATTATTTTCCGGCACGCTGGAGCGGCTGGGGCGAAATTTGCTTCCCCCCGCGGCGCAAAAGGCCATTTCTTCCGTTTTATCAGAAGAAAATACGGACAAACGCATTGCCCTTCTGCTGCAGGCGGCGTTTGAGGAGGCGGTATGATAAAACATTTTGTCCCCGCCGGAGCGCTCCTGCTTACGCTCTGCTTTTTTCCGCTGCCCGCTGCGGCGCAGGAAGCAGTGCATTTGTCTTTGCAGCAGTGCGAAACTGATGCGCTGGCGGCTTCCCCCCAGCTCAAACAACTGCAGGCAGAAGCAGACGCGGCCCAAAGCACTTACCGCGCCACGCGCTCCGTTTTTTATCCCACGCTAACGCTGGACGCGCAAGGCTCCTGGGTGTCTGAGGTGCCCTCTCTTACAGTAGGCCCTCAAACGATGGAGTTTGGTGACAACTGGGGCTACTCCGCCGGCCCGACGCTTAATTATGTGCTTTTTGACGCCGGCGCCCGCAGTGGCCAAAGCCACAGCGCCCGCTCCGCCGCACAAGCCAAAACAGAGGAGCTGGCTTTTGCGCAAAAGCAGGTCTTGCTGCAGGTGCGGCAGGCTTATTTTGCGGTGCAAAATGATTTGGAAACGCTGTACTTTTTAAACGGACAGCTGGGCGTAGCCCGCAAACAATGGTCCGATGTAGATTCCTCTTTTAAAGCAGGGGCCAAAAGCCGCCTAGATGTGTATATGGCCAGCAAACAGCTCTCCCAGGCACAGGCGGATATTGCCGCCGCACGCGGCGCGCTCAGCGCGCATCTGCGCGAGCTCTTCCGCCTTACGGGTACGGACTATGGCATTTCCCCCCGCTACCCCTCAGACGCCCGGCTTAAAAACGCCCAAACGGACGGACAAACCTCTGCCTTTATATCGGCCGACCCGCTGGACAAAACCCTGCAGTCCTTTGCCCCCTGCGCCAAAAACGCTTTTGACGAAAATTCCCCCCGCCTGGCGGCGCTGGAGAGCATGAGCCAATACTACAGCCACTTGGCCCAAAGCTACCGCGCCGGGCTTTACCCGCACCTTTCCATAGCAGGCGGCGCTTATTTTGAATATCCAAACGGGCCTATTAAAGAACACATCTTTGTGGGCAAGGCCGGCGCGGCGCTGTCTTTGCCGCTGTTTGAAGGAGGCAAAAACCGCCGCCAAGCAGAGGCGCAACAGCACGCGTCCCGCGCAGTGCAATATGAAAAACAAGACGTGCGCCAAACGCTGGAAAAACTTTTCTACTCCGCCCAAGACGGCCTCTATGCGCTGGCTATAGAAGAAAATTTTGCCCGGCAAATGATAGCCGACGCCCAAAAAACCGCCCAGCTGACCTATCAGGCCTATCAGGCCGGCGCGGCGACGTTCTTTGATGTGGACCGGGCCAATTTGGAACTGCTTAAAAGCCAGCTTACGCTGGCGGGCCTGCAGATCCAACAACTGCAAAATTTAGCGGTAATGGACAGCTTAAGCAAGGAGAATTTATGAAAAAGAAGATTATTCTTTCCGTGATTATTTTGGCGGTGCTGGTGCTGACGGCGCTGGTGTTTTTCCGCCGCACGCCGTTTCATTACAGCGGCGTGGTGGAAGCGGTGGAAATCGGCGTGCCGGCCCGGTTAAACGACACCATTGCCGAAATCTTTATAGAAGAGGGTTCCCCCGTTTCTGCGGGGCAGACGCTGGCGCGGCTGGAATGTGCCGATACGGATTTGCGTGCCAAAATAGCCGAAACGGAGTTTAAGCGCGCGGCCCAGCTGCTTAAAACAACGGCGGGCTCCCGCGAAAACTATGACTTAAAAAAACACCAGTTTGACCAGGCCGCCCTGCAGCAAAGCTGGTGCGAAATCAAGAGCCCTATCTCCGGCAAAGTGCTGTATAAATTTTACGAACCGGGCGAATTTATTGCCGCCGGGCGCAAGCTGGCTACAGTAGCCGACTTAAATGAAATGGACGTATGGATTTACGTGCCGCACGATGAGCTGGCGCGCCTGAGCGTAGGGCAGCGCGTCAGCGGGTATCTGCCGGAGAGCAAACAGCATTTTGAAGGCAAGATTTTGGCGATAAACGACGAGTCCGAATTTACCCCCAAAAATGTGCAAACGCGCCACGAGCGTACGCGGCTGGTGTACGGAGTTAAGACGCGTTTTCAAAATGACGAAAACCACACGCTCAAACCCGGTATGACGCTGGAAGCGGAGTTTGAAAAATAGGAGTTTTTATGTCTATGCAGGCGGCGCTGGAAAACGTCAGCAAGAAAATGGGGACGGCCCAAGCTTTGCAAAAAGTAAGCACCACGTTTGAGGCCGGGCGGGTGCACGGCGTCATTGGCCCCAACGGCGCCGGCAAAACCACCTTGCTGCGCCTGCTGGCGGGCCTGCTGCACCCAGACGGCGGACAGCTGCACTACAGCCAAGAGGGCCAAGCCTGCTCCGCCGCCCAAGCCAAGCCCCACATTGGCTATTTTCCGCAAGAGCCCAGCCTCTACCCGGACTTAAGCTGCCAGGAACATTTGGAATTTTTCCGCGATTTATACGGCCTGCCGCAGGACGCTTTTAAACAGCGCGCCCGGCAGCTTTTGCACGCTACGGGTATGGCCCCGTTTGCCGAGCGGCCGGCGGGTAAACTCTCCGGCGGCATGTATAAAAAACTGGGGCTGATGTGCGTGCTGCTCAACCGCCCGGCCCTGCTTCTTTTAGACGAGCCTACCGTAGGGGTGGACCCGGTCAGCCGTCAAGAGCTGTGGGATATTGTCTACGGCTTTGCCGGGCCGGAAATGACGGTTATTTTAAGCACCTCCTATATGGACGAAGCCCTGCGCTGCGCCAAAGTACACGTTCTGCAAGAAGGAGTTTTGCTGGCGGCCGACGCCCCGCAAGCGCTGATGGAAAAATATAAAGTAAAGAACTTTGCCGATATTTTTTTACAGGGGGACGGCTATGCCCGCTGAAGAAATTATACGCGTAGAACACCTGGTGGTGGCCTTTGGGGATTTTAAAGCCGTCAACGATATCTCCTTTGAAGTGGCGCGCGGGGAAATTTTCGGTTTTTTAGGCGCCAACGGCGCAGGCAAAACCACCACCATACGCACCCTGTGCGGCATTTTAAACGCCACGTCCGGGCGGGTATTGGTGGACGGAAAAGATGTGGCCGCCTCTACGGCGGTGCTTAAGCCGTATATTGGTTATATGTCGCAAAAATTCACGCTTTATCCGGATTTAACTGTGCGGGAAAATATGGATTTTGCAGGCAGTTTGCACAATATGCCCAAAGAGCGCATCGCGCAGCGCAGCCAGCTGCTGTTTGATTTTATCGGACTTAAGCAAATCCCGCCCGGGCCGGTGCGGGACCTCTCCGGCGGAGACAAGCAAATTATCGCGCTGGCGGCCTCTATTCTGCACGACCCGGAACTGGTGTTTTTAGATGAGCCCACCGCCGGCACTTCCCCCCAAACGCGCCAAGTATTTTGGCGCTTGATAGAGCGCCTGGCGCAAAAGGGCAAAACGGTGTTTGTCACCACCCATTATATGGACGAGGCGGAAAACTGCGGGCGCATTGTGCTGATGGAAAAGGGCAAAATTCTAGCGTTGGACACCCCGCAGCAGCTAAAGAAAAGCTATTTCCCGCAAGAAATGAAAGAGCTGACGTTTACACGCCCGCTCCAGGCGCAAATCGCCGCCGAAATCAAACAGCGCGGCTTGGGCGCGCCCTCTGCCTTTGCAGACAAGCTGCGCCTCTCGGTAAGCGATGAAAAAGCCTTTGACGCTTTTGCCCGCGAAAAGGCGGAGATTTTTTCCGTTCAGAGTGTGCCCGCCACGTTGGAAGACGTGTTTTTAAGAGCCGTATCCGGCGCGGGAGGAAATGTATGAAACTGTTTTTCTGGCGCGTCATTTCTATCGCCGCCAAAGAGGCCAAGCATATCCGGCGCGACCCGTTCACGCTGGCGGTCTCTTTGATACTGCCTTTGGTGTTTGTGGGATTTTTTGGCTTTGTGATAGATTTGGATTACAAACATATGCCGCTGTTGGTGCGCGACAATGACCAGTCCTCTTATTCCCGCCGTTTAATACAGCAGGCGGCTTCGTCGGGTTATTTTGATGTAAGCCCCGTGCACACCCCGGCGCAGGCCGAAGATAAAGTGCTTGAAAACAGCACCAAAGCCCTGCTGGTCATTGATACGGACTTTGCCAAAAATGTGGTCCGCGCAGACGCCACGCGCCCGGCTAAACTCCAGCTCTTAGTAGACGGCAGCGACAATGCCCAGGCCGCCATTTTAAGTAACTACATGCAGGGCGTAGTGCAGGCGGCGCAAGGGGTATTTGTCCAGCGCGAAAACGCCGCTTCCGACGGAGCGGCCGCTGGCGCCCAAGCCTTGCGCACACGCTTTTTATTTAACCCGGAGCTAAACAGCCGCTGGTTTATTGTGCCGGCGCTGAGCACCATTATTATCGGCTTTTTAGCCATTATTTTAACCGCGCTGACGGTGGCCAAAGAGTGGGAAAACGGCTCCATGGAGCTGCTGCTGTCCACCCCCGCTTCCCCGCTGGAAATTGTGCTGGGCAAACTGCTGCCCTACTTTGCGCTGACGTTTTTTGACGTTATGGTGGTGTTTGTGCTGGCGCTACTAGTGTTTCAAATTCCGTTTTTAGGCAATTTTTTGCTCTATCTGGCGGCGTGCGCCATTTATATTACCGGGGCAGCGGCGCTGGGGCTGCTGATTTCAGTGTTGACGCGCCAGCAGCAGGCGGCTATTCAGTTCGGCTTTGCGGTGGGATTGCTGCCGTCATTCATTTTTTCAGGTTTTATTTTCCCCATAGAAAATATGCCGCTGTTTTTCCGCTATTTGACGGCCTTGTTTCCGCAGCGGTGGTTTTTAAGTATCAGCCGCAGCCTGTTTTTAAGTGAGGCCGGCCTGAGTGCGCTGGCCTGGCCGCTGACGGCTATTACGCTTTTTGCCCTGACGATGATTTTCCTGGCGGTGAAAAATTTTAAAACGGATGTGGAACCATGAAAATACATATGCGCACCGTAGCGGGATTTATACGCAAAGAGTTTATACAAATCTTCCGCGATCCGAAAATGATAGTGGCGCTGTTTTTCATTCCGCTGATGCAGCTGATTATGTTTGGCCTGGCACTGACCAGCGAAGTGAAAAACATAGAGTTTGTAGTCGTTTCCCGCCCTTCTGCCCTGGCGCGTGAAGTGCAGGCGCGCGCGCTGGCCTCGGGCTGGTTTACGCAAGTGGAAAATATAGACCCCACCAACGTGGCTGACCCGGCCCAACTGCTCACCGATCGCCGGGCCGAGGCGGTCTTAGTTGCCCCGGCGGAAGGGCTGGAGGCCGCCCTGGAACGCGGCGACAAGCCGGTACAAATTTTAGTCAACGCCATTAACGCCCAGCGGGCCCAACAGGTGGACGCTTACGTCCGCCAAGTGCTGGCGCACACCGCCGCGGCGCATGGATATAATTTGACCGGCCCGGGGCTGATAGAATTAGACACGCGCGTATTCTTTAACCACTATATGGACACCACCGATTTTATGGTGCCGGCGCTGCTAGTGATGTCGTCTTTTATCGTACTGCTGATTGTATGCAGTATGTCTATTACCAAAGAAAAAGAAACCGGGACTATGGAAAAGCTGATTGCTTCCCCCGCCTCTACTATGGAAATTCTGCTGGGCAAAACTTTGCCCTATTTCCTGCTGGGGTTGGCTATTATCGGGGCGATGCTGGCGGTGGGAATTTTTGGATTTTCGGTGGCGTGGCGGGGCTCTTTGCTGCAGCTGCTTATCAATGCGGTTATTTTGATTTCCTGCGCACTTTCCACAGCTACATTATTAAGCACCGTTACCCATACCCAACAGCAGGCTATGATGGGCGGCGTGCTGATTTTGATGCCGGCGATATTGCTTTCCGGCGTATTTTTCCCGGTAGCTAACATTCCGGAGGCGTTTCGCTGGGCGTGCTATTTAAACCCGATGATGTACGCTACGGCTAATTTCCGCAACGTCATCTTAAAAGGCGGCGACTGGGGACTATTTTGGCAATACGCTTCCGTAGCAGCGGCGATGGCACTGGTGCTGGCAGTGACGGCGTATAAGAATTTTAAGGCCAAATTGAATTAACTTTCTACTTGCTATCAAATTCTGCCATTTTCTGCCAAACAATATCTTGGGCTCCGTGAAATTACTTCCCAATAAAAACCGCGCTTTGGCGTCATTTAAAAACCGTGTCCAAGCCCATTGCAAGGCAAGGGTGGACAAGTTCTCTCTCTCAGAAAAACTGCGAAGTTTTCTGACATCAACAGCCTTGCACTTGTCTACAAAAAAACCACGCTCTCGCATGGTTTTAAATCTGCGCTCCAGGCCGTATTGTAGGAAAACGGCGGACAAGTTCCAGAGAGTGGGGCGAGCAAGGGCTTCTGTCAAAAACAGCTTTACGCCCCAACAAAAAACCACGCTTTCGCGTGGTTTTAAATGGTGCGCCCAACAGGAATCGAACTTGTATCTTCAGCTCCGCAGGCTGACACTCTATCCATTGAGCTATGGGCGCTAAAAAACGGATATTTTTACAACCTGTTTTTTACTACTTATTTATTTTAACATTTTTAAAACACATTTACAAAATTTTCTTTTTTCTATTGGGCCGCAGCTCCTACAAAAGTAACTCTTCAGACAATAACGGCCGTCATATTACAGATACAAAATCTTAAACCCCATGCTTAACGTCCATTCCCGGGTTTTCCAGTTTCCGCCCAAGTGGGCCCCCGGCTTAATATACATAGCCGTCCCGGGGTTTACCATCACACCGATTTCACTTTCCCACACCATTTCCGCCTGGCCGGACTCTTCGTAATTCATATAATACTGCGGGTCAAAAGTTACCCACCATTGGGCATCTGCCATATAAGAGATTAAGGCCCGGAAACGTGCATAATTAACGTCAGGGCGGTGCCCCTCTCCAGCCACGGAAAAATATTGTTTATACCCAAAAGAAACGAAGAAATTTTCATTCACCGGCACCAACGCAAATACGGACGGCATAATGACCCATTTGCCCGTGCCCAGCCTATCGTCGGTGGCGGTGGGCAAGGTACTTTCCAACTTTACCCCCCAGTCAATATAATGTACGGAATGAATGGCCTCCGCCGCCAACAAAATATCTCCCAGTCCGTTGACGGAGTCTTCCGGCGCTTCATAGCGGGAAAGCGGCACCTCTATGCCGATATTATAATCCGGGGTAAACGCATAATACATTTTAGTCGTCAGCGCGCTGGAAGATACGCCGCCCGAATTGTCAATAATACTGGTAGAAGGAGACAGTTCCAGCGAAGTAACATTGCGGGAAGGGGCCACACCGGGAATACAAAATTTTTGGATTTGGCTAAAAGACGGCACAGCCCACCACATGAGCAAAAAAACGATTCCTATACGCTTGAGCATATATTCTCCTAACATTAAAAATATAACTGCTGTACTCAGTATAGCAACTATTTACTTTTTTCGCCAGGAACAAAAAAGTTAATTCTGTGCTTTTTTCCTGTTGCCGGCTGCAATATGATAAAATATAAATAGAAATAACAGTTTAGGCCGTTGTTTTGTATTTTTCGCGCCCGTAGTTCAATGGATAGAGCGTCAGCCTCCGAAGCTGGAAATGTGGGTTCGACTCCCGCCGGGCGCATTTTTTATTGGCATTTATTACCTTGCTTCTGCACACCACTCTTTATGTAACGCCAAATTAAGCCAGTTTTAGACCTTTGTTTGCGGTAATTTGCGGATATTTCATTATGGATCCCCTTTCTTCTTTACCCGTTGTACAAACAAAACCCAACGCCTGGGCGCTGCTACCGCTTTGGGTATTTTTGATTGCTTATTTAGCGGTGTCTTTGTTGGCGGGCGATTTTTATAAAATGCCCATTACGGTGGCTTTTGTATTGGCCTCGGTGGTGGCGGTGGTCGCCTCCAAAGGCGGCAATATAACGCAGAAAATTGAAAGTTTCTGCAAAGGGGCGGCTGACGGCAACATTATGCTCATGGTGCTGATTTTTATTCTGGCAGGCGCCTTTGCCCAAACCACGCAAACGATGGGCGCCGTAGAGAGTACCGTCAACCTGACGCTGTGGCTGTTGCCCCAAAAACTGCTGGTGCCGGGGCTGTTTTTAGCCGCCTGTTTTGTTTCTATTTCTGTAGGCACCTCTGTAGGCACCATTGTCGCTTTGACACCTGTAGCCGCAGGCATTGCAGCCAAGACGGGGGTTGAGCCGGCGCTGATAACGGCAGCCGTAGTCAGCGGAGCCATGTTTGGAGACAACCTCTCCTTTATTTCTGACACCACCATCGTAGCTACCCGCACCCAGGGCTGCCGTATGCGCGATAAATTCCGCACCAATTTACGCATTGTATTGCCTTTTGCCCTCATTACAGTGCTGATTTACTTTTTTGTAGGGCGCAATGCGGCGGCTGTTTATGAGCCGGGGCCAGTAAACTGGCTGCATGTACTGCCCTATTTGGCTGTATTAGGGGCGGCTTTAGCCGGGGTGCATGTCATGGCTGTACTGCTGGGCGGAACACTGCTGGCAGGGCTTATTGGGCTTTTAACGGGCTCTTTTAATGCTTGGGGCTGGACCGGCGCCATGGGAAAAGGCATTAATGGCATGGGTGAGCTGATTGTGGTGACCATTTTGGCAGGCGGCATGCTGGAAATGATACGATTAAACGGCGGGTTTGCCTGGATTATCCAGAAAATGACAGCGCGCGCCAACTCCGTACGCAGGGCCGAACTGTCTATAGCCGGGCTGGTGGGGTTTGCCAATTTATGCACCGCCAATAATACTATTGCCCTGATTATGGCCGGCCCCATTGCCAAAGAAATTGCGCTGCGTTTTAAAATCCCGGCCAACCGCTCCGCCAGCATTTTGGATATTTTTTCTTGTTTTGTCCAAGGGGCTATCCCCTATGGGGCACAGCTTTTAATGGCGGCGGGGCTTTCCAATCTCTCTCCAATTGCAATTATGCAGTATCTGTATTATCCTTACCTGCTGGGTATTGGCGCTTTGGTGGCGATATGGCTGGGTTTGCCGCGTCGCGGTCCGCGCGGCGGAGAAAATAAGAAAACCGCCTAATTTTTATCTAAAAAGCTTTATACGCAGGCCCAAAAAGGATTGAGTCTTTCTTAGATATGCGTCAAGAAAGCGCTGCTGTAAAACGTCTTTTGCTAGTCCTCTGTTTATTAAAACAGTTTCATAAAACTCCCCCCGTGGGCAAAGGGTTATTTTATTAAAACCGTTACTTGGCTTTGTTTATGCTGACGTCAGACGCTGTGCAAGACCCGTTTTTTATACAGGTTTCTGGCTCCTGCCCAAAGACTGACAGCCGGAATTGATAGCCAAAGGTATGAATAAAAATCCCCGGTTTATCCGGGGATTTTTATATTAATCAAAAACTACTGTTGCTGGCGGGCTGTTATTGCTGTGTTATTTGTTTGCTTAAAAACTTCTTGGCGCAGGCAGATAATACGCCGTTCCAAGTAGTCATGCGCTTCTTTTGTCAAATCCGTATTGCGGCCGGAGGCAATATCGGCAGATAAAGCCTGTTCATAACTGCTTAAAGCCCGTTTAGGGTCACGCAAGGTGCCACAACCCAAAGCATACAAATCACCTAACAACAGCCAAACTGCAGGGTCTTTCTCCTGAGCAGCCAAGATACTGCTCCATTTAAAAATTTGGGGGTAGTAACGCTCATCTTTTTCTTCATAAAAAAGCGATGCCATTTTATACATAGCTTCTTTATCACCCTCTTTAGCTCGGTGCTCCAATTCTTTATACATTTGCTTTTTAACGGCAGGCGAAGGGGGCCTGCGCTGCCACAGCCCATAACCCAAGCTGCCTATAATGACACAAAACAGGAAGAGAAGTATGATGAGTTCCATATGTTTAAGTATAGTTTATTTCCTGCAAAAAATAAACTCCTTTTTCAAATCCTTAGCCGTCAAACGCCCTCCCAAGTCCCCGCACAGCAATATACCGCGATACACTGCCGTGCAATAAACGAACCGCCGCACGGTAAAAATGCGGCGGTCTCAAACTCTTTTGCGCCAAATACGCTATTGCTTAAAATATTTCACGCAAGTACATTGCAAATAACAGGCAGATCCGGTGGGCCCCACCCCTATGAGCAATGGCGCTCTACGCCCTTCCGGACTGCACTCTGTTCCCGTAGCATTGCTGGGAATCCAGCAGTCTGATGTTTCGGTGCACTGCCAGCGCAACATAGAACCGCCCGGCTCAACCGGATCCCTGTCCGGGTTGATATCTACATTAT
>CALVFA010000036.1 GCA_944326725.1 uncultured Elusimicrobiales bacterium | reverse complement strand
CTCCGCTGTCCCGTACGCGTATAACCGTATGAGCGGGCTCGTCTTCGGCGGAAATTTCTACAAATCCTTCCTGGGTAAATTTTATAGCGTTAGAGAGCAAATTGGTTACTATGCGCCGCAGAAGTTTCGGGTCTGCCCAAGCGGAAATATCTTCCTGTAAATGCAAATCCAAATGCAAGCCTTTTTCCTGGGCCAGCGGCTCAGCTTCATGCATGATACTGCGCAAAAGCGAGGGCAAAGCCACCTGCTGGCGCTGGGGCAAAGACATGCCAGCCTCTATGCGCGATACCGAAAGCACATCTTCCAGCAAAGAAGTTAAATTTTGGGTCGCCTCCTGCATGCGCTGCAGGTATTCTGCCCGTTTTTCATCAGCAATTTTGCCGCTGGATAAAATATAAATATATCCCTGCAACCCCAAAAGCGGCGCGCGCAAATCATGCGCTACAGAGCGGAAAATTTGCTCTTTCATTTCGCTGATTTGGGTTTTTACCTGCAAGGCTTGATAATCCTTCAAATCCGCAGCCATTTTGTTAAAAGAAACAATCAGGCGGTTGAGTTCCCCCCAACTTTTATCCTCAGCAACACGATAATCCAAATTGCCGTGGCTGATTTCTTCCGCTCCTTTTACTAAAGCGGCTATAGGCTCCCCCAAACTGCGTGAAAACGTAAGCGCCCCAAAATAGGCTAATGTTGCAATTGCCAACAAAAACAAGAAAATAACCACATTGGTGAAATACAGACTGCGCATGGCTTCTTCCCGCGGCTGCAGCACCACTACATATACGTCCAGCATCGCCGCCGGTGCAAAAGCCCCGGCATACGTTTCGGAAGCGGTTTTCAATTTCTTAATAAAACGGTTCTCTCCGGCAAAGAGTTTTTGCAATTCTTCGGCCCGTATATCGGGCTGCCATTGGTACGGCAATGTCATCAGCTTCCCGGTGGGAGCTGCCAGAAAAACCTGCCCCGTCTGTCCGATACGCATTTGTTGTATCCGCTCCAACAAGTCATACATTCCCAGTACGCCATACAGAAACATACCATCGGAAAGCGGATAGACAAATTCCACTACCGGCCAGGCGCCGGCTTTGTCCATGCCCGTCAGATAAACCCGCCTGTTCTGCGCCATGTCCGCAAGCTGCGTCTCAGCAGACAAATCTATCTCTTTCTGTATATCCAATTCCGCATTTTTAGCCACGCGGGCGCGCTCTTTTCCGTCGGGCCCCAGCAAGGCCAAAAAGGCAAAATCCGGGTTCATTTCCAACGCCTCACGCAATATAGGGGCGGGGTCCGTTCCTTGCTCGGCAGCGGCAGACAGACGCGGGGCAAACGCCAAGCGCCAGCCTAAATCCTCGGTGTAATTTTTAATATTGTAAGAAACGATTTCCGCCAAATTATAATGGGTTTCCAAAATATTATCCTGCTGGCGGTTTTGATAATAGACAAGCAGCAACGCCATGGGGATAAGCGGCATGAGCACCACGGTTAGGAAAAGTTTAAAAAGTTTAGAAAAGATAGACATATCCTTATTTATTATAGCAATTACACGCCCAAGCAAGGCCCTATTGACTTGGAGTTCACTCCAGGTTTTATAATAATTTTATAAAGCAACTGCCAAGGAGGCTGTTATGTATAAAACCATAGGATTTCTTTTACCGCTGTGTTTGTTGGCGATGCAAACTGCACCTGCTTTTGCCGCCGATGAAAATAAAAGCCGCGCCCAAAAAGCCGATGAAACATATAAACGCCTTTTCAGCGCTTCCCGCCAAGAAGACCCCACCGACCCGGAACTGATGCAAATTCTGCAGGAGTTCATCTTTGGGGAAATATTTTATATCGGGGACTTGGACGATAAAACCCGCGAACTGATTACCGTTGTTTCTTTGGCGTCCATGCAAACCCTTCCCCAGTTAAAAGCCCACATCAACGCGGCCTTAAACGTAGGAAACGACCCGCTGGCGGTGCGGGAAGCTATTTATTTATGCGCGCCCTTTATCGGCTTTCCGCGCACGTTAAACGCCATGGGCGTATTTAATGAAGTAGCCAAAGAGAGGGGCATCAAACTGCCTCTTAAAACCCAAGGCACCGTCACAGACCAAACCCGCTATGAAAAGGGATTAGAAATACAGACCCCTTTATATGCAGACGAAGTAAAAACCGCCATGCGTAGTTTACCGGCACCATATGCACAAAAAATACCCTATATACTGACTTCTTTTGTCTTTGGGGATTTCTATGCCCGCAACGGCTTATCCATTCAACAAAAAGAATTGCTGGTCTTAGTTATTTTGGCCGCCTCCGGAGCAGACAAACAGCTAAGCGCCCACATTGTGGGAAACTTAAAAGCCGGCAACAGCCAGGATACCCTGCTGGCCGCCATGGTGCAAGCCATGCCTTATATTGGCATGCCGCCTGCGCTGACAGCCATAGAGCTTATTAAAAATACAAATACAGAAAATTACCGGCCTATTTATAAATAACAGGCATGGCATTGGTGTACCCCGCCTACCGGCGGGGTTTTTTTATTTTTAGGCCAAAGGGCCCAGAAGTCCTAGGCCAGAAAAGCCTTTGTAAAACAGGTCCAAAAAACCGCTGCTGTTGGGCCCAAAGACTCTCGTTGTTTCAATTAATAAAAAATACACTAATAGTATGAGATACGCATGGGAACAAATCAAAAGAAATTTTTTAGTCTACACTTACCGCCGCCGCGTAAGCATGCTGCACTCTTACCTCTCTAAATCTGCAGTAGTTGATCTGAGCTGTGAAGAACAAAACTTTGTAGATTTGCAAACTTACCGCATGCTTAAACGCAAAGCCGCCCGCCAGCGCCGAAAAAATCCAGCCCAGGACTGGACGGCTTCCCTGCCGGCTATGCCCCGGCGTGGCAGTGCCTATGCGGTTTACACGGCACGTTAAACGCCAGACCGATTAATATTCATCAACTCCTCCCCCCGCACCGCAAGGTGCGGGGCTTTTTGTTCAGACGTTCCAAACCCGCCAAACGACCAATACAGAATACACTTCTACTGAAATATTTTTTGACAACTCTGTCGTTTATGTCCAAACTCAGCGTTCATAAGACTCCAACAAAAAACCCCGCTCGGTTGAGCGGGGTTTTATTTGTGAAACGAAAGACTTCTATTTGCCTTTAGCTTTCTTTACGGCGTCCACCACTTTGGGCAGCAGCTGCCGCGCATCGCCCACAAAACCGTATTTGCATACGTTAAAGATAGGGGCGTTGGCGTCTTTGTTCACCGCGATAATCACATCGCTGTGTTCCATACCCACAATGTGCTGCACCGCACCGGAAATACCGCACGCCACATACAGTTTAGCCGCTACGGTAACCCCGGACTGACCGACCTGTTTTTCTTTGGGTCTGAGCCCCAGGTCAATCGCCGCGCGGGAAGCGCCCACGGCGCCGCCCAATTCGGCCGCCAGGTCGTCCAGCACGGCAAAGCCTGCGGCGTCCTTCATACCGCGTCCGCCGGCTATGACCACTTCGGCCTCGTCCAGTTTATCCTGGGCAGAGGTTTCATCAAAGTGTTTGCTGATAATGCGCACCTTACCGGCAGCGGCGGGTACGGCAATGGTTTCATTGACGATCAGCGCCATGCTGCCCGGGCGGGTGACCACTTTTTTAAATACATTCGGGCGCACGGTAGACATTTGGGGCCGGTAGTCCGGGCATTTAATGTCCGCCATAATGTTACCGCCGAAAGCCGGACGGGTCTGGATTAACAGCCCATCAGCAATAGACAAACCCGTGCAGTCCGCGGTCAAACCCACAAACAGCTCAGAAGAAATGCGCGGGGACAAATCACGTCCAATATACGTAGACGGGTAGAGCACCACGCTGGGGCTGTATTTTTTAATCAGCGTTATCATCGCGTTGGCATATGCGGCGGTGTTATAGTCGTGGTAGGCTGGGCCGTTTACGGCGTAAATTTTGTCGGCGCCGTAAGAGGACAGCTCCGCAAAATACTTATCTACCCCGTCGCCAATCACCACGGCGCACAGCTCTTCGCCCAACTGGTCCGCCAGCTCGCGGCCTTTGGACAAAAGCTCAAAGCCCACCGGGCGCACCTTTTGGGTTTTGCCGTCATCGGAAATTTCAATAAAGGCCCACACGCCTTTGTAGGCGGAAAGGTCTTTCTTGGCGTTGGCCGCGCCGGCAGCCGGCAAAGACAGCGCTTTGACCGGGCAAACGCTCACGCACGCACCGCACATCGTGCAGCTGCTGTTAGGCACCGCTTTACGGTTGACCAAGGAGAGCGCCCCGAACGGACAAGTGGCCACGCATTTGCCGCAGCCAACACAATTAGAAGCTACTTGAATCATTTGACAAAACTCTCCTTTTTCAAAATTTCCACAAACTTAGCCGCCATTTCTTCGGCAGAGCCGGAAATCATTTCCCCTTTGGCTCTGGCAGCCGGCGGGAAAATGCGCGACACACGGGTAGGCGAGCCTTCCAGCCCCACCTTATGCAAGTCGGCATTTATATCGGCAGCCGTCCAAACATAAATTTGTTTATCCTGTGCTTTATGCGCCGCCATGAAAGAAGGATATTTGGCCACATAATCCACCGGCATGGTCATAGTAATGAGCACCGGCAGGTCGGCTTCCATAATTTGATGTCCGCCTTCAATGAGCTTTTTGACCACGGCACGCTGTCCGTCACTGTCCACGCTGTCGCAGAATGTAATTTGCGAAATACCCAGGTGGTAAGCGATGCCGGGGCCGGTTTGGGCCGTATCGCCGTCAATAGCCATCTGCCCGCAGAGGATTAAATCATACTGGCCTATTTTGCGGATAGTGGTAGCCAACGCGTAAGAGGTGGCCCAGGTATCAGAGCCGGCAAAAGCGCGGTCGGAAAGCAACACACCCTCATCTGCGCCCAAAGCCAAGGCCAAGCGCAACACAGCCACCGCCTGATTGGGGCCCATAGATACCACCGTCACCTTGGCGCCCGTTTTGGCTTTAATAGCCAGGGCTTTTTCCAGCGCGTAATGGTCGTAAGGATTTAAAATGCTGGGCACGCCGGCACGGATAAGGGTGCCGGTCTTCGGATCCACCTTGACTTGGGTGGAATCGGGTACTTGTTTAATACATACAATAATGTTCATGACTTTTCCTTATGCTTTAAAAGTATCTCTGAGTTTGGCAGACACCAAGTCTTCGTCCTCAATCAAACCGGTCATCTTTTCTTCAATGCCGATTAAGTTGACGCCGGCGGACAAGTTTTGCGCAGAGGCCGCACCTACGCCCAAGATGAGCTTCATGCCTTCGGTGGCAATCTTAAACGCGCTCAGGCGTGCATTGACGCGCGACATAATCTTAAGCGTGTTCAAATCAAAGCGGCTGCCTTCGGTTACGCGGCCTTCGGCGCATTCACGCGCGAAAACGGCGGCCACTTCGGCCTCGCTGATTAAATCGCCCAACATAAAGGTAATATATTGGTGGCGCGTAAGTTTCTGCGCGCGGCAATCTTCCAGCACGCGGGCCAAAGCACGGAAGCCCAAAGCCACGCTGTCGGCGCCCACATTGGGGTGCTGGGCGTGGATAGCTTCAAACTCTTCCGCTTGTTTAATGTAATACTGACCGCGGGTCTTGAGGTGTTCCTGCCAGCGGCCGCGGAAGATGGTCATCTCCAGCACTTCGCTGGTGCCTTCGTAAATGCAGGTAATTTTGACGTCGCGTTTGATTTTTTCCACCGCAAATTCTTTGGTATAGCCAAAACCGCCCATCGCCTGTATAGCGTCTTCAGCGGCTTTGTTGCCCGATTCGGTGGCATAGAGTTTGGCGATAGCGCCTTCGGTAGCCAAGCCATGGTTATTGACTTCCAGCTGTTTAGCCGTCCAGTCAATATAGGCGCGGGCCGCTTCAAAGCGCACATAATGCGGGGTAATCAGCTTAAGCATAAAACCCTGCTTCTGCGCCAGCGGGCCGCCGGCCTGAATGCGCTGCTGGGCATAGATTAAAGCGGTTTCTACCGCTTCTTCACCGCCGCCCAAACCAAAGGCCGCCACCATTAAGCGCGTATAGCCAAATACAGCCTGCGCCTGCAGGAAGCCTTTGCCTTCTTCTAAACCAATTAAATTTTCTGCCGGCACATACACTTCATCAAAGGCCAAACCGGCGGTGTTGGACAAGCGGATACCGTGTTTGTCTTCGTGCGCGTCCTGCGTAAAGCCGGGGGTGCCTTTTTCCACGATAAACCAGCTCGGGCCGCCCGGGGCCAACGCCAGCACCGTGTAAATATCGGCTACGCCGCCGTTGGAAATCCACATTTTGCTGCCGGTAATTTTGTAGCCGACGATTTTGCCGTCCTTTTCCACCCGGTCAGCGCGGGTGCGCAAAGACACCAGGTCAGAGCCGGCGTCCGCTTCTGTGGCGCCGTAAGCGACCAGCTTGTTCTCGTGCGCAATTTTTTGGAACCACTTGGCTTTCTGTTCCGGGGTGCCGCCTACGTTAATCGGGTCGCTGCCCAAGAAGGTGGCAAATACGCCGGTGGCAATGCCCAAGTCTATGCGGGCCAGCTGTTCGCACACGCGGTAAATTTCCGTGGTCTGCCCGCCAAGGCCGCCGTACTCTTCCGGAATAAGCAAAAGATGCACGCCCAGCACGTCGTGGTCGTACATCTCTTTTAAAATGTCTAGGGGAATTTCGTTCTTCGCGTCATGTTCGCGAATGAACTCATGGGAAATCCTGTTCTTGGCATATTGCTTCAAACTGTCCAACATCAGGTTCCTGGTAGTCAGGTCATTTTTTGCCATGGGGTAATATCTCCATTACAATATATATAAAGTAATAATACCATTTTCCAGGGCAGCGGGGCAAAATAAACGCGGGGCTTAGATCCCCGCGTTTCGGTTATTTTCCTTAATACCACCGCACACAGTCTCGCCGCACCGTTGGGGTTTGAATTCCCATAATATCCCGGCAAAAACTGCCTTCCGTTACTGCGTGGCAGGCATATTCTATACAGCTTAATGGTTTACTATTCTCTTTGGTACTTCCTAACACCACGCCATACCCCCCATTTCCGGAATAATAGAAATTCCCAAGCCAAACCGTTATGGAAAAATTATTTTTAATATCTGTTTCATGAGGAGAAACATCTAACATAATTTTACTGTCCCCACTTCCTTTTTCTGCACGAACAACGCAGCCGTCAAGGTCCGTCAACGTTTCAAAAGAAGGGAGGACGTCTGTGTCTAATTCATTTAGACAAGGGGTATAATTTCCATCAGAAAGAGAATACGTCTTTTGAGCGTCCCAAACGCTCTTGACCAGCATTTTAACTTCCGCTATACGGGCTCTTTTAACCGCTTTTTGGTAGCGCGGTAGCGCAATAGCCGCCAAAATACCAATTATCAGCACCACCACCAAAAGCTCTATCAGCGTAAAACCGCCAAATTTGCCTTTGGCGGGATTTTTAGTTACAGGCATCATTTTTTGATACATTTTGCACATACGCAAAATGTATCAAAAAAAAAAAACAATGCAAGCCTTTTTACAACAGGCAGCCAACAAAATGGCCTTTATTTTCAACATACCGCCCAATACGCCGGATATTTGCTAAAATAAAAGTATGTTACTACCCCGCATTTTAACCGCCGTTATCGGCGTACCTGTTATTTTAGCCGCCATTCACTTCGGCGGCGTGATTTATATGGCCTTTACGGCCTGTGTCATCTTGCTGTGTTTATATGAATACGGCCTGGTGCTGACCGCCGGCAAAAAACCGGTGCATATGCTTTCGCTGATGCTCTTTGGGCTGATGATGGCGGCGGTAGCCATTTTGGGCCGGGCGCAGCTGCCGTCTTTGGAACTGCCGGACAATCTGTACCCTTTCGCCATCAGCATTGTCATCTTTGGCGTTTTATTTATAGAAGTGTTGACCCCGCACCGCAGCTGGGAGCGCGTGGCCAATACCTTTACCGGCATTTTCTTTATTCCGTGGTCTTTGGCGCACCTTATTAATATACGCGACATCGCCCAATACGGCGAATACCTGACTTTATTTATGATTATTACCGTATGGATATGCGATACGGGGGCCTATTTTACGGGACGCTTCCTGGGCAAACACAAGCTTAACCGGGAAGTCAGCCCCAAGAAAACCTGGGAAGGCGCCATCGGCGGCACCGCGCTGGCGGTGGCGGGAGCGCTGCTTATGCGGCATTTATTTTTACCTACCTATTTAACAGTGACGCAAGCCGTTTGCCTAGGCCTGCTGGTAGCAATAGTAGGGCAGGTGTCTGACTTGGCAGAATCGGTCATCAAACGCAGCACCGGGGTAAAAGACTCTTCCCACCTCTTGCCCGGACACGGGGGATTTTTGGACCGGTTTGACTCGTACCTGCTGCTGGCGCCCGTATTTTATTACGTAGTACTTTATACCTTATGAAAAACATCATCGTTTTAGGTTCCACCGGCTCTATAGGTACTTCTGCTTTAGACGTTATTGGGCGGCTGGGGCCGCAGTACCGCGTACTGGCCATGAGCGCCAACCGCAATACCGAACTTTTTATCAAGCAAGTACACACCTTTAAACCGCGCTTTGCCGCGGTGCTGGACGCGGCCAGCTATGAAATTTTAAAAACCCAAATGCCTAAAGGCACCCAGCTGCTGCCGCCGGATATGGACAGCCTGGTCTTTTTGGCTTCACTGCCGTCGGCCCATTTGATTATTAACGGGCTGGTAGGCTCGGTAGGTTTTCAGCCGTTGGTAGCCGCCATTAAAGCGGGCAAAACCATTGCCCTTGCCAATAAAGAGCCCATGGTCATGGCGGGGCAAACCATTATGCAGGAATGCCGCCGCTGGAATGCCACCATTATCCCGGTGGACAGCGAGCCTTCGGCCATCTTCCAATGTATGGAAGAAACCGACGCCAACAACTACGACCGCGCCAATGAATCCATCTCCCGCGTATTTTTGACCGCTTCCGGCGGGCCGTTTGCTACGCGCAAAAAAGCGCTTTCTACAGTTACTCCGGCGGAAGCTTTAAATCACCCGCGCTGGAAAATGGGCAAAAAAATTACCATAGATTCCGCCACGCTGATGAACAAAGGCTTTGAAGCCATAGAGATTATGAATTTGTTTTCTCTTCCGCAGGAAAAGGTGCAAATCGTCATTCACCCGCAATCGCTGATTCATTCCGCGGTGGAATATGTGGACGGGGCTATTTTGGCGGAAATGAGCGAGCCGGATATGCGCATTCCCATTCAATACGCCGTCACTTATCCCAAGCGTATGCCCAGCCCGGTCAAACCGCTTAATCTCTTTCAGGCGCAAAAGCTGGAGTTTTTTGAGCCGGACTTTGACCGCTTTCCCTGCCTGGAGCTGGCTTTAGCAGCACAGGCCAAAGGCAGCATTTTCCCGGCGGTGCTAAGCGCGGCCGATGAAGTGGCGGTAGACGCGTTTTTAAAAGAGCGCATTAAATTTACCGATATACCTAAGCTCATCTACAGCGTACTCAAAGAAACCTACGGGCGCGTGGGCCGCGTGACGCTTCACCAAGCCGCCGAGGCAGACGCCTGGGCGCGGGAAAAAGCATTAGCCAACCTGGCGGAAAAGAAATATAAAAAAGTTATTTTATAAGGGGTAAATATGTTGCTTTCCATTATTGCTGTAATTGTGGTGCTCAGCCCGATTGTGATTATTCACGAGTTTGGGCACTTTATCGCCTGCCGCTTAACCGGCATTGGGGTAAAAGAATTTTCTTTTGGTTTTGGTAAAATTCTGTGGCATAAAAAATCCTCCAAAGGCACCGACTTTCAAATCCGCGCCATTCCCTTTGGCGGCTTTGTAGAACCCGAAGGGCAAATGTTCCAGGAAGATGACGCCAAAGAAGCCCCCAAACCCAGTGAATTTGCCGCCAAAAAATGGTACGCCAAGTTTTTTATGGTGGTCAACGGCGCCTTGTTTAACTACATATTGGCGGCGGTTATTTTTGCCGGGCTTATTTATATAAAAGGTATGCCGGAAACGGACCCCACCCTGCTGCCTGCCCAGGTGGGCTCGGTGGCAAAAGGATATCCCGCCGAAAAAATAAACTTGCAGGAAAGAGACTTCATCACCTCTATCAACGGGCAGCCTATCGCCAACTGGCAGGAGCTGACCCAGGCTATTCAAGCCCGCCAAGGGGACTTGGCCTTAACCGTCAAGCGCGGCGAGGAAACATTAGACATGACTGTGAAAGGGAGCGACTTTTTGGCAGATAAACCCACCGTATTGGGCATTACTGTGTACCCGCAGATGAAGGCGGTTGGTTTTTGGAAATCGGCCGGTTTGGGCGTGTACCAATGCTGGTACTGGACCAAATTTTCCTTAAACTCCCTGTGGCAAAGCATCAGCCACAAAAAAGCCCCCGATGTGGCGGGGCCGATTGGCATTGTCAATATCATTCATCAATCGGTGCACCGCGGCTGGCTGGACTTTATTTTTTTAATTGCCATGCTCTCTTTGGCAGTAGGCATGTTTAACCTTTTCCCTATTCCCATATTGGACGGCGGCTACGCGCTGGTGTATTTGTGGGAAGGGCTGACGGGCAAACTGCCCTCTACCAAAAATATTATGCGCGCCGCCAATGTGGGCTTTTATATTTTAATGCTGCTGGTGGTGTACGCCTCCTACGCAGATATAAAACGTATTTTCTTTAAACCCCAAACTGCCGCCGTAGCCGTCCAAACCGCCGGCGAAGCAGAACAAGCGCAGCCGCAAGAGCCCGCTGCGCAGGAAGGCAACTAATGTATAAAACCAGACAAGTCAAAGTAGGCCCCTATACCCTTGGCACCGGCAACCCGGTGCGCGTGCAAAGCATGTGCAACACCGACACCCGCGACGCCGCCGCTACCGCCGCGCAAATCAACGCGCTGGAAAACGCCGGCTGCGAGATCAACCGCGTCGCCGTGCCGGATATGCAGGCCGCGCTGGCTTTGGGTGAGATTAAAAAACGCATTCACAGCCCGCTGGTGGCAGACATTCATTTTGATTATAAACTGGCGCTGGAAGCCGTCAAACAAGGCGTAGATAAGGTGCGCATTAATCCCGGCAACATTGGCGCAATAGAAAACACCAAAGAAGTGGTCAAGGCTTGCGCAGACAAAGCAGTAGCCATACGCATTGGGGTCAATGCCGGCTCGGTCAAGTATTTAAAAAGCGTAGCCGGGCAGGTGGATTTGACCGATGACAAATGGGCACAGGTCATGGTGCAGGAAGCCTTAGAACAGGCCAACATTTTGGAGCAATTAAACTTTAAAAATGTGGTCGTTTCTTTAAAATCAGACGACTTTGCCCGCACCTTAAAAGCCAACGAACTTTTTGCCGCTCAAAGCGACATTCCGCTGCATATCGGCCTGACCGAGGCGGGCAGCTTTTTAAGCGGCACCGTTAAAAGCGCTATTGCGCTGGGCACACTTTTGCAAAAAGGCATTGGCGCCACTATACGCGTTTCCTTAACCGAAGACCCAGCCCTGCAGGTACGCGCCGCCTATGAAATTTTAAAAGCCCTGCATCTGCGCCAGTACGGGCCCAATTTGATTTCCTGCCCCACCTGCGGGCGTACCCAGGTGGACGTGGCGGGCACGGTGCGCGAGCTGGAAAAACGCATTTACTCAGACAAAGAACTTTTGCGCAAAGCCACCGGCCTTAAAATAGCCGTCATGGGCTGTATTGTCAACGGCCCCGGCGAAGCGCGCGACGCCGACTTTGGTATAGCCGGCGGCAAAGGCGAAGGCCTGTATTTTGAAAAGGGCCAGACCATGTTTAAACTGCCCCAGGAAAAATGGGTAGATTTTTTAATTGAAAAAATAAACGAGTTTGGCAATAAATAGCCCTCCTCCCGGCGCTCTATTCGCCGCGGAGCAAGCGCTGTGCCGCTCAAAGGAATGAAAATGAAATTATCCAACTATTACGTACCCACTTTAAAAGAAGCCCCCAAAGACGCAGACAATTTGTCTGCCAAACTGATGATACGCGCCGGGCTGATCCGCAAGCTGGGCAGCGGGCTGTATGAATGGCTGCCGCTGGGCTTAAAAGTGCTTAAAAAAGTAGAAAACATCGTGCGCGAAGAAATGGACCGCGCCGGTGCGTGTGAAGTGTGGCTGCCGGTGGTGCAGCCCAAAGAGCTGTGGCAGGAAACGGGCCGCTGGGAACACTTTGGCGACCAGCTGCTGAAAATAGAGGACCGCAAAAAAGCCGAGTTCTGCGTTTCCCCCACCGCCGAAGAAGTCATCACTGACCTGGCCCGCAAAGACATTTCCTCTTATAAACAGCTGCCGGTGTGCCTCTATCAGTTCGGCACCAAATTCCGCGATGAAATCCGCCCGCGCTTTGGTGTTATGCGCGCGCGCGAATTTTATATGAAAGACGCCTATTCTTTCTGCGCCACCGACGAGCAAGCCACCGACTGCTACCAGCGCATGTATGACGCCTACACCCGCATATTTACGCGCTGCGGCTTTAAATTTAAAGCCGTAGAAGCAGACACCGGCGCCATAGGCGGCAATTTCTCGCATGAGTTTATGGTGCTGGCAGACAACGGAGAAGACGCTATTGCCGATTGCCCCGCCTGCGGCTACGCCGCCAATACGGAAAAGGCCGCCATCAAAGCGCCAGAATTTACCGTAAACGAAGCCAACTTTAAACCCATGGAAAAACGCCCCACCCCCAAAGCCTATACCGTAGAAGATGTGGCCAAAATGTTAAACGTGGGCACGGACAAGCTGATTAAGCTTTTGGTGTTTACTGCTGACGGAGAGCCGGTGGTGGCTTTGGTACGCGGCGACCACGAACTCAACGAACCCAAACTGCGCGCACTGCTTAAATGCACCGAGCTGGAAAAAGCCAGCGAAGAAGTCTACACGCAGGTTACGGGTTCCCCGGTGGGTTTTGCCGGGCCGCAAGGTTTAAAAGCCAGAAACCCCAAAATCAAAATTTTTGCCGACAATTACATCAAAGGCGTAGTCAACGGCGTAGCCGGCGGCAATGAGACCGATGTACATGTCATCAATGTCAACCCCTCGCGCGACATTGAAGTGGACACTTACTGCGACCTCAAAATCGCCTCTGAGGGTGACTGCTGCGCCAAATGCGGCGCCAAGTTTAACTTTACCCGCGGCATAGAAGTGGGCCACATTTTCAAACTGGGCACCAAATATTCCGCAGCGATGAAAGCCGAATTTTTGGACGAGAAACAAAAGGCCAACCCGTTTATTATGGGCTGTTACGGCATTGGCATCAGCCGCGTAGTGGCGGCCGCCATAGAACAAAGCCACGATGACAACGGCATTATCTGGCCTGAGCCGATTGCCCCGTTTGATGTGTCTTTAATCGCCATTGATTATGACACCAACCCCGAGGTCAAAAAAGCCGCAGACGAACTGTGCGCCAAACTGGAAGCGGCGGGGCTTAGCGTGCTGATGGACGAGCGCGACGAACGCCCGGGCGTTAAGTTTAAAGACGCCGATTTAATGGGCCTGCCGCACCGCGTGGTCATCAGCAGCCGCACCGTCAAAGACGGGCAATTTGAGTACAAACGCCGCGCCGACAAAGAGTCCGTGCGCAAAGACCTCTCTGCCGCAGACGCTTTTGTAGCAGAGCTGAAAAAATAGTCTGCGCAACGGACGCAACGGCCTGCCATTTCGCCAAATTGCTGATAAAACCCCGGGCTGACACCCCGGGGTTTTTGTTATTTTCAAACACACTCCCTGCTTTATGCTGCCGCCGCCAAACTTTTTTAGAAAATCCCTTTTCTTATGAGAAACTGCCCCGTTTTTTCTCATGCGTACGCTAGTATTAAAACAAGAGAGGTTTATAAACCCCCCGCTCTTTGGAGCGGGGGGTTAGAGCTTGTTGAAGTATTTAAAAATTCATTTTATAACACCCTCTGGAGAGACGACAGGTTCCTTTGGTTACCCCGGGCGCCAACATGCGGCACATTTTATCGCCCCAAGTAGAGTCTGTTCCCAACGGAATACAGTATAGGCTGTAGGTTTCCTGGTCTGGACCGGGATTATTAAAAGCCATGGACAGAGTAACTGCAGAGGTTCGCGCTCTATTATAAAAAATAATATTAATTTCATTATTATTCCATTGAAA
>CALVFA010000035.1 GCA_944326725.1 uncultured Elusimicrobiales bacterium | reverse complement strand
CCGGCGGCCAAAATTGCGTTGATGAACAAATTCAGCCTCTCGGAAGTGCAGGCCCAGGCCATTTTGGATATGCGCTTGCACCAGCTGACGCAGCTGTCCTCTGCGGCGATTGAGCAGGAGCAAAAAGAACTGCTCAAACTCATTGCCGAGCTGCAGGGCATTTTAGCCGACCCGCAGAAAATTTTGGACATCATCGTCAACGAACTGGCGGAGCTGAAAAAGAATTACGGCGACGCGCGCCGCACCCAAATCGGCCCGGACATGACGGACTTCTCTATGGAAGACCTCATTGAAAAGGAAGACGTGGTCATTACCATTTCCAACGACGGCTATGCCAAACGCATTCCGCTCTCTACTTACAAGAGCCAGAACCGCGGCGGCAAGGGTATTATCGGCGGCAAGACCAAAGAAGAAGACTTTATGGAACATTTGTTCATCACTTCTTCTCACTCTACCATTTTGATGTTTACCACCCGCGGGCGCGTGTTTGCGCTGCGCGCCTTTGAAATACCGGAAGGCACGCGTATGTCTAAGGGTAAGGCTATCGTCAACCTCTTGCAGTTAACCGGCGAAGAAAAAGTAACTTCTGCGCTGGCGATAGAAGACTTTGACCCCAAGAAACACGACGCAGACAAAGAAAAAGCCTACCTGACCATGTGCACCCGTATGGGCAGCGTCAAACGCGTGGAACTCAATGAGTTTGCCAATATCCGCAAGACGGGCATTATCGCCATCGGCTTAGACGAAGGCGACGTGCTTATCAGCGTGCAGATGACGTTTGGCAAGAGCGACATTATCATCGCCACCAAACATGGCAAATCCATTCGCTTTGACGAAAACGAAGTGCGCGCCATGGGCCGCCCGGCCAAGGGCGTGCGCGGCATCGCGCTGGCTAAAGGAGACGAAGTGGTGGGCATGGAACACGCCCCCAACGACGGCGAACAGCCCGACGTGCTCTCCGTGTGCGAAAACGGCTTTGGCAAACGCACCGCGTTTAGCGAATATAAACGCCAGCACCGCAGCGGCATGGGTGTCATCACCATTAAAACCAGCGAGCGCAACGGCGCAGTGGTTGGTATTAAACTGGTGGATGAAAGCAAAGACCTAATGGTCGTGACGGAAAAAGGCATGACGATCCGCACCCGCTGTGAAGAAATCCGCTCCGTCGGACGCAACGCCCAGGGCGTGCGCCTGGTGAAGCTGGAAAAAGGCGACAAAATCGCCCGTATCGCCCCCGTCGTCAAAGACGAAGAGGACGAAGAAGAAACCGAAGGGAAATAATTTCCCTTTCCTTTTAAAACCCCGGCCCGCAAAGCCGGGGTTTTCTTTTGCTTTCGGGAATATTACGGAAAAGGGGCCCCAATAGAAAAATCTCTCACGTGTCCAGCGGTAGCAAAGGGCCAGCATAGCATGGCATAATAATTCTTAAAAGAAACTTTTATTTGTGAAAAACTCTTTTTGGGCCGGATTTCTCAGCAGAAAAACAGACTTTTTCTAGGAAGAAAAAAGAGCTTTACTTTTTATGCCTAAAGTGCTATAAAATAACTAGGGGAGTGTGGTATGAGGACAAATCCGCATATTTTAGAAATAAACACCCGCGCGTGGCTGGCCCGGTTGGAGGCGCAGTACGGGCGGCGGTTTATGTTGCACGAAATCCCCGACGGATATTGGCACGAATTTAAGAATAGAGGCTTTGACGCTGTGTGGCTGATGGGCGTGTGGAAACAAAGCCCCAAAGCTGCAGAAATAGCCCGCGCCAATACCGATATCCAACAACAAATCCGTCAAGTCTATCCCGATTTTAAAGCAGAAGATATTATAGCCTCCCCTTACGCCGTATATGAATATGAAGCGGCGGAAGATTTGGGCGGCGAACAAGCACTGCGCCAGCTGCATGAGAAATTAAACGGTATGGGCATGGAGCTGTTTTTGGATTTTGTAGCCAATCATACCGCCATAGACAGCCCAACAGTTGATAGTGACCCCGATTTATATATTAATACCGGCAAAACGGAGCCCCGCGCGCACAAAGATTGGTTTTTCCAAAATGCAAATGGGGTGTGGATTGCCCACGGCAGGGACCCGTATTTTGCCCCGTGGACTGACACGGCCCAGCTGAATTATTTTAATCCCAAGACCAAAGAGTTTATGCTTAAAAATCTGCTCAAAGTAGCGGATTTGTGCGACGGCGTGCGCTGTGACATGGCCATGCTGACTTTAAACAAAGTGCATCGTGACACATGGTGGGAGTTTATCGGCGGCAATTTGCCTAAAGAAGAATTTTGGTCTATGGCGCTTCAAAAAGTGCGGGAAGCACATGCAGATTTTAAATTTATAGCCGAAGTATATTGGGGGCTGGAGTGGGAAATCCAGGAAATGGGTTTTGACTACACGTATGATAAAGTGCTTTATGACCGCCTGCGTTTTTCCAACTCTGAAAATATTAAAGGCCATTTGGGTGCGGAGCATTTGTTCCAAATGCGCTCTATTCGTTTTACCGCCAATCACGATGAAGAAGAAAGCTTAAAAGCTTTCGGGCGTGAAAAATCGTTGGCGGCCAGCACCATTATTGTCACCCTGCCCGGCGCGCGTATGATTTATTTGTTTCAAATGATGGGGCACCCGGTGCGCGTACCGATACAGTACGTAAAGGATTTCTTTAAAGAAGACGAAGCCATTCGGGATTATTATGCCCAGTTGCTAAAAATTGCTTCTAAGCCGGCATTCCATGGAGGGCAATGGTCTTTGACCGAAGTGGGGCCTGTCAACGAAGAAGATGCTTCCTGCCGCAATGTTCTGTGTTGGACTTGGAAACAAATGAACACCGCTTCCACCGTAGTGATCAATTACAGCGATACGGCGGCTAAGTGTTTGCTCAAAGTCAAAGCAGCCGATGGAGAGGGCGCCCAAATTACCGAAGAGTTCTCCGGCGCTACGCAGCCCGTTACCCCACAGCTTAAACAGCAAGGCTTTGAAGTGGAGTTAAAGCCGTTTGAAAGTAAAATTTTTACTTACGCCATTTAGAACACCCCGGGCTAACCGGGGTGTTTTTTTGCAGAGCATTGTTTGCGTCCGATAAAAGGTGAGCCAAAATTTTTACCCTCTTTGTAATTCACTTAATCTAAAAAACAGTTTTCTCCAGCCGTCGTATTTACTACAATAAAAGAAAGAGCTTTCTCTGTTGAAAAAAAGATCGCTTTTTGCAGCAAATTAATTTATAATATAAGTAATAACTTACCGCTCGGTAAATAAATGGAGGCCGTTATGGCTCTAGGTCCGTTTTCAGCCAAAGACCATGTGGTCATTACAACATTGGGACTGGAATTTGCCGTAGCGGTGGCCCTGGGCACCGGCGGCGGATATTGGGCGGACCGGCATTACGCCACCACCCCGTGGCTGACCATAATCGGCGTGTTGTCCGGGTTTGCGCTGGGCATGTATATTGTAGTGAAAGAGGCCCGGCGTATGGGCCGCACAACTACTTCGGATAAGAACGGAAAGGACCATGGAAGTATCTGAAACGATAGCACATCATATTTTAGACCACGACTTTGGCGTCATGGTGGGCACCTTGCATTTACCTATTACCGCACATACGGTTACGATGGTGTGCGTCAGCTTGGTGCTGCTGCTAACCGGTATTTTGATGGCGCGGCGCGGCAAAAGCATTTTTTCGCGCCTGCTGCATACTGCTGGAGAAGAATATGTGGCATTTATGCGCGACGGCATTGTAATCCCCGGTATGGGGGTAGAAGGCAAACAATTTCTTTCTTATTTCTGCACCTTATTTTTATTTATTCTTTTTTCCAACTTGGCGGGTTTAATCCCGCAAATGAAAACTATTACGTCCAATATTTCCGTTACCGGCGGGCTGGCGGTGTGTTCCGGCGCGCTGATTGTGTATTGCGGGCTTAAATTTCATGGGCTGTGGGGCTTTATTAAAACCTTTGTGCCCGGCGGGACGCCGTGGTGGCTGGTGCCGCTGATTTTCCCGCTGGAAGTAATTAGTTTGCTCATTCGCGTATGCGTATTGGCTATCCGTCTTTTTGCCAATATGCTTTCGGGGCATATGGTGCTGCTGAGCCTGCTGCTGATTATTTTCATCATTGGCGGCATGAGCAAAATAGCCGGCACCGGTTCTGCCATACCGGCCATGGGGTTGGAAATTTTTATGACTTTGCTGGAGCTGTTGGTGGCGTTTTTGCAGGCGTATGTGTTTACGTTGCTGACGTCTATTTATGTAGGCTTGGTCATTCATTCGCATTAATTTAATAGGCGGGTCAGCCCGCCAAAGGAGAAAACATATGGAACTGGAAGTCTTGAAATTCATCGCTGCCGGTATCGGCGCAGGCTTGACGGTAATTGGTGCTGCGCTGGGCTTAGGTAAAATCGGTAATGCCGCTTTGGAAGGCACCGCCCGCCAGCCTGAAGCCGCCAACGCGCTGCGCACGACCATGATTATTATCGCCGCTCTGTTGGAAGGCGCTGCGATGTTGGGTCTGGTCATTTGTCTGTTGACGATGGTGATGTAATCTTTTTCCGTAAGAGGAAAGAATGGATAAACTGTTAAATCCCGATTTCGGGGTCATGGCGTTGACGATAGTCAACTTTTTGCTGCTGGTATGGCTTTTGCACAAATTTGCGTGGAAAAGCATTATCGGCGCACTGGAAAAACGCGAAAAGCAAATAGCAGACGATAAAGCCGCCGCCGCCCAAGCCCGCCAGGAAGCACAAAATATAAAAGCTGAGCTGGACGCACGCCTGCAGCAAATAGCGCAAGAAGCTGCTAAGAAAATGCAGGAAGCGGTGGCGTTGGGCAACGCGCAGAAAGAACAGCTGCTGAATGAGACCAAACAGCAGGCGGAACGCTTGATTGAGCAGGCCAAAGCGCAAATAGAGGCCGAAAAGAACCAAGCGCTTGCCGATGTGCGTGAGCAAGTGGTCAGCACGGCGCTTTTGGCGGCAGCCAAGGTAACGCAGCAGCAGTTAAACGCCCAATCGGCTGAAAAAGCGGTAGATGAAGTGCTGCGGCAAGTCAGCGGCCCATCGGCCCGAGTGTAAAGAATTATGAAAAGTGCAGACCGTATTTTAGCCCGCCGTTATGCCCGCGCTTTTGACGCTTTAAGCCAAGACAGCGCGCAGGCCGCGGCACGCTTTGAAGCGCTGCAGCAGGCGGCCCAGGCTTTGCACGCGGTGCGTGCTTATATGCAGGATCCGGCGGTGTCTTCTGCTGAAAAAGCCGCCTGGACGGCCCGCACCTTGCAGGGGGACAAAGCCGTGGCGGGGTTTGTCTGCGCTTTGGTGGAAGCCAAAAGGTATTATCTGCTGGACGAATGCGTGGCGGAAGCGGGCGGACTTTTGGACGAGCGTTTGGGCCGCGTGCGCGCCCAAGTGCAGACGGCGTTTGAGCTTTCCGACGGGCAGAAAAAACGCGTGGAAGAAGCCCTGGGGCATTTCAGCGGCAAAAAAGCGTGCGTGCAATATCAAACGGACCCCGCTTTGCTGGGCGGTTTGCGCGCTCAAATAGGGGACATATTAATTGACGGCACGCTGAAAGGACAATTTGAAAAGTTAAAACAAGAATTAACCAAATAACGGTGCAAATATGGCAATCAGACCGGAAGAAATAACAAGTATTATTAAAGAGAAAATAGAAAATTTTCAGACCAAAGCGGACTTGAGCGAAGTCGGCACCGTCATTCAAGTCGGCGACGGCATTGCCCGCGTCTATGGTTTGAACCAGGTCAAAGCCTCTGAGCTGGTGGACTTTGGCAACGGGGTCAAAGGCATGGCGATGAACCTGGAATATGACAACGTCGGCTGTGTGCTGATGGGGTCGGACGATTTGGTGCATGAAGGCGGTACAGTCAAACGCACGGGCGAGGTAATCAGCATTCCCGTAGGGGAAGGCATTATCGGCCGCGTGGTGGACCCATTGGGCCGCCCCTTAGACGGAAAAGGAGAGATTAAAGCCGATAAAAATATGCCGCTGGACATTGTGGCCCCCGGCATTGTAGAGCGCCAGCCGGTTAAACAGCCGCTGCAAACCGGGCTAAAAGCCATAGACGCCTTGGTGCCTATCGGCAAAGGCCAGCGCGAGCTGATTATCGGCGACCGCCAAACCGGCAAAACCGCCATTGCCATAGACGCTATTATTAACCAAAAGAATTTACCGGCCGACCAGCGCTGTCTGTGCATTTATGTAGCCATTGGGCAAAAAAACAGCACCGTAGCCCAAGTGGTGCAAACGCTGACGGACTTTGGCGCTATGGAATATACCACCGTCGTAGCCGCCACCGCGGCGGACCCGGCCTCTATGCTTTATATCGCGCCGTATGCCGGCTGCTCTATCGGCGAATATTTTATGTGGAAAGGCAAGGACGTGCTGATTGTGTATGACGATTTGTCCAAGCACGCCCAAGCCTACCGCCAAATGTCTTTGCTGCTTCGCCGTCCGCCCGGCCGCGAAGCTTACCCCGGCGACGTGTTTTATTTGCATTCCCGTTTGCTGGAACGCGCCTGCAAACTCTCTAATGAAAACGGCGGCGGTTCTTTAACCGCGCTGCCGATTATTGAAACGCAGGCCAACGACGTGTCCGCCTATATCCCGACCAACGTCATTTCTATTACGGACGGACAGATTTATCTGGAAAGCAGCCTCTTTTTAAGCGGCGTTAAGCCGGCTGTCAACGTGGGGCTTTCCGTGTCGCGCGTAGGGGGCTCGGCCCAGCGCAAAACGATGCGCAAAGTGGCCGGTACGCTGCGTATTGATATGTCGCAGTATCAGGAACTGGAAGGCTTTGCGCAGTTTGGCTCTGAGCTTGATAAAGAGTCCCAGCGGCAAATTGACCGCGGCAAGCGTATGAAAGAACTGCTCAAGCAAGACCAGTATAAACCGATGCGCCTGTGCCAGGAAGTGCTGGCTTTGTATGCCGGCGTAAACGGATATACAGACGATATCACAGTAGAGCAGGTGCGCACCTATGAAGCGCAGCTGATTGCCTGGGCCAGCGCACAGAAAAAAGAGTTGATGGAAGAGCTGGACGCGGCCAAAGAGCTGACCGATGATTTGGCTCAAAAACTCAGCAGCGCGCTAGATGAGTTTAAAACTGTTTTTAACGGCAAATAAGGAGAATACCCATGGACGCAAAGAAAAAATATTTAGTGACTGGCGGCGCCGGATTTATCGGCAGCAATATTGCCAAAACTTTGGAAGCGCAGGGACATGAAGTCACGGTCATTGACGATTTTTCCAAGAACGGCCACTTTAAAAACCTGATTGGTTTTAAAGGGGACGTCATTGCCGGAGATTTGTTCAATTATTTGCCGGAGAACGATTACTTTGACGCCATTTTCCACGAAGCGGCCATTACTGATACTACGGTCATGGACCAAAAAGTGATGATGGAGCAAAATGTGGAAGCCTTCCGTAATTTGCTCAATTACGCCGCAGAGAACGAAGTTCCCAAAGTAATTTACGCCTCTTCCGCCGCCACCTACGGCAATGGCGCGGTGCCGATGAAAGAGTCCCAGCCGACCCACCCGGAAAACGTATACGGCTTTTCTAAAGTCATTGATGATAATGTGGCCCGCATGTTCAGCCACGACCACCAGGATATGAAAATCATCGGCCTGCGCTATTTCAATGTGTTCGGCCCCGGCGAAGATTACAAAGGCAAAATGGCCAGCATGGTCTATCAGCTTTACAACCAAATGAAAGCCGGCAAACGCCCCCGCGTGTTTAAATACGGCGAACAAATGCGCGATTTTGTGTATGTAAAAGACGTAGTGAAAGCCAATCTGTGTGCTTTGCAAAACGGCAAAGAAACTGCGGTGTATAATTGTGCCACCGGCACCGCCCGCAGTTACAACGATGTGATTAAATGCTTAAACCACGAGCTGGGCACAAACCTGGAGCCGGAATATATTGACAATCCTTATCCGTTCTTCCAAAACAAAACCGAAGCGGATATGAGCCTGGCGTTTGAGAAAATCGGCTATAAGCCGGACTTCTCTTTGGAAGCGGCTATCGCCGATTATGTGAGCATTTTGGAAGGAAAAACTAAATAAGGACAGAGTATGCAATCGCTTCGCGATATACGCCAAAACATTAAAGCCATACGCTCCACGCAGCAAATCATGCAGACGATGAAAATGATTTCCAGCGCGCGTATCCGCAAAGCCCAACAGGCTATGGATAATGCACGCCCGTTTGCTAAAAAAATGCTGGAGATGGTGGCGGATTTAAAACAAGAGGTTTTGGCTTTCCCCGCTTTGCAGGAAGGGGAAGAAACCTGGGCCGAGCGTTTCTTTGTCAATAAAACAGGCGACCCGTCTAAAATAGGCCTTATTGTCATTACTGGTGATAAAGGGCTGACGGGCTCTTTCAACGCGGTTATTTTGCGTGCGGCGGTGGCTTTTTTAAAGGAGCACCAAGACCAGGAAATTTCTGTGTTCTGCATTGGCAAAAAAGGGCGGGATTTTATCAGCCGTTTGCGCCACAAAAATATACACATTGTATATGAAAGCGTGGGGATTTTCCCCAAAGTGACCTATGCCCATGCCGAGCTGTTGGGCGAAGCGGTGATGAAAGAGTTTTTTGAAAAAAAGCTTTCTGCCGTTACGCTCATTTATAATGATTTTAAATCCATGGGCAGCCAGCGGCTGGCGCAGTATGAGGTGTTGCCTTTTACACTGCAGGCAGAAACGCAGAAAAAAGACGAAACGGAATTTCTCTTTGAGCCGGGTGTAAAAGAAATATTCCGCATTTTGGTGCCGCGCCTGATGAAAGCCAACATGTACCGCGTCCTTTTGGAAAGCCAGGCCGCCAACCTGGCCGCCACCATGAACGCCATGGACGCCGCCAGCAAAAACGCCGGCGAACTGGCGGAAGCCTTGGGCGTGACGCTCAACAAAGTGCGCCAGGCGGGCATTACCAACGAAATTTTAGATATTGTCAACGGGGCCGAGGCCCTAAACAGTTAAGCAGCAGGGGAATAACATATGAATACCGGAAAAGTAAGCCAGGTAATCGGAGCGGCCGTAGATATCGCTTTTGACGCCGCCCATTTGCCGGCTATTGAAAACGCAATTGAAATTCAGCTTTCCAAAGATAAAGTCATTATGGCTGAAGTGGCCCAGCAAATGGGCGACGGCATTGTGCGCTGTGTGGCGCTGGAAAGCACCGACGGCTTGCAGCGCGGCGCACCAGCGCGCGATACGGGGGCCTCTTTGAAGGTGCCCGTAGGAGAGGGCTGCCTGGGCCGCCTGATGAACGTATTGGGCCAGCCGCAGGACCACCGCGGGCCGATTGAAGCAACGGAAAAAATGCCCATTCACCGTGATCCTCCTTCCCTGCAGGACCAAAACCCGACCCCGGAACTGTTTGAAACCGGTATTAAAGTGGTGGATTTAATCGCCCCGTATATGAAAGGGGGCAAAGTGGGCTTGTTCGGCGGCGCCGGCGTGGGCAAAACCGTATTGATTATGGAGCTGATTAACAACGTGGCACGCGAACACCATGGCAGCTCTGTCTTTGGCGGCGTGGGCGAAAGAAGCCGCGAAGGGAACGATTTGTGGCTGGAAATGCAGGAAAATAAACTCAGCGACGGCAGCTCCGTGCTGGATAAAACCGTGCTGGTGTACGGGCAGATGAACGAGCCTCCCGGCTCGCGTGCCAAGGTAGCGCTGACGGCTTTGACGCAGGCGGAATATTTCCGTGATGTAAAAGGCCAAGATGTGCTGCTGTTTTTGGACAATATTTTCCGCTTTGTGCTGGCTAACTCCGAAGTGTCGGCCCTGCTGGGGCGCATGCCTTCTGCCGTAGGGTATCAGCCTACGCTCAACACCGAAATCGGCAAATTGCAGGAGCGTATTACTTCTACTAAAAAAGGCGCCATTACCTCCATTCAGGCGGTTTATGTGCCCGCAGACGACTTGACCGACCCCGGCGTGGCGGCCACCTTCTCCCATTTGGACGCGACCACCGTGCTTTCCCGCGCGCTTTCCAGCTTGGGTATTTATCCGGCGGTGGACCCGCTGGAGTCCACCTCCCGCATTTTGGACCCGCGCATCATTGGAGAAGAGCATTACCAAGTGGCCCAAGATGTACGCCGTATTTTGCAGAAATACAAAGATTTGCAGGATATTATCGCTATTTTGGGTATGGACGAATTGTCTGATGAGGATAAAAAGACCGTTAACCGTGCCCGCAAAATCCAAAAATTCCTCTCCCAGCCCTTTACGGTGGGTGAGCAATTCACAGGCCGTCCGGGCAGATACGTTAAACTCTCAGACACCATTAAGTCGTTTAAAGGGATTGTCAACGGCGAATATGACCATATTCCCGAATCGTGCTTTTTCATGTGCGGCGGCATAGAAGATGTGCTGGCCAACTATGAAAAAGTAAAAGCCAAAGAACAAGAGTAATGTATGGCAAAAACGCTTTATTTAAACCTGGTAACCCCCCAAAAACAGCTGCTGGACGGTGTGGCGGTAGAGTCTGTCGTGCTGCCGGCGGCAGCGGGGGAGCTGGGCGTCTTGCCCGGGCATTTGCCGATGATCGTGCAGCTGGGTTTTGGCTCTTTGCGCTATAAAAAAGACGGCAAAGAAGAAGAATTTGCCGTAATGGGCGGCCTGGCGGAAATTCTGCGTGAAGGCGTCAACGTTTTTGCCGAAGGGGCGGATTTGGCTGATGAAATAGATGAAGAAGCAGAAAAGCAGAAGATTAAAAAAGCCAAAGAGTCTCTTTCCCGCAAAGATGCGGATATTGACTTTGAGCTGGCGGAAATGGAAATCAAGCAAGCCATTGCCCGCATGAAAGTCAAAAAACACCACCGCAAGTAATCTTTGCCAAACGGTATTTGTAGCCGCGCCGCTAAAAACGGCGCGGCGTTTTTATGTTAAAAGCCGTTTTGGGCAAGAAAGCACCCAAAACGGCTTTTTATTGGGGTTATATATCGGGGGCAGAATTTCCACTCCGATTTTTTCGGCAAAAGAGAAGAAACGGCAGAAGAAAAGAAAGTGTTACACAAATTGCTGTATTGCAAACAAGGAGCAGGTGTTTTTTGCGGTGATTTTGTGTACAATAAAAAGGAAGGCTTCCCTTGGGAGAAATCACATGAATCACAAACCAATAGTTGTAGGTGTAGGAGAGTTGCTGTGGGATATGTTGCCCTCGGGCAAACGGGCGGGCGGTGCACCGGTGAATTTTGTGTATCATGCCGCCCAGCTGGGCGCGGACGGATACGCTATCAGTGCTATAGGCAAAGACGATTTTGGTGCAGAAATTTTGCAAGAGCTGGATAAAGCGGGCATTCGTTACCAGTTGTCTTTTACGGATTATCCAACAGGAAATGTGCTGATTTCTTTAAAAGACGGAAACCCAGATTACACGATTGTGGAAAATGTGGCTTGGGACCATATTCCTCTTACGCAAGAGAGCCTGGATTTGGTCAAAAAAGCAGACTGCGTTTGTTTTGGCTCTTTGGCGCTGCGCCATGCCGATTCGCGCAAAACAATTGAAACTCTTTTAGATGCGGCACCGAAAGAAGCCTTGCGTTTTTTTGATATCAATTTGCGCCAGCATTATTACAGCAAAGAATTGATAGAAAAACAGCTGCGCCGGGCTAATATATTTAAATTTAATGACGATGAAATCCTGGTGCTGCGGGAAATGTTTGCCTTGCAGGGCACGGACGATGAAGTGTGCCGCTCTTTGTTAGAGCGGTTTGATTTGCGCTATGTTGTATTTACTGCCGGAGACAAGTTTAGCGCAGTATATACCGCGGAAGAAAAATCCTTTTTCCCTACGCCCCGGGTGCAGGTGGTAGATACAGTGGGCGCGGGAGACAGTTTTTCCGGCGCGTTTGTCTATAACATTTTGGCGGGTAAAAGCCTTAAAGAAGCGCACGAAGCCGCTGTACGCATAGCGGCTTTTGTATGTACGCAATCCGGGGCTTGGCCCGCGTATCATTAAAAGGAGATACTATGACTCAAGAAAAGCAGAACTCGTCGTTGACAGCAAAACTAATCCCGGTCATGTTGGCTTTTTTTGCCATGAGCTTTGTTGATTCCGTCGGTACGGCGACCAACTATGTCAAAGAAAGCTTCAACCTGTCCAACACCGTGGCCAATTTGTGTCCGTCCATGGTGTTTTTTTGGTTCCTGGTTTGCTCTGTTCCCACAGGCATGCTGATGAATAAAATCGGCCGGCGCAAAACGGTATTGGTCAGCTTGGTGGTTACGCTGGCGGCGCTTGTTTTGCCTTTGGTGTATTATCATTTTGCCACGATGATGTTGGCGTTTGCTCTGTTGGGTATTGGCAACGCCATTATGCAGGTGTCTCTTAATCCGTTGGTGTCCAATATTGTCAGCGGGGAAAAACTAGCCAGCTTTATGACGTTTGGTCAATTTGTAAAAGCCATCGGGTCTTTTATCGCGCCGATTTTGGCGGCATGGTTTGCGGCGAAATATAACAACTGGGCTTTGATGTATGCGGTATTTGCGGTGGAAGCTTTCATCGCTTTCATTATGCTGGGCCGTGAAGATATTAAAGAAGAAGAAGTCAGCGGGAAAATCACCGGATTTAAAGACGCTTTTGCCTTGCTTGGCGACGGGATGATTTTGCTGTGCTTTATCGGTATTATGTGTCATGTGGGAATTGATGTGGGCACCAATACCGCTGCCCCGCAAATTCTGATGGATCGCCTGGGCTGGACGCTCTCTCAAGCCATTTATGCCACCAGCGTTTATTTTATGTTCCGCACCATCGGCTGCTTTTTAGGGGCCTTTTTGCTGGCTAAATTTTCTGCAAAGAAAATATTTGTTATCAGCGTATTGTTTATGCTTATTGCCATGTGCGGCATGCTGGTTTTCCACAGCCAGTGGCTCTTGTACGGCTGCATTGCTTTAATCGGCCTTGGCAACTCCAATATTTTCTCTATTATTTTCTCACAGGCTTTGCTGCACAAGCCGGAGAAAAAGAACGAAGTATCCGGCCTGATGATTATGGGCTTAATCGGCGGGACGGTGTTCCCGTTGTTTATGGGTTTTGCCTCTGACGCTATGGGCAGCCAGACGGGCTCTGTCATTGTGATGACCATAGCGGTGCTGTATCTGTTAGCTCTGGTCAAAAAGATAAAAGCCGCCGCTTAACAACAGTATTTTAAAGACCCGTTTCCGTTAAGCGCGGAAACGGGTTTTTTTATACAATGGTAAGGTAGTTATTTTATAAACAGGAGAAAATATGCGCAACGTAACCAATTTTACCGTTGACACCAAGAAAATAGCCGCTGTCATCATTGTTTTGGCGGTTATTGTGGTGGCTTTGGGTTCGTATTTTACCGTGCCGGCAGGCAGCGTAGCCATCAAGCTGCGCTTTGGCAAAATCATTGGCTCTTACACCGAGGGGCTGCACTTGAAACTGCCCTTAATTGACAAGGTGGAAAAGTTTTCCGTCCGTATTAAAAAAGATTCTTTTGAAACGGAAGCTTTTTCTAAAGATTTGCAGAGTGTTGGTCTTACCTTGGCGATTAACCACCGCATTTTGCCGGAAACGATTATTTCCGTGTATCGCAATTTGGGACCGGATTATACCAACACGGTGCTTCGTCCGGCGGTAGAGGAATGGACCAAAGCGGTGCTGGCCAAATATTCCGCAGAGAGCGTCATTTCCAACCGCGTGCAAGTAGCTAAGGAGCTGGATGAGATTTTGAAACAGAAAATGGCGGAAAAACAAGTAGTCATTTCCGATGTAGCGATAACTAATTTTGAGTTCTCTCCCCAGTTTTTAAAAGCGGTGGAGGAGAAACAAATCGCTGAACAGGAGGCTAAACGGGCCACTAACTTAGTGGAAAAAGTAAAAAAAGAAGCCGAACAAAAAATCCTGCAAGCGCAGGCTGAAGCGCAGTCTTTGCGTTTACAGCGGGAGGTTGTATCGGACAACTTAATCCGTCTGCGCCAGGTGGAAGCGCAGCTGAAAGCCATAGAGAAATGGGACGGACGCATGCCTACTTACATGGCTGGAGATCAAATGCCGTTTGTTATGGTGAAATAATGAAAAAACTTCTAAAAATAATTGTTCTGTTAATTATACTGGCTGGTCTGGCTTGTGCGGGTTGGTATTTATGGAAGTGGCACTCTTTCAAAAAGACGCTTGCCGCGGCCCAGCAAGGGGACGTAAATGCCCAAATGGCTGTGGCTGAAAAGTTAAAAACAGGCGCCGGGGCACAGACGAATGCCCAAGAAGTGGCAGACTGGTATGCAAAAGCTGCTGCCCAGGGAGATCCTCAGGCCGCTTATGAGTTGGCCCAGATGTATTTGGAGGGCAACGGTGTTGCGCGGGATATAGAAAGCGCTGTTTCTTACTTAGAATTATCAGCTGACAAGGGCTATGCCCCGGCGCAGTATATGCTTGGAGAAATGTATCAAACAGGAAACGACGTCCTAAAGCAGGATGCTCTGCAAGGATTTTTATGGTGGTTGCAGGCGTCCCGTCAGGGCGACGCGCAAGCGACAAGTGCTCTAAGTCAGATTCCGGCAAAACAATTGGCTGCCTATCGTTATGCACAGCAAATAGACTCTTTGCTTCAACAGGCGCAGCAAGGGGAGGCAGATTCTTTGGCGTTAGCTGGAGAAATGTTTCAGTCTGGGATAGGTGTTGAACGTAATGCGGAAAAAGCAGCAGAATTGTTTATGCAAGCAGCCCAAGCCGGTTCTGCCCGGGCGCACTATCACTTGTTTGTTTTATATGACAAAGGAGAAGGAGCTTTGCCTAAAGATGAAGAGAAAGCCTATCTCTATTTAAAACGTGCCGCAGATTTAGGGTATCCTCAGGCTCAGTATGAACTAGGCGCAAGGGTTTATAAAAATGCCCAGACGCCGGAGGAAAGAAAAGAGGCGTTGGATTTGTTTGAAACGGCCGGACGCAAAAACAATGCAGATGCCTTATATATGAGCGGCATTATTTATATGGAGGGCCAAGACTTTCCTCAAGATTTGGACAAGGCTTCCCAAATGTTTTTGAAAGCCGCGAACTTAGGCAATGCCTATGCCCAGTATACTGTGGGGCAGTTCTATTTGCGTGGCTTCGGCTTGAAAAAAGATAGAAATGAAGCAGTGCGTTGGCTGACTGTGGCCAAAAATAACGGTAGCAGAGAGGCTGCTGCTCTGTTAGACTCCATTAATCCATAAGGTAAAAAACCCGCTTGAAAAAAGCGGGTTTTTTCTTGGCAAGAGGAGAAGTTTGCATCATTAATTTTTAGATTTTTCTTTGGAAGTAAAACAAAGACTCCCCGGGTTTTTACGCTTGGGGAGTTTTGTTCCGGGTGCCTAAAATTAATTCAACTGCGGATAGAGCGGAAAGTTTGCCAAAAACGCTTCCACTTCTTTGGCTTCTGCCGCCAAATACGCCTCATCATCATGATGCATAATGGCGCGGTCTATAAAATCGGCCACTTTTTGCATGTCGGCTTCTTTCATGCCGCGGGTGGTGACCGCCGGGGTGCCTATGCGCAAGCCGCTGGTCACAAACGGTTTTTCCGGGTCAAACGGAATGGTATTTTTGTTGGCGGTAATGCCGGCCTTGTCCAGGGCGGCTTCGGCGGCCTTGCCGGTGAGTCCTTTGGAGCGCAAATCAATACACATCACATGGCTGTCGGTGCCGCCGGCCACCAAACGGTAGCCTTTATCCAGCAAGGCTTGGGCCAGCGCCTTGGCGTTTAAAACTACTTGGTGCTGATAAGCTTTAAATTCGGGTTTTAACGCTTCACCAAAGCAGACGGCTTTGGCGGCAATCACATGCATTAAAGGCCCACCCTGTACGCCGGGGAATACAGCCGAATTAATCGCTTTAGCCAAGCTTTCTTTGCATAAAATCAGCCCGCCGCGCGGGCCGCGCAAGGTTTTGTGCGTGGTGGTGGTGACTACATCGGCATACGGGACGGGGTTGGGATATTCACCGGCGGCAATCAGCCCGGCGTAATGTGCCACGTCGCAGGCTAGATAAGCACCGCAGGAGTCTGCAATTTCGCGCAGGCGTTTCCAGTCAAACACGCGCGAATAGTTGGACGCCCCCGCCATAATCAGTTTGGGTTTGTGTTTTAAAGCCAGCTCCGCCGCTTCATCATAATCAATTTCTTCCGTGTCGGGGCGTACGTTCATAGCCACGATATTAAAATATTTACCGGAGAAATTGAGCGGGTGCCCGTGTGTCAAATGGCCGCCGTGGGAGAGGTTGAGCCCCAGCACCGTGTCGCCGGGTTTTACCAGTGCCACATACACCGCCATATTGGCCTGCGCGCCGGAGTGGGGCTGCACATTGGCGTGCTCGGCGCCAAAGATTTTCTTGGCGCGTTCAATAGCCAGCGTTTCAGCTATGTCTACAAATTCACAGCCGCCGTAATAACGTTTGGCCGGGTACCCCTCGGCATATTTATTGGTCAGTACAGAACCTTGCGCCTGCATGACAGCCAGCGAGGTAAAATTTTCAGAAGCAATCAGCTCCAGCTTATTGCGCTGGCGGTTTAGTTCCGCCTTTACCGCGGCAAAAACTTCGGGGTCATTTTTTTCCAGTTCGGGGTACATAAAAGCTCCTTAAAAAACAATTTCGGGCGCACGCTTTTTGGGGCCGCGCTTTTTATTATATTTTACTATGAAAAACGCTTGAATTTTCATATAATTTAATGAACAAGAAAAAAGTAAAAACGCGCCGTTTTTGCGGCGCATATTCCCACATGCAGAGGTGTAACAAAAAATGGCAAAACTCACGCAAAAAGACTTCCTCAAAGGCACCATTAAACACATTGATATGAAAAAATACAATGTGGTCCCCATGGTAGAAGCCTTTGAAAACATGGCTTATTCTTCCCGCGACCTGGCCCGCGCCAGCAAAATCTACCACCAGATGTTGTCCGACAAAAACTGCTCTATTATTTTGTGCATTGCCGGCTCTTTGATTTCCGCCGGGCTGAAGAAAATTATTGTGGACATGATTCAAAACAAGATGGTGGACGCCATCGTTTCCAACGGGGCCAACATTGTGGACCAAGACTTCTTTGAAGCTTTGGGTTACAAACATTATTTGGGCACTCCGCACAATGCAGACGACAACCTTTTGCGCGACTTGCACATTGACCGCATTTACGACACCTACATCAACGAAGACGAACTGAAAGTGTGCGACGAAACCGTACACAAAATCTGCAATTCTTTGGAGCCGCGCCCCTATTCTTCCCGCGAATTTATTTGGGAAATGGGCAAATGGCTGGAAAAGAATAAAAAAGGCAAAGACAGCGTAGTGTATAACGCCTACAAGTATGGCGTGCCCGTATTTGTGCCGGCTTTTTCCGACTGCTCTGCCGGGTTTGGCTTTGTGGCGCACCAGACGGAAAACCCGACGGCCCATGTGACCATTGACAGCGCCAAAGACTTTTTGGAACTGACCAAAATCAAAATCAAAGCCAAAGAAACGGGTCTGATGATGTTCTCCGGCGGGGTGCCGAAGAACTTTGCCCAAGACACCGTGGTGGCGGCTGAAATTTTGGGGGCGGACGCTCCGATGCACAAATACGCCGTACAAATTACCGTGGCGGACGAACGCGACGGCGCCCTCTCCGGCTCTACGCTCAAAGAAGCGTCCAGCTGGGGCAAAGTGTCCACCGCGCTGGAGCAGATGGTGTATGGCGAATGCACCACGCTCATTCCGCTCATCATCGGTTACGGCTATCATAAAGGCGCTTGGAAAAAACGCAAAGCGGCCAACTATGTCAAATTCTTACAAGATGAAGACAAAAAAATCGCCGCGCTTAAAGCCAAACAAAACAAAGCTAAAAAATAATGCCGCGTTTGAAAATAGTCTTAACGTTTGTACTCTTGGTCTGCCCGTGGGTTGTGTCCTACGGGCAGCTCCATTTTGCAGGCGTTAACGGCGAGAGGGGCTACGCGGCCCTGCGCGGCAGTTACCGGCTGGATTTAGACAACGGATTTATTTTAACGCCTGCGGTGGGGTATTACCGCATGAGCGACAAAGAAGAAGACGAAGCCGGCGCCACTACCAAATTTGCCCTTTCTGCGGCGTATGAAATCACAGATAATTTAGTGGCAGATGTGGTGGGGGCGTATATCCCGCGGCGGCTGGGCTTTGAAAACTGGATTTACGGGGCCGGGCTGACATACACCTTGTGTTACCGCTGCGGACCGCTTAAAAACCCCTATATCCGCGCCCAAGGCGGGCAGGCGCTCTATGATATTACAGACGATCGGGCGGGGCAGGCCTTGCCGTCGCGTTTTAAAACTACGGCTACGGCGGCTTCTTTGGAAGCCGGCAGTGAATTGGGCAAATTTTGGCTTCAGGCGCGCTATGACAAAGTGATAAAATATACACATAAGCCGCCGCAGGGAGTTACGTCTAACTGGACGGAAATCCCATATATGACGGCGGTGGTGCAGGGGTTTATCAGCGATATGGCGGCCGCCCGCGTGGCGTACCGTACGCGCTGGATTAGCCCATATGCTGTTTATGCGCGCTATAAGTATTTGGAATACAGCGACTATACAATATCAGTGGCAGGGGGGCTGGCGCTGCATTTAGGCCAGGCTACGATCAGCGGCGGGGTGGAAATTTTTGAACAGAATAGGCAGGACCACCGCAAAACATATTTTTTTATGTCTGCCAGTACGGAATTTTAATCTACAGGGGTTTTTATGGCTAAACAAGACACCTCACTTACCTTGCATTGCAAGATAGACGAAAAAGCTTTTTCCAAAGCCATGTTTTTGTGCCGTTTTTTTACCGGGCTGTCTATGATATATTTTGCGCTGGGCAGTTTGTTTTATTGGCGGGAGTTTCTGGTGAATACGGCGGCGCTGGGATTTGCTTTTTCCGTGCCGGTATCTTTTTTCCTTGCCGGGGCGGAGCTGTTTTTGGGACTTTTTTTACTGCTTGGGTGGCACACCCGTTTAAGCGCGCTGGCGGCTTTGCCGCTGACGCTGATATGTGCTATTATATTTTTCGCGGGCGGCTATAATAAAGCGTTTGTAGCTTTATGTCTGCTGTGCTTTGCCCCTTTATGTACGCTGATGTTGTTGGGCCCGGGCTTGATTAGCCTGGACTTTAAACGCAGTCAGCGGGCCGCGCGCCGTTTTTTTAGAGGTTAATACATGAGCGAAAACACCCCCTACGTCAGCCTGGCTAACAAATACCGTCCGCAGCGTTTTGAGGATATGGTAGGCCAGGAAAGCATTTCCAAAACATTGCAAAATGCATTAAAACTGGGCCGCATTGCCCATGCGTATTTATTTTACGGGCCGCGCGGCTGCGGCAAAACCACGACGGCGCGTATTTTGGCCAAAGCCTTAAACTGCACCGGACACGGACAGAATAAACCCACCGCAGAGCCGTGCGGGGAATGCCCGCAGTGCCGTGAAATTGCGCAAAGCGCGGATATGGACGTGTTGGAGCTGGACGCCGCCTCCAATACCCAGGTGGAAAAGGTGCGCGAAGCTATTATTGATACAGTGGCGTTGGCTTCTTCGCGTGACCGCTACAAAGTATTTATTTTAGACGAAGTGCATATGCTCTCTGCCAGCTCTTTTAACGCCCTTTTAAAGACGATAGAAGAGCCGCCGCAGCATGTGGTGTTTATTCTGGCTACGACGGAAAAACATAAAGTGCCCGCCACCATTGTCAGCCGCTGCCAGACCTTTCGTTTCCGCCCCATGACCAGCGACGAAATTACCAATCATTTGCTGGATTTGGCAGAAGCCGAAGGGCTGGACCTGACGGAAAAAGCGGCCCGCATTATCGCCAAAAACGCCGGCGGCGCCATGCGTGACGCGCTGACGCTGATGGACCGCGCGATTGCGTATTCCGACGGGAAAATTGATGAAAAATTAGTCGGGGAAATGCTGGGCCTGACCCCACAGGATTTGCTGGCGCAGGCGGTGCGTGCGCTGGTGCAAAAAGACGGACAGGGCCTGCATAGCGTGTTTGAGACATTGCGCGCGGAAGGGTTTGACGCCAACGCTTTTTTGAAAGATTTGAAAAATGCACTGGGGGATTTATTTTATTTTTCGCTGAACCAGGGCACGGCCCCGTTTGACGGTGCACAAGAAATAACGGCCCAGGCATCGGCGGGCTTATTGGCGGCGCTTTCGCGCAAAGTCAATAAACTGGCAGAAGAAGTGAAATTTTCAGACAATGCGTTAGTCAGTGCAGAAGTAGGCTTGTTTACGGTTATGGACAGCTGTTTTGATGTGGAGGGCTTTATCCGCCGTTTGGAAGCGTTGGAGCGCGGGGAGGGCGGTGCTTCTTCCCTGCCGCCGGCGGCTTCCGCTGCGCGCACAGGCAAAGCGTCCCAAAAACCGCTTTCGGCGCCGCAGCCTTTTGTTTCTGCGGCGGCTTCCGCTCCGGCGCAGAGCCCTGCGGCCCCCGCGGCCGCGTTTGGTGCGCCGGCTTCTCAAAACCATGCCGCTTCTTTTGCCGCAGAAAATACTAGGCAAAACCAGCCCGTCTCTTCTACGGCAAAACCCGCTGCTTCTGAAACCTGTTTTCAGGAAAAATCCGTTTCCGCGGTGGCGGCAGCGGCGCAGCCTGCCATAGAAACAAAAAACTCTGTGCAGGCGGCCCCGGTTAAACAGGCGGTGCAAATTACCGATAACCGCCAGCTGTGGGACCAGGTGGTCAAGGCTTTTTCCGGCAGTCCGTTTGTCTATGATGTGATGACCAACTGTTCCGTGCATTTTGAAGGGGACAGCTGGAGCATTAGCTTTGGCAAAGGCAAAGAATTTTACAAAGTGCCGGCGCAGACGAAACTGGCTGAAATGGAAAAAATGGCCTCTAAATTAGGTGCCCGCCGCATTAAAATACAAATTACGGAGCAGAAAGAGCAAAAATCTGCTTCGGCGGCGCCGGCGGCTTTTACTAAACCGGCGGCTCAACCGGCTGCCCAGCCCGCGGCCCAAAAAGTGCCTGCGCGCGCAGAAAGTATCAGCGCGGAAGAGCCTTTTGTGCAGGCGGATTTCTCTGCCGATGTAGAGCCCGCCGCGGCGCAAGTGCCGGAAGAAGTGAAAGGAATTTTAGATATTATTGGCGGGGAAGTGTTGGCCTGATATGCAAGCGTTAGAACGTTTGGTGCGTGCTTTGCGCAGACTGCCCGGGGTCGGCCCGCGGCAGGCGGAACGTTTTTCGGCTTATTTTTTGCGTGCGCCGCAAGGGGAAGTGGAAGAGTTTGTTGCTTCTGTATTAGGCGTAAAAGAGCAGGTAAAACTCTGCCGCGTCTGCCACGCCTACAGCGAAAGTGATGTCTGCTCCATCTGTGCCGACCCGGACCGGGACAAAAGCCTCATCTGCGTGGTGGAAGACCCGCAGGATATAGAATCTATTGAAAAAACAGGTGCTTTCCACGGCCTCTACCACGTGTTGCACGGAGCCATTTCCCCCATGGAAGGCCGCGGAGCTGAACAAGTAAAAGTCAAAGAACTGCTGCAGCGGGTGCAAAATACCCCCGTGCCTATCCGGGAAGTTATTTTAGCCACCGACCCAGACACCGAAGGCGAAACCACCGCCTTGTATTTGGCGGACTTGCTGCACGGGCTGGTGGAGCGGGTCAGCCGCATTGGCTATGGCGTGCCGTTGGGCGGGGATATAGATTATATTGATGAAATGACGCTGGGCTATTCGCTCAAAGGCCGCACCAAAATGTAAATGCATTACAGTTATTACAAAAGGCCGCTTTTTCTGTTGCTTGTTTTGTATGTGGCGCTGCTGGCTTTTTTCTACAAACCGGCGCCTTCTTCTAATGATGTTTTCCACAAAATCCCTCTTAAAAATGTTACGCTTACCGGCAAGGTGGTGGGCTTTGCGGTGCAGAAAGCCAAAAGCCGCAACGTGATGGTCAAAGTCTACAGCGTCAACGGAGAGAAAACCAGTGGCTATGTTTACGCCCGCTTTAAAGAGTACACTCCTCTTTGGCACGAAACTGTACAGCTGGAGGGCCGGCTGAAAAAGCCCTATTCTATTGCGCTGATGGGTAACTTTGACTGGGGCGCCTACCTGGCTACGAAAAACGTGTTTACGGAAATAGCCGTCTCTTCGGCGCGGCAGGTGCGGGCGCCTTCTTTTTTCTCACGGGCCATTTCTGCTGTGCGCACCGATATTTTGGCGGTGTTTGAGCAGAACTTTAACCGCAATTTGTCCGCCATTGCCGGCGGCGTGCTGCTGGGAGAGCGCGGCGAAATAGACCCCTCTTTGTATGCAGACTTTCAAGACAGCGGCGCCATTCATTTGCTGGTGGCTTCCGGCGGCAATGTGGGGTTTGTGACGCTGGTGGTTTTTGCTTTTTGTGCGCTCTTTGGCGCCGGACGCAAGAAAACGGTTCTTTTGGCCTTGCTGATTGCCGGGATTTACACCCTTATTGCTGGGGCGGACGCACCCTTGGTGCGCGCCTATTTTATGACGGTATGCGCCGTGACGGGATATTTCCTGCACCGCAACAGCGGGGTATTTCAGGGGTTGGTGCTTGCCTGTTTTGTTATTTTGCTTATCAATCCGGCTGCTGTTTTTGAGACAGGTTTTCAAATGTCTTTTTTGGCTACGGTGGCGATTATTATTTGCTTAAACAACTACGCCCTGCCCTACCAGTGGCCGCGCTGGATAAAGTTTTTTGTACAGATTTTTCTGGCTACGCTAAGCACGCAACTGGTACTGCTGCCGGTGTTTACCAATGTGTTTTATAAAGTGTCTTTTGTGGGGTTGTTAGCCAATATGCTGCTGGTGCCGCTGGCTTCGGTATTAATGGGGCTGAGCTTTGCCTATTATGTGTTTTGCGTGGCGCATATAGGCTTTTTGCTCAAAGGGCTGACCGGGGCAATGCTGTTGGCGTTTCAATGGCTGGTGGAGCGGTTTGCCGCTTTTCCGGGGGCTTCCATTACGGCGGCGGCGTGGCGGCCCGGCTGGATAGCGGCCTATTATGCCGGGGTGTTTTTGCTTTTTAATTTGCCGCAAAAGGAGTTTGTCCGCCGTGTATGGAAATGGGTGGCGGCGGTCATGGTGCTGGCCCCGGTGGTGCAATATGTTTTTTTTAACGGGCCGACGGTGTGGCTTTTAAATGAATGGAACAAAAGCGCTATTTTATTGCGTATGCCCGACGGGACGCGCGTTTTATTTGGTGCGGCTATAGATGGGGATAAGCTGGCCCGTGCGGTGCTCTCTTCCGGCGCGCGCACCGTAGACGCGGTGCTTATCAGTCAAGATACTGCCAAACAAATGGAGCAGATAAAAGAGCTTTCAAAAGCGGTGCATGTTAAAAAAGTGGTTTTGCCTTTTAGGGATATTTGGCCCGGGGAAGAGATGAAAGTAAACGCTTTGACGCTGAGCGCGCGCTGGGGCCTGCTGCTTAACCGCCGTGGCAAATTATGGAGCAACCGCGGCTACAGCGGCGGGCGAGACAGTTTGTCTTATGAAGCGGTACAGGGGCCTGTGCGCTTTACCGCCGCCGCCAACAGCCG